>JBFWSE010000023.1:0-39951 GCA_050248535.1 Novosphingobium sp.
AAGCGCGAACGCGGCGCCACTGAAAAGGAAACCCTGGTTTCCCGCCTGATCGACCGGCCGGTCCGCCCGCTGTTCCCCGAAGGCTTCTACAACGAAATCAACGTTATCGCCCAGGTCCTCTCCTATGATGGCGAGACCGAACCCGATATTCTCGCGATGATCGCGGCTTCGGCGGCGCTGACCATTTCGGGCGTTCCCTTCATGGGCCCGATCGGCGCGGTTCGCGTTGGCCATGAGGATGGCGAATATACCCTCAATCCCAAGCAGGACGCGGCCGCCGCCGGCGATCTCGACCTGGTTGTCGCCGCCACCGGCAATGCCGTCATGATGGTCGAATCGCAGGCGCGCGAGCTTTCCGAGGAAGTCATGCTTGGTGCGGTGATCTTCGCGCACGATGAGTGCAAGAAAGTCGCCAACCTGATCATCGATCTCGCCGAAAAGGCAGCCAAGGATCCCTGGGACATCGCCGTCAGCGACAATTCGGCGATCAAGGACCAGCTCAAGAAGCTGATCGGCAAGGATATCGCCGATGCCTACAGGCTGACCGACAAGTCGGAACGCTCGAACGCGCTCAATGCCGCGCGCGACAAGGCCAAGGCCGCTTTCGCCGACGAGGACGCGCAGACCCAGATGGTCGCGATCAAGACGGTCAAGAAAGTCGAGGCCGATATCGTGCGCGGCGCCATCCTCAAGGACGGCACCCGTATCGATGGACGCAAGGTCGACGAAGTCCGCCCGATCGAAGCCATAGCCGGCTTCCTGCCGCGCACCCATGGCTCGGCGCTGTTCACCCGGGGCGAGACACAGGCGATCTGCACCACCACGCTGGCCACCAAGGACGGCGAGCAGATGATCGACGGACTCGAAGGCCTGTCCTACTCCAACTTCATGCTGCACTATAACTTCCCGCCCTATTCGGTTGGTGAAGTTGGCCGTTTCGGCGCACCTTCGCGCCGCGATACCGGCCACGGCAAGCTCGCCTGGCGGGCGCTGCAGGCGGTGCTGCCGTCGAAGGACGAGTTCCCCTACACCATCCGCGTGGTCTCGGACATTACCGAATCCAACGGTTCGTCGTCGATGGCGACGGTCTGCGGCGGGTCGCTCGCCATGATGGACGCAGGCGTTCCGCTCAAGCGTCCGGTTTCGGGCATTGCCATGGGTCTGATCCTTGAAGGTGACCAGTTCACCGTACTCTCGGACATCCTGGGCGACGAGGATCACCTCGGCGACATGGACTTCAAGGTGGCCGGCACTACCGAAGGCATCACCACGATGCAGATGGACATCAAGGTGGCCGGCATCACCCGCGAGATCTTCCAGGCGGCGCTGGCGCAGGCCAAGGGCGGCCGCGCGCATATCCTGGGCGAAATGTCCAAGGCGCTGAGCGGCACGCGCACCGAGCTTTCCGCTCACGCCCCGCGCATCGAGACGATCCAGATCGACAAGTCGAAGATCCGCGACGTCATCGGCACGGGCGGCAAGGTAATCCGCGAGATCGTCGCCGAAACCGGCGCCAAGGTGGACATCGACGATGAGGGCCTGATCAAGATCAGCTCGTCCGACCTCAATCAGATCGAAGCGGCCAGGGCCTGGATTCTCGGCATTGTCGAGGAGCCGGAAGTGGGCAAGGTCTACAACGGCAAGGTCGTCACCATTGTCGATTTCGGCGCGTTCGTGAATTTTATGGGCGGCAAGGACGGCCTCGTTCACGTTTCGGAAATGCGCAACGAGCGGGTGGAAAAGCCGACCGACGTGGTTTCCGAAGGCCAGGAAGTGAAAGTCAAGGTGCTCGAGATCGACCAGCGCGGCAAGGTCCGCCTGTCGATGCGGCTGGTCGACCAGGAGACGGGTGAGGAACTCGAAGACACCCGCCCGCCGCGCGAACCGCGTGAACCGCGCGGCGATCGCGGCGACCGTGGCGGCGACCGTCGCCCGCGTGGCGACCGTGATCGTGGCCCCCGCCGTGACAGTGACCGCGGCCCGCGCCGCGACCGTGACGACCGGCCCCCGCGCCGCGACCGCGAAGAGGGTGGTAATCCCGACCACCTGCCTGCCTTCCTCAAGGACGACTAGGCCGGGCTGAAATTGCGAATTGGGAAAGGCCGCGCTTTGCCGCGGCCTTTCTCTTGTCCGCTCAGACAGGGCGTCTGAATCGCACCACCCAGCGCGGGTAGCCCATCGGCGTCATGACGATATCGGGAAAGGGCACCAGATCGCCCCCTGTCTCGATCCAGCCGCGCCCGTCGCAATGCTTGCAGATCACCCGGATCGAGCGGAAGCTGCCGAGGTCGATCTGGCTGTTCCACTGGCCATGCATGTCGCAGGTGGGGCAGGGATCGTCGAGCTCGCCGCTGCGAGGCAGCAGGGGAATGCCGTCGAAGGCGTGCGGGGCGTCGGGACCGGCACAATCGATCGGGCGGGGCTTGTGCATGGCGCCTGTTACCAGACTATTGCAGCCATGCCACCCGGTTCGCAGATAGCTCAGCCGACGGCGAGGCGCGGCTGGAATTCCTCCTTGCCGCTACGCTTGTCGGCGACGCGGACGCAATTCTTGCCGTCCTGCTTTGCAGCATAGAGCGCCGCATCGGCCATCGGCACGACGTCGGAGGCGCCGGCAGAGGTTTCGGGCACGCTGGCAATGCCGATCGACGCACTGATGGCGGCGCCGTGGGCTTCGCTCAGGCTTTCGATTCGGTGCCGGATGACTTCGGCCTTGAGGAAGGCGTCCTGCGAATCGCAGCCGGGCAGGATCACCAGCAGTTCTTCGCCGCCGTAGCGGCTGACCACGTCCGAGGGGCGCAGGCTGCCGACAAGCTGGGCGGCGACATCGCGCAGCACCGCATCGCCCTTGCCGTGGCCATGCTGGTCGTTGAGCGCCTTGAAGTTGTCGAGATCGATCATCAGCACCGATGTCGCGCCGCCGGTTCGTTCGTTGAGGCTGATATAGCGGCTGAGCGCGTCTTCCATATAGCGCCGGTTGTAGAGGCCGGTCAGCGGATCGCGCAGCGACTGGGTGCGCAGGGTTTCGCGCAGGGCTATGTTGGACAGCGCGAGCGACATGGAATCGGCCAGCGCGCGCGCCAGCCGGCGCATTTTCATCAGCCGCTTGAACGAGTGTTCGCCGTCGATCGCCAGGACCAGCAGGCCGCAGACCTGCCCGCGCGCCATCATCGGTACTTCGACCATCCCGGCGCTGCCGATATGGTGGCTGCAGCACAGCGTGCCTTCGCGGATGTCGTTGATATGCGGCTTGCCGCGCTTCAGCGCCCAGCAGCTCTGCGGCAGCAGGCTGTCGGGCGGGTCGAAGGCGTCGCTCGTGTTCCAGCTCTTGGCGAGGTCCAGCCGGTCGCGCGAATTGTTGAAGACATAGAGCGCGCCGCCGAATTCGGGGAGAAGGCGCAGGCTGGTGGCCATCAGTACGGCCCCGGCGTCCTCGTGCTCCTCGGCGCTCTGGAGCATGTCGGTCATAGCGAATAGCTCTTCAATCTGCTGGCGCGAGGCCTTGGCGTCTTCGAAAGAGGATGAAAGACCCACCACGGCCTTGTGCGCGATGCGGCTGATGACACTTGTCAGGACGATGATGGCGACAGTCAGCGCAAGGGCGGTGCCCGCCAGGATCGTCGACAGCGGAGCCGGGGCGAATAGGCTGGCGGCAAGCAAGGCGCAGACGGTCACCTGGGCAAGCAGCATCCCGCCACGAACCCGGCGATCGGCGCCGGCCTCCAGTATTTCCAGTCCGGTGGTTTTGTTCACCGCTTCGGTCTCCCCATGCGTGGGGCGCCCTAGCGGATTGGGCTTAAGAAACGTTTATCGGCCGATGCCTTGAATATACGGCTGTTTAGGCAGGATCAATCGAGAATTTCCGTGCTTTTTCCGGCATTATTGTTGCAGACGCATTATTGTTTCAGACGCATTGCGCCCAGATAGTCCATCTTGCCGATCTTCAGCCCTTGACCGCGCAAAATGTCGTAGACTGTATTGGCGTGGAAATAGAAGTTGGGCAGGGAAAACGTCAGGACGAAGTCCTCGGCCGTGAAGTCCATCCGGCGCTCGCCGAATTCGAAACGCATGTCGCGCCCCACCATGGCGTCGATCTCGGCAGGTTCGACGGCCTGGAGCATGGTGATGCTCTCGGCGATTTCGCGCTTTAGCGAGGGGAAATCGGTGGGCTTGGCGTCGATTTCCGGCCCGAACACGCCCTTGCAAAGCCCTTCGATACAGCGCGCCGAATGGTGGCCGCATTCGAATACCTGCTTGGCCAGGGGCCACATATCGGGTGCCAGGCTACAGGCAGTCAGCGCTTCATCGGCCAGGCCATTTTCCCGGCAATGCGCCTCGGCCTTGTCGATGAGTCCTGCCACCGATGGCAGGATCTGAAGGTAAGTGCCGACGGAAGCGGAATGCAGCGAAAAGGCCATGACAGGGTTCTCCCGGATTGGTTATCCGGAAAAGGTAGGTCATGCCGCGACACTATGCAATTCGTTCAGGCTGCCTGTTCGATTTGCACGTGCCGGCCGGCTACCGCGATCTGGTTCCGGCCTGCTGCTTTTGCCGCATAGAGCGCATCGTCAGCCGCTTTCAGCGCCTCTCGATGCCCGGAATAGGCAAGGACATCGGCGATCCCGCCCGAAAAGGTGATCTTGCCGAACGGCACGTCGGTCGCGCGGTTGACCAGCCGGCGCTCCGCCATGGCCTCGCGGGCATCGTCGAGCACGCGCTGTGCTTCCTTGGGCGTCTTGCCGCGAAACAGGACCACGAATTCCTCGCCGCCGTGGCGCGCCACGTGGCACTTGTCGTCGGAAATTTTCGACAGCATCTGCGCGACCACCTTGAGCACCCGGTCGCCGGCATCGTGACCATGCGTATCGTTGACTTTCTTGAAATAATCGATGTCGCAAAAGGCGACACACAGTGGCTCACCCGCTTCCCTGGCCGCTGCGAGTTCCCTTTCGAGCACGCTTTCGAATGCGCGGCGATTGGGCAGGCCGGTCAAATGATCCATGTCGGCCTTGCGCCGCGCTTCGTCGAGGCTCGATTGCAGTGCGCGAGTCTGCAGCTCGCTGCGGCTCATTTCCTGCTCTATTTCACGAGTGCGCTCGAGCATGACCTTGGCGATGCTTGCCAGTTCGGAAATGACCACTCCGGCCTTGCTGACTTGCTCAAGCTCGCCGACATGGGCTTGGAGAGCGCTGCTGTAATCGGTAGTGACCGATCGCGCGTTGGTCGCGGTGCGGGAAAATTCCTCCAGACTGCTCTCGAGTTTGGCCATGAGCGCATCGAGCGAGGCCGCGCTCTCGCCGCGGCCACTGCTCCGGCCGGTTTCCTCAAGCCAGTCCATGGTGAGGGGCTGGCGCTGCGCGATTCTCGCTTCGATGGCGCGTGCCAAGCGCTGATCCGTGCCGGTTATGACATCGTGGGCGATCGCCAGGCCATAGGGCGACACATCGAGCTGGTGCGTTAGGACGAAACTGCCGATATCGGTCAGCAGCTGCCGCCGCCGCCGTTCGCGCGGGTCTAACGCCGTTTCGTTCTCCGCGCCAGAAACAGCATCCGGTGGCGTTACAGCCGGCGTGGAACCAAAGCCTAGCCAGCGCAGCAAACCGCGCTGCTCGCGGATGAGTTGGGGGTCATGAGCTGTCATGCCCATGGTTAACGTCGCCCTTCCGTCAATTTTAAGGGCGAGGGATGCGTTCAGAACGAAAATTTATCCCTTCAGGGCATCGATTTCCTCGCCCGGTTGCAGGACCAGTACCGGGATCGTCCGCTTGGTGGCGGTCTGGTAATCCAGGTAGGGCGGGTAGAGTTCAGACATGAAGGCCCAGATCCTGGCGCGTTCTTCGCCTTCGGGTTCGCGCCATGTGCAGCGAAACGCCTGACCGCCAATCTGAATGGTTACCTGGTCTGCCGCTTTGACGTTCCAGTACCAGCCGGGGTGAACGTCGGCGCCGCCCTTCGAGGCGACGATCACTACCTCGCCATTGGTGTCGCCATAGATCAGCGGGGTGATCCGCCGTTCGCCGCTCTTGCGTCCGACGTGTTCCAGCAGCAGCGTGGTGGTAAAACGGTGGCCGCCAAGATTGCGGTAGTCCAGCACATGACCTTCCCGTCCGCCCGAAGACAGATACTGGTCGCGGTGCCGGGCGACGAATTCGAGCGTCGCCCGCTCTACTTCGGTCATGGTTACCTTGTCGTCGCTCATAATGGTTTGCCTATGCTGCAGTGAATTCGATGTACAGGTCCGACAGGCTGCGGAAACTGAATGTCGGTTCGAAACGATAACGGCGGTCATCGGGTGGTCCGTGGTGCTCATCCGACAGGCGAATGTCGGTGGTTCGGGCCAGAATGCGCTCTATGGCTATGCGCGATTCCATCCGAGCCAGCGGCGCGCCGGGGCAGGCGTGGAGGCCGCGACTGAAAGCCATGTGATCGCGTGCATTGGGCCGGTCTATGTCGAACTTTTCCGGATGGTCGAAATGGCGGGGATCGTGGTTGGCGCCGGTGAGACAGACCGTGGCAACAGTGCCGGCGGGGACTTCCCGACCGTCTAGTTCAGTCTTCTTGACAGCCAGCCGGTAGGAGACTTTCACCGGCGGATCGTAACGCAGCACTTCCTCAAGAAAGTCGGGAATGCGATTGGGCCCGGCGCGCAGGCGGCTTTGCAGGGCCTTGTCGTCAGCGAGTATCAGCATGGCCATGGCGATCAGCCGCGACGTGGTGTCCTGCCCGGCGCCGAACAGGAAGCGCGCCATCAGCGACATGGTTTCGAACGGAATGGTCCGGCCATCGCGGAATACTGCCTGTGACAGCTCGCTCATCAGGTCACTGCCGGGATTTTCCAGCCGCTCGCGGAAATAGCCATCGAACAGGGGCTTCATGCCGACCAGCGGATCGGAACCGACTTTCATCTCGACGTCGCCATCGAGCTGGCTTGGCGGTGCGCCGATAGCTTCGAGGAGTATCGGGCGGTCTTCCTCCGGAATACCCAGCAGGTCCGAGATCGCGTAGGTCGTCGTGGCATGCGCATATTCGCGCATCACTTCGCATTCGCCTCGCTCGATGAACTTGTCGATCAGCTTGTCGGCGAGACCGTAGAGGTACTCTTCGTTCTGCTTGAAACGCTTGTAAGTCAGCAGACGTGTCATAATGTCGCGATGGGTCTGGTGCTTCTCGCCATCGTAGCAGGCGAGGTGATCGGACCAGGGCATCGCCGGGCGGGCGGCGTCGAGCTGGGTGGAGATGTCGTCGCCTTGTGGTTCGAAGTTGACAGCGAGCGGCCCAAGCACATTGACGCTGGCAGACCAGGTACCGTCCTTGATATTGAGCAGCGCGATGGCTTCGTCATAGCCGGTGATCATCAGCGCGCCCTGATAGGGTTCCTTTGCCACCGGGCATTTCGCCCGCATCGCGTTGAAGTATTCGATTGGGTGATCGATCACTTCGGGGTCGCTGAAAAAATCGGGTTCGGCTTCCGCCATTTATCCTCTCCGCGAATCTTTGCATGCAGCCTATCGTGCGCAGGCTCAAGGCACAAACACCATTGTCTTAAAGCGCGGTCGGGGACAAGACGCAGATTGCATGCACCAGTTCGCGAATCCTGCCCGTTTCCTGCGCCTTGCCCGTCCGCTGACGCTGCCGGTCCTGCTGGCGGGGATAATCATTGCCGGCGCGGCCATTGCATGGGGGCTCTGGGCCGCGCCGCCGGACAGGCTGCAAGGCGAGACCGTGCGCATTCTTTTCCTGCATGTGCCGGCTGCATGGCTCGGCATGGGGGGCTGGATGGCGATTGCCGTGGCTTCGCTTGTGGAACTTGTCTGGCGTCACCCTTTGGCGGGAATTGCCGCGCGCGCCGCCGCAGTGCCCGGCGCCACTTTCGCGGCCATTTGCCTGATTACGGGATCACTGTGGGGAAGGCCGGCCTGGGGTACATGGTGGGTATGGGACGGACGTCTGACCAGCATGCTGGTGCTGCTATTTCTCTATTTCGCCTATATCGCGCTGGCCGACGCTGCCGAGGATTCGGATGGTAGCCCATCGCGGATACCGGCAATTTTCGGGCTGGTTGGAGCAGTGAACGTGCCGATCATCCACTATTCGGTAATCTGGTGGAACAGCCTGCACCAGCCACCCAGTATCACCATGGGAAAATCGGCGATCGACCCGGCCTTTCTGGTGCCTTTGCTCATTTCGACGGTGGGCTTTACGTTGCTGTTCGCAGGTGTAGTGCTGGTCCGGATGCGGACCATCCTGGCCCATCAGCAGGCCGAGGCGCGATTGCGGCGCAAGGCGATGGATTAGTCCAAGCTATTCCACGCAAATGCGCGGTTCGCCGCTGCGCATGGCGCCGACAATCGCCGCATCGGCAAATCCGTTGGCATGGAGCATGGCTAGCGCTTCCTCGGTGCCTTCGCGCGCGACGCTGACCAGCAGGCCGCCGCTGGTTTGGGGGTCGGTTAGCAAGTCGCGCTGCCAGGGCTCCATATGGCGCGAAAGATCGGCTTCCGCGCCATAGCTGTCCCAGTTGCGCGAGGACGCGCCGGTACGGTATTTGCGTACCAATTCATTGACACCATCGAGCAAGGGCAGTGCGGCAAAGTCAACCATCGCGCCCAGGCCCGAACCCCGGCACATCTCAAGCGCATGGCCAAGCAGGCCGAAGCCTGTGACATCGGTCATTGCATGGACCTGGGGCAGTTCAGCCAGTTGCGCGCCTACGGCATTGAGCCGGGTGGTGGACGCGACAAGTGCGCCGTAGGCCGACGTCGCCGCCTCTTTGTCCAGTTTGCCGCTTTTCAAAGCGGCACTGAGTACGCCGACGCCCAGCGGCTTGGTGAGAATCAGCGCATCGCCCGCTTTCGCCCCGCAATTGCGCAGAATGCGGTCCGGGTGGACCAGGCCGATTACCGCCAGGCCATAGATCGGCTCGGGCGCATCGATCGAATGGCCACCGCCGACAGGAATTCCCGCCTCGGCGCAGATCGAAGCTCCGCCAGCAAGAATCGCGCTCACGGTCTGGGGCGCGATCTTGCCCAGCGGCATGCCGAGTATTGCCAGTGCCATGATCGGCCTGCCGCCCATGGCATAGACGTCGGACAGGGCATTGGCCGCCGCGATGCGGCCGAAGTCCGTCGGATCGTCCACAATGGGCATGAAGAAATCGGTGGTCGCAATGACCGCCTGACTGTCGGAAATGCGATAGACGGCCGCATCGTCGCCAGTTTCGGTGCCGACCAGCAGGTCGGGAAAGGCCTGCATGGCCGGCATGCCAGCCAACAATTCGCGCAATACCGCGGGCGACAGCTTGCAGCCGCAGCCGCCGCCGTGGGCGAGGGCGGTGAGGCGGGGTTCGGTTTGGGGCATGAATGGACCTGAAAGTGGCGGCGGGAGATCGAATCGGCGAAAGCCGATGGCGGGGGTATGTGCAAGGGCAAATGCGCCCTGGTGGATTGACAACAGTTGAATGGTGCCGGACTGGGCAGGGTGCGGAGCTGGAGAAATCATGGGCACCAAGCCACTCAAGAACCTGTGTGAAATTGCCGTCATCGGGGGAGGTCTCGCCGGCCTTGCCGCCGCGCGCCACGCGGCCCGGCTGGGACGGCTGGTGACCTTGTTCGAGGGCAGCGGCCTGTGGGGCGGACAGGTCGCGACGGTCGATCATGTCGACGGATTGCCGATTCCCGGTGATTACTCAGGGCAGGACCTGGCCATTCCGATGCTGGAGGAAGCGCAGAAAGTCGGCATCCGAACGGTCGAGGCCAATGTGGACAAGCTGGAAGCTGGCGAGCGGTTGGTGCTGACGGATTGGGAAGGCGTCGAGCACTATCCCGAGGCGGTCATCGTTGCGTCCGGTGCGTCGTTGCGCAAGCTGGGCGTGCCGGGCGAGGAGCAATTCACCGGCCGCGGCGTGTCGCGTTGTGCGAGTTGCGATGGCGGCTTCTATCGTGGTTTGGATGTCGCGGTGATCGGCGGCGGCGATGCGGCGGTTCACGAGGCGCTGGTGCTCGCCCGCATGAGCAAGACCGTGCACGTCATTTGCCGAAGCCCGCTCAAGGCCAAACGCGAATATATCGACCGGCTCGATAGCCGCGATAACGTGGTGTTCCATTGGGACAGCGAAGTGACGGCGATCGAAGGCGAAACGAAAGTTGCCGGAATCGCTCTTCGCAACGTCAATTCGGGCGCGGAGTCCAGTCTGGAATGCGCCGGCGTGTTCCCCTTCATCGGGGTCGAACCCAATACCGCTTTTCTGCCAGAAGAGATGCGCAGCGCCTCGGGCTACGCCCAGGCTATCGACCCCAGGGTTATCGCCATAGGCGCGGTCCGGGCGGATTACGGTGGTCAGGCCGTGCAGGCCATGGCAGAGGGTGTCGGCGCGGCCGAGGCCGCACACGATTTGCTTTCGAATGGAGTTCGCAATGCCAAGTAAACCCGGCGAATACGATGTCGTCTGGCCGAGCGGTGAGCGGCGCCTGAAGGTGCGTCCGCTGGCGCGCAGGCTCGATACGCTAAACGGCAAGAGAGTCGCCCAGCTGTGGGACTATCTGTTCGCCGGCGATGAAGTGTTCGAGGCGCTGGAAGCGGAACTGGCGAGGACCTACCCGGACGTGGAATGGGTCTCCTGGCGCGAATTCGGCTCGACTCACGGAGTCAACGAGAAGGAAATTCTCGCCTCACTGCCGCAGCGGTTCAAGGAACTGGAAGTCGATGCAGCGATAAGCTGCATGGCTTGTTGAGGATCTTGCACCCCCGCCGTGCTGCGGGCGAGCGAGATTTGCGAAAGAGCGGGTTATCCCACTAGCTCACTGGTCTGTGAGGGCTTCCTCGGCCAGGCGGCGGCGACGGCGGTTGGCCTCGGCATGCCCAATATGCCGGTGGCGACTATCGTCGGCCATCCGGGTGCGCAGTCGAGCGAGGAAATCAGGGCCAATGCCAGGGCGGTTACAGCGGCGGAAGTCATCGCCAACTTGACCGTGCAGCCCGAGGAAGTGACTTTCGAGCCCGAACCCGCCTGGGATGACATCGTCTTTTCCGGCAGCTTCGAAGATGTGAATGAGCACTTCATCGAAAAGGAATGGAGCGACGGCTTGCCGATCGTTCCGCCTACGAGGGAAAAGATCGAGGAATTCCTCAGCTTCACCGACCGCAAGCCCGACGAAACGCTGGGCGTCGTCTTGCCCGCGAGCCGCGCGGTGACTATCTGGGCGACGGCGGTGAACGGGGTCATGGCCGGGTGCAAGCCCGAATACATGCCGATCCTCGTCGCGCTGGCAGAGGCGATGTGCGATCCGGATTACGGCGTCGAGCATTCGGGCAATACGCCCGGCGCGGAAACGCTGATTGTGCTCAACGGGCCGATCATCAAGGAACTGGGCTTCAACTATACGCAAGGCGTGCTGCGCGACGGGTTCCGGCCCAATACCTCGGTCGGCCGGTTCTGGCGGCTGGCCTTGCGCAATATGGCCGGGTTCCTGCTGCACAAGACCGACAAGGGCTGTTTCGGCAATACCTTCCGCGTGGTCCTCGCCGAAAACGAGGATGCGCTGGCGGCGATCGGCTGGCCGAGCAATGCCGAGGACATGGGCTTCAGGACGGGCGACAACACTGTTACTATCACCCGCATGACCGGGGGCGACGTCATGCCTTCGGTCACCGG
This sequence comes from Novosphingobium sp., assembly GCA_050248535.1. Classification (GTDB taxonomy): domain Bacteria; phylum Pseudomonadota; class Alphaproteobacteria; order Sphingomonadales; family Sphingomonadaceae; genus Novosphingobium. The sequence continues at coordinate 11,651 of JBFWSE010000023.1, forward strand.
TGCGACACCGGAAAGAATGATGCCCTATCTGGCGGACGGCGTCGCCAAGGAAACTGGCTGGGAAATCGCCTTCACTGTCGGCGGGCTGACCCACGGCACCTTGCGCCCGGCGCTGGTGCTCTCACCGATCCTGGCCGAGACCATGGCCAAGGCCGGCTGGACCAAGGACCACGTCAAGCAGTACCTCTACGATCACGCCCGCATGCCGGCCTGGCGCGTCGAGGACATGATGGACCGCTGGACCGAATTCAAGATCGGCAGTCTCAAGCACCAGTACAACATCGGCAAATTGTCGAAGGACTTCGCTGAAAGCGACGATCCGAACCGCATGGTGCCGATTGTCTGCGGACCGGACGAATTCATGGTGCTGGTCTCGGGCGATCCCTTGCGCACCAATGCCTATGCTTTCGCCCACAACGGCTACCTCGGCTTTCCAGTGGCGAAAAAGATCGCCTTGCCGCAGGACTGGGCCAGACGGTTGGCGGCTAAGGTAAAGTAACTCTGGAAAATTCCGGGATCAGAGCGCATTCGCCGGCACTTGTGGTTTGAGGGACAAGACGGTGACGCAAGTAGAACCAAATGCTGAAGGCAGGGAGTTGCAGGATATCTTCGGTCTGCACGGCGAAGCGCTTGCCGTGGTCGATATCGGCTCGAATGCCATTGAGGGCGCGCCACCCTACCGGCCACTGGTCGAGTGGGGGCTGGCGCATGTTACCGGTTTCGAACCGCAAAGCGAAACAGTGTTCGAAAGGCCGGGCGAGCGGCATTTGCCCTACGCCATCGGCAATGGAAAAAGCGTCACCTTCCGCACTTGCGCTCATTCGGGCTGGAGTTCGACACTCAAGCCGGACGCCAGCACACTTGCGGTATTCAACCAATACGCCCCGGGCGCGCGCGTCACCGGCGAAGAGAGGATGAAAACCCGCCGGCTCGACGACATTGCCGAGATCGAGCGCATCGACATGCTCAAGATCGATATCCAGGGCGGCGAGCTGGCGGTGTTCAACCACGGCAAGGCAAAACTGGCCGACACGGTATTCGTCCATACGGAAGTCGCATTCATGCCGCTTTATGAAGGGCAGCCTGGCTTCGGCGAAGTGGACGTGGCGTTGCGCAAGCAGGGATTCGTTCCGCACACTTTCTGGGAATACAAGCGAGCCATTGTTTCGCCGTTCAGGATTGGAAACGATCCGTGGCAGCCTATCCACCAAGTGCTCGACGGCGATATCGTCTATGTGCGCGATTTCAGGAAGCTTGAAGACCTCGACCTACGCCAGGTCAAGGCCATGGGGCTGATCGCCCATTTGTGCTACAAATCGTGGGACTTGGCCTATTTCTGCGTTCAGCATCTGCAATCGCGCGGCGAATTGCCGCAGGGCGCCTGCGAGCGATATCTTGCCGTGGTCAATCGCGTGATGGCCGAAGGCGCCTGACTGGCGTCAATCGCCCTGTGTTTGGCGATACGATTGTCCGGCCGGCGAGGTCACCCCCTGTAATCTTTCCAGCCTGAGCCGGTAGTATGCGGTTGGCGGTGGGCGTTCCGCCGGAATCTCGGGAATCGGCTGCCCGCGCCGCGCCAGTTCGTGTTCGAGGCGGGCCATCAGCTGGCCGCGGGTATCGTCGGTCGGCTCCCAGAGCTGCGTCATATCGGTGGTCATCGGGAAGACCGGCAGCGTACGTTCGACGCGAAAGGTCTCGCCGTCGGTTTCGCCGAGGAAGGTTTCGATACCGCGAAAGGTCAGACAGGCCTTGCCCGCTATGGCCCAGGGCGTGCCTTTGGGCGGGGCAAGGCGAAAGCCATCGGCAGTCATTTCCACCGGTCCCGCGCCGATGGACCGGGGAAAACCACTTTCGTCGATCACGGAGAGGTAGGGCTTGTCACCGCGCGTTAGCGCCTCGACGGCCAGTTCCTGCCATGGCGGATGCCGCCATGCGGACGGCCTGCTTGTTTCGCCGGCAGGAGCGGGATCGGATGGCGGAAACTGGGTTGAGGCAGGCGCGCCCCAACTGTGCGGCGGTTCGTCGAGTGCGGCGGGGTTGTCCCACCAGTCGATCCGCACCGGCATGACTTCGACGATGATCCGGGTCCAGTACCAGACGGCCTTGCGGGCCAATTCCCATGACGGATCGTGCGAGAGCACATAGCTGGCTTCGGCAAGGTAACGATCGACATTGGCCTGGATGTCGCGGTCTCGCACTGCGGCCATGCCGGCGATGGAAACAACCGGCTCTTCCGCTCCGCCTTCGATCAGCAGGCCGACTTTGGGATTGCGTCGGGCGCGTTCGGCCTTGGCCGGGTAGGACAGGCCGGTCGCCAGATCTATCGAAGCGAGGCCGGGGCTGGGAAAATAGAGGATTGGTGTATCGACCGGCATGGCCGCCGCGCTCACGGTCACATATTGCGCGGTGAAACCGCTCTTGAGAAAACGCGCGACATGGCCCGGCAACTGGCCTTCCATCGCCATGGCCCTATTCGGCCGCCATGGCCAGGGCTGTTCCCCGATCCGGGCAAATGCGCAACAGATGCCCCGGCGTCGAGCCGGTAGGCTTGTCGCCCCGATGAGTGATCTCGCCGTTGACCAGGATATAGTCGTAGCCACCGGCGCGGCCTTTTCGCCGCCAGTCGCCTTCGGGCATGTCGTGGACGATCTCGTAGCGCTTGAGGTCGATATAGAGTGCTTCGGGATTGTAAATCAGCAGATCGGCCCAGAAACCCGGCAACAGCGCGCCGCGATCCTTGATCTGCAAGGCACGCGCGACCTTGAGGCCGAGGTGGAAGTGCAATGCCTCGGGCGTCATCAGACCGGTCTCGCGCGAAAGCCACAGCAGCATGTCCGTGGGGACATGGCCCAGGCCGAAGCTCTTGGTATGCGCGCCACCGTCCGAGCCGCCGATCACTGTGGCGTAATGGCCGAACAGCCGGGCTGCCTGCCTTGGGTCGGTCGAGCCGATTTGCGGTGAACGCAGTTGCAGCGCGAGGTGCGAGCGCGCCGCAAGCTCAAGCATGCATTCGACCACGCCCAGACTCATGTCCGCCGCGATATCGGCCAGAGTACGATCGAGATAGGGCTGCAAGGCAGGATCGTCGCCCAGGCCGATGACGATCTGGCCTTCGAGGCCATTCGCGCCGTTGGTCGCGCCCTTTGCGGCATATTCCTCGGTAAAGGAGCGCCGGTAAGCCGGATCGGAGACCAGCGCGAGGACCTCCACATCGCTCTGGCAGGCCGCAATCCGCCGAACCGAAGACAGCATGCCGCAGGCGACATCGAGCTGACGCATGCCCGCTTCGATCCAGCCGCGATTGGCCAGGACATTGGCGATGACATCAAGGCCCTGCGCGCGTTGCTGTTCCAGCCAGGCAAGGTCCTCCTCGATCTTATGCGGAAACAGGTCGCTGGTCATGAAGGCGTTGTGGATCACCGTGACGCCCGTGCCCTTGCACACATCGCAAACCCGTTCGGTAAGGCTCCGGTCGCCGTAGACGATGAGGTGGGAGAGGAGCTGGATTACCCCTTCGCCGCGTTCGGCCAGCGCCCGGCAGATCTCGATTATGGTGTCGTGGCTGGCGACGTCGGTCGGCATAGGTGTGCCGTCGCAATCGATGTGCGAATTGCCTTCGGCGCCCATGCACGACATCGACAGGCCGATGGCGCCCGCATCCATGGCTTCGTTGATCAGCGTATGAATTTCGGCCATTTCGGCTGGCGTCGGCGCCCGCGTCTTGGCCGCTTCCACGCCCATCACCCAAACGAGCAGCATATTGAGCGGCAGATAGGTCGCGACATTGACGCCCTTGGGCAAGGCTTCGACCCGGGCGAGGAATTCGGGGAAGCTTTCCCAGTCCCATGGCAGGGCCGAACGCTGGTGGGTGACCGGGATCTGCTCGGTGGTTTCCATCATCGCCATGGCCCGTTCGCGATCCTTCGCGCGCACCGGGGCTATCCCGAAACCGCAATTGGCGTTGACCACTGTGGTAACGCCGTTTTCGCCGGCGTTGGAGCAAGTCGGGTTCCAGAACAGCTGCACGTCATAATGCGAATGCTGATTGACGTATCCCGGCGCGACAACCTTGCCCCTGGCGTCGATGACCGTGGTTGCTTCATCGCCCGAAAGCTCACCGATGGCGGCGATCTTTCCTTGCCGGACGCCAATGTCGGCATGGAAAGAGGGGCTGCCCGTGCCATCGATGACCCGGCCGCCGCGTATGATCGTGTCGTAGGTCGCCATCCTCGTCCTCGCGGGGCTTGTCTTGTTGTCGTATCGGTGCAGACTATCGCAAAACGACAGCAGGTGAAAGGGAAGGGGCCATGGCCGAACTGGCGGAACCGGGGTTTGCCAAGGATCCGCTGTCGATTGCGGAGCTGGGCGATCTGCCGCAGTTATATGCAGAACTGCGCCGCGATCATCCGATCTACTATTACGAGCCCTATGACACGTTCTTTTTCTCGCGGTTCGCCGATGTCTGGGAGCTGCTCCGGGTGGGCGACAACGCGTTTTCGGCGGTCGAGACCAACTTGCCCACGCCCGCCTACCTGCGCACCCATCGAAATACAGGCAATCCGCCGCCTTTTGCCTCGACTGAACCGATGGCCGGAATGCCCAGTCTGGTCTCGCCCTGGTATGAGGAAATGCGCAATGCCCACATGCCGCCGCTCAAGCCCAAGGCCGTGGCGCGGTTGGCGGATTTTCTGCGCGATGTCACCGATGCCAGGCTCGACCTGCTGCTGCCGCGAGGCAGGTTCGACATGGTCACCGAATTTGCCGGGGTGGTTGCTGCTTCCTCGATGTGCCTGCTGTTCGGCCTGCCGCTCGAACGCGCGGAGAGCCTGTTCCGCGACGTCAACGAAGCAACCCGGCCCGCCGCAGACGGCACGGTCGATTTTGCGGCATTCTTCGCCAAAGTAACCGGCTACATCCTGCCTTGCATCGAAGCCCGGCGCAGCGCCGGCGCCGATGGCAGCAATGGACTGATAGACGGCCTGATCCAGTGGCGCTCGCCGGAGGGAAGGGCGCTGGTGGACGGCGAGATTGCCAATCAACTGGTCTGCGCTATGGTCGGGGGATTCGAATCCGCTTCCAAGGTGACTGCCGGCGGAATCATGGAGCTGTGGCGCAATCCCGGGCAGCTTGACGAGGTGCGCGCGGACCTCGCGTCCAATGTCCCCATGACGGTCGATGAAATGGTGCGTCACTGTGCTCCGGCGCAATATACTTTCCGCACTGCACACCGCGATGTCGAAGTGGCGGGAACGCCTATTCGGGCAGGGCAGCGAGCTTGCGCCATGATCTGGTCCGCCGCGCACGACGAGCGCGAGTTCGACCAGCCGGAGCGCTTCATCTGGAACCGCAAGGCGGAGCGGACCTTGTCATTCGGCCTGGGTCAGCACCATTGCATCGGCAAGCATCTCGCCTTGCTGGAAGTGCGGATAATGACCGAACGCTGGCTTGGCCGGGTAAAGCGCTTTCATTTCCTGATGGACGAAGCGCGGCGCAATCCGAGCTATTTCCAGCACGGCTGGATCAGCCTGCCGGTGGTGGTGGAGGAATGGGAATAGGCTCCCCTCCCGCGATCGGGAGAGGAACTCTACTTCGCAGTTATAGCCTCACGCTGCGCCATGCGGATGTTGGCGCGGATCATCTCGGCCTGCTCGGGCTTGAGGAACCCGCCAAAGCGCGGCATGCCTTTTTCAATCAGGGCGCCATCGATCACCACTTGCTTGAAGGCTTCTGGGTCGAGCACAATAGCTGATTCACGCAGATCTGGCGCAGGACCACCGGCGGAAACCCAGCTCTTGCCATGGCAGGCTGCGCACATCATCGCCATGTGCTTGCCTGCGCCCGCCGCCGCCGGGTCGATTGTCTCGTCCGGGTTGTCGACTGCGTTGATGGCCAGGCTCGGCTCGGGCCTCTCCGGCATCGCCGCCTTGCCATCCAGAGCGAAGACATAGAGCCGCCGCGGGCCCGAATAGCGCCAGCCGAGCTTCATCTCGGCATACATGCCCGCCGTGCCCCCATATCCCGCAAGAATCGCTACATATTGCCTGCCGCCGACCGAATAGAAGGTCGGCGCGGCGATGATGCCCATGCCCAGCTGCTCGCGCCAAAGCCGGTTGCCGTTGGTCGCGTCATAGGCCGTGAAATAGCCATCGGCAGTGCCCTGGAATACAACGTTGCCGGCACTTGCGGCGACGCCGCCGTTCCACACCGTAGGATTGTCCACGCTCCAGCGTTCCTTCTGCGCAACCGGGTCCCAGGCGACCAATTTGCCGGTGCCATCGCCCGGCTCGCGCTCGGCATTGCCGATGACGATGCCGCCGACTGCAACTTCGTCCTCGCCGGGCTCACCACGGAAATAGCGCCCGCCCAGTTGCATGGTGGGAACATAGACCAGTCCCGTCGAGGGGCTGAAGGACATGCGCATCCAGCCGTGAGCGCCGACCCCGGAGGGATAGATTACCGATGGGCCGTTCTCGTACCGGATATTCTCGTTCTCGATCGGCCGGCCAGTCTCGATATCGATGCCCTTGGCCCAGTTCTGCTTGCCGATCTGCCCGGCGGAAATTACTTTTCCGGTGACCCGGTCGAGCACGTAGAAAAACCCGTTCTTGGGCGCCTGCATCAATACCTTGCGCGGCTTCCCGTCGATTTCGAGTGTCGCCAGCGTCATCTGCTGGGTGCAGTCGAAATCCCAGGAATCGCGCGGATTTATCTGATAGTGCCAGACATATTCGCCGGTGTTGGCATTGAGCGCGACGATCGAGGCCGTAAACAGGTTGTCGCCGTGCCCCGGGCTGCGTTTTTCCGGATCGTAGTCATAGGCATTGGCCGTGCCGACGTAGATGGTGTTCAGTTCCTTGTCGAAGGTGATCGAATCCCACGGCCCGCCCCCGCCGCCGTTGGTCTTGCCCAATTCCAGCGACCAGGTCTTGGCCGCCATTTCCATGATCGGATCGCCCTTGTTTTGCTCGGCGGTGCCGGGCACGACATGGAAGCGCCACAGCTGCTTGCCGGTGGCCTGATCGTAGGCCGTGACATAGCCGCGCATGCCGAAGTCCGCGCCGCCCTGGCCGACGATCACCTTGCCGTTGAAAGTGCGCGGGGCGCTGGTGATGGTCTGGCCGCCCCTGGGGTCGGTCGTTTCGACTTCCCACAGCTTTTCGCCGGTATTGGCATCGAGCGCGAACAGGCGGCCGTCGAGCGCCGCCGAGAAGATCTTGCCGTTGTCATAAGCGACGCCGCGATTGGCCCCGAAGCCGAAATTCATCTTCATCGGGTTATGCTGCCAGGTCTTCGGATCGAATTTCCACTTGAGCCGGCCGGTGGCGCCATCGACCGCATAGACCGAGGCATAGGCGCCAGTGAAATAGAGAGTGCCGCCAACCGCCACCGGCGCAGCTTCCAGGCTGGCTTCGCCGGGCAGATCGAGCGCGAAAGCAAGCCCGAGGCGGCCGGCATTGGCTGGAGTTATCTGGCTGAGCGTCGAAAAGCCCGTTTCGTTGCTGTCGCCGTTTACATTGACCCAGTCCGCGGCGGAAAGCGGAACGGCTGCAACCGGCTTGGTAGCCCCGCCTTGCTGGCCGACCATTGCAGCCAGAGCCGCCGCTCCCAAAAGTGCCCAGGCCTTGCGCATATCTGCTCCCTTCATCGCCTTTGCTCGCTCCTTGCCTTTGCCGCGCGTTCGCTGCAAGCATTGCCGCAACAAGGAGAGGACAGTGCCCACAGTCGAAACCATGCGCGGGCCGATTGATAGCGCCGCACTCGGCCGCGTGCTAATGCATGAGCACGTGTTCCTGATCGATTTCGAATACGTCGAAAACTACCGTCCTGACTATAACGAGGACGAAGCCATCGCCGACGCGGTGGAAAAGCTGGAAGTGCTGAAGGCGCTGGGGATCGATACCATTGTCGATCTTACCGTTCTCGGACTGGGGCGGCACGTCAAGCGCATCGCCAAGGTCGCCGAGAAGACCGGGATCAATATTGTCGTCGCGACCGGCGCCTATACCTTCGACGAAGCGCCGCACGGGTTCGAATTCTGGGGTCCGGGCCTATTGGTCGATTCGCCCAGCGAACCGATGGTCGATTGCTTTGTACGCGACATAACCGAAGGCATTGCCGGAACTTCGATCAAGGCTGGCGTGCTCAAGTGCGCCATCGATGCGCCGGGTCTCAAGGCAGGTGTCGAGCGGGTGATGCGGGCGGTTGCGAAGACCCATATGATCACTGGAGCGCCGATTTCGGTGCATACTGCGCCCGCGCAGCAGAATGGCCTGATCGTCCAGCAGATCATGGAGGAAGAAGGCGTCGATCTGCGCGACGTGATCATCGGCCATTCCGGGGACACGACCGATATCGACTATCTCATGCGCCTTGCTGACCGGGGCTCGATGCTGGGTATGGACCGCTTCGGGGTGCATTTCGTCTGCTCGACCGAAGATCGGGTCAACACCATCGTAGAGCTGACCAAGCGCGGCTATGCCGATCGTATAGTGCTGTCGCACGATTGCGCGTGCTGGTCGGATTTCTTCCCCAAGGCGGAAATGTATGGCCAGTTCATGCCGCATCACAACTATCGCCACATCTGCGAGGACGTGATCCCGATGCTGCGCGAGGGCGGGGTGAGCGAGAGCGATATCGACCACATGTTCATAGACAATCCGCGCCGCCACTTCGAAGGCGCGGCCGAGCGCTTTGCAGCGCGCAATTAGGAGAGAGGAATGTCAGACAAGCCACCAGTCGCCATTGTAACCGGCGCCAGCCGCGGGGCGGGGCAGGGGATTGCCCGCGCGCTCGGCAGCCACGGCTGCACGGTCTATGTCACCGGGCGCACGCTCAATCCGGGTGACCACCATCTGGGCGGGACGATTGGCGCAACGGCGCAGGCCGTTACCGATGCCGGGGGCAGCGGGATTGCAGTCAAGTGCGATCATTCCAAGCCGGAAGACGTGAAAGCTTTTTTCGACCGTGTAATCGAGGAACAGGGCCGAATCGACATCCTCGTCAACAATGCCGCCGCCGTTTACGACGAGCTTTCGATGCCCGGCGGTTTCTGGGAACGGCCGCTCAAGCTGGGCGACATGATCGATGTCGGCATCCGTTCGAGTTTCGACGCGAGCTGGTATGCGGCGCAGGCCATGGTCAGGCAGAACGACGGGCTGATCGTTTTCACTTCAGGTGCAGGCGCAGAACACTATGTGTTCAGCCCCGCTTATGGCGCGCACAAGACCGGCATGGACAAGATGGCCTTCGACATGGGCATGGAATTCGACCATGCCGGGCTCAATGTCGCGGCTGTCTCGATCTGGATGGGGGCAGTAATGACGGAGCGCCTGAGAATGGTGATCGATAGCGATCCGGTGAAGTTCGGTGCGCTTGAAGCGGGCTCGGAAAGCCCCGATTTCACCGGCCATCTCGTCTGGGCGCTTTACACTGATCCCAGGCGCAAGGAGCGCAGCGGCAATACATATATCGGTGCCGAACTGGCACGCGAATATGGGATCACGGATGTGGCGGGCCGGCAGCCGCCGAGTTACCGCGACACGCATGGGGTCGTGCCACACCAGTTTTCCAAAGCCTCGCCGGTGAGGGCGGGATGAGCGCGGAAGAGCGCTTGGCCGCGCTGGAGGCAAAGGTCCGCGAGATGACGGACCGTCAGGAAATCTGGGAGTGCATCCGCAAGACCGCGCGCGGTAATGATCGCTTCGATATCGATCTGATTACCGGCGCCTATCACGAAGGCGCGATCCACGAGCTTGGCCTCAAGGAGATATCCGGTCAGGACTATGGAGAACATGCCAACCACGCCCATCGGCTGATTGCCGATGCAAACATGCACAATGTGTCGATGCCGCTGATCGAACTCGACGGCGACACTGCTCATGCCGAGACCTACAACATCGGTCTGTTCCTGGACCCTGGCGGTGAAACCGCGCGCGTGCTGGCAGGGCGCTATCTTGACCGGCTGGAACGGCGGGATGGAGAATGGAAGATCGTTCTGCGCCGGGCGACGGTGGAAGTGGCGCTGGAAGGCAAGGCGATCCTGCCCAATGGCTCGACTTTGCCGGGTTCGGGCTACCTCAGGGGCGATCGCGACCGTAGCGATCCCTCATACGAACGTCCGCTGACTGCCGGAACCGGTGGCCGCTGGTAGGCTATATCCCTTGAGCCAGGCAACCGATGCTCTCGCGACATTGGCGCGCGACACGCTGAACCTCGAACGTGTGGGCGACTTGCTGTTTCGCAGCGCACTTGCTCGCGACAATTCGCAAGGTACGGTATTCGGCGGACAGTTCCTCGCCCAGGCGCTCCACTCCGCTCGCCGGACTGTGCCCGATTGGGCAGCGCACAGTTGCAGCGCCTATTTTCTGCGTCCAGGCAAGACCGGCACGCCGATCGACTACCATGTCGAAGTGGTGCGCGACGGCCGGAATTTCGCCAATCGCCGGGTCGTCGCGCGGCAAGATGGCAAGGCGCTGTTCGACATGCTTTGCGCCTTTCACGCGCCGGGGCAGGGCGTGTCGCACGAAGTGTCTCCGCCCCCCGACATTCCCGCGCCCGAAGGCCTGCCCGATATCCAGGACTGGCTCCGGGCGCAGGCAGACCGCATTCCGCTTGAGGAAGTGGAGAGTTATTTCCAGCCGCTGCCAGTGCAGTTTCGCCTGCTCGATGCTGAACGCGTCTATCACCTCGAGGGTGAGCCAGAGCCAAGGCGAGGATACTGGATGCGGATTCCATCCGCGGCGGGAGTCGCAGACATTGCTGATCATCTGCCGCTGGTCGCCATGGCTTCCGATTTTTTCGTCGGTCCGGTAGCGACGGCGCCGTTTTCGCCGCCCTATCCTCGCCGCTTGCCGGTTTCGACGGTTAGCCACCAGATGACCTTCCATGCTCCCGCGCGGGCCGAGCAATGGCTCCTTTACCTGGTCGAGAGCCCCTGGGCAGGGGAAGGCCTCGGGCTGACGCGTGGGATGCTGTTCGATCGCGCCGGCGCGCTGGTGGCGACGGTGGTGCAGGAAGTTGTGATCTTCTCTTAGGCCAGCACCGAACGGTCTATTTCCGCGACGCTCTTCACCCCCATCATGCCCATTGTCGCGTGCATTTCATCGGCTATCATCGCCAGCAGATCGCTCACGCCCTGTTCGCCGCGCGCCGCCAGCGCCCAGGCCCAGGGGCGGCCAATCATCGCACCATGCGCCCCCAGCGCCAGCATGCGGATGACATCCAGCCCGCTGCGCACGCCGCCGTCAGCCAGCACAGTCAACCGGTCGCCCACCCGATCCGCAATCGGCGGCAAAGCCTGCGCCGTGGATGGCGCGCCGTCCAGTTGGCGGCCGCCGTGGTTGGAAACGACAATGCCTTGGGCGCCAAGATCGGCAGCTTCTGCGGCGTCGTCAGGGTCGAGAATGCCTTTGATGATCAGCGGGCCGGGCCATTCCTTGCGAACGAATTCGAGATCGCGCCAGGTCACCGAATGATCGAAATTCTGCGCGGTCCAGCCGAGATAATCGACGATCCGCTTTTTTTCGCCGACCACCGGTTCGATATTGCCGAGCGTATGCGGGCGGCCCCGCAGCCCTACGTTCCAGGCCCAGTGCCAGCGCGATGCGATGCTCGCCATCCGGCGCAAGGCGGCGTGGGGTGTGCCCTGGCCCAGCATGCCGGTGCGGTAATCGCGCCTGCGGCGACCGGGGAAGGGCAGATCGACCGTGAACAGCAGCGCCGAACATTGCGCGTCGCGCGCCCGCGCGATCGTGTCGCGCACAAAACCGCGATCCTTGAGCATGTAGAGCTGATACCAGAAAGGCATGTTTGCCGCTGCGTGGACTTCTGCGATCGAGCAGGCGGCGACATTCGATAGCGAGAAGGCCACCCCTGCCTTTTCCGCCGAGCGCACTGCCAGGCATTCCCCGCGCCGGGCAAACAGCCCGCCGAAGCCGACCGGCGCAAGGGCGACCGGCATGGCAAAGGCCTGGCCGAACAATTCGCAGGACAGATCGAGACCGGAGACATCGCGCAAGACCCGCTGGCGCAACTGGACTTGCGCCAGATCTTCGACATTGCGCCGCACCGTCACTTCGTCGAAGGAGCCACCCTCGATATAGTCGAACAGAAAATTGGGCAGCCGCCGCCGCGCAGCTTCGCGAAAATCGGAGACGGAAGCGATTATCATCGCGAGCCTTTCGGTTCTTTCCGGCCATGTTGTAGCCGATTGCGGGTGAGGCGTCTAAGGGAGTTGCGATTCGCCCACAGAACAAGCAGGCAAAGACATGTTCGAACGCATCGATATCTCTCCCAAGATCGGTTCGGAAATCCGCATCGACCGCGACGATTTCCTCAACGGCACATATGCCAAAGATCTCGAGGCGCTGCTGGTGGAACGTAGCGCTCTGTTGTTTCGCGAGATGCACCTTTCGGCCGAGGAGCAGCGCCAGTTCGCCCGGACCATCGGCACGGTCACTGATCAGGGCGACGATGGCTTGTCCAAGATCTCGATGAATCCCGAAGTGTCTTCGGTTGCCGGCTATACCCGCGGCGCGTTCTACTGGCACATCGACGGGGCCAACGATCCGATTCCCGCCAAGGCGACTATGCTCAGCGCCCAGGTGCTGGCCGAGGAAGGCGGCGATACGCTGATCTGCAACACCTATGCCGCCTATGCCGACCTGCCCGAAGAAGAAAAGGCGGCACTGGAGGGCCTGCGGGTGCGCCATGCGCTGGAGGCGACGCAGCGGCTGGTGACGCCGCAGCCGACCGTGGTCGAACTCATCCGCTGGCGCGAGCGGCCTTCGCAGACCCATCCGCTGGTCTGGCACCACAAGTCGGGCCATCCCTCGTTGCTGATCGGGGCGACGGCGCTCTATGTCGAGGGGATGAGCCGCGAGGACAGCGACATGCTGCTGTGCCGGATGCAGGAATGGGCGACGCAGGATGAGTATGTCTATCGCCACAAGTGGACGCTCGGCGATTTCCTGCTGTTCGACAACACCGGCGGCATGCACCGGGCGGACTGGTATTCGCTAGATAGCGACCGGCTGATGCACCGCTGCACGCTGGACGGGGAAGAGCCGATTCATTGATCGGACTCTCACCGGAGCCGCGGAGGAATTATTTCGAAAAGAATTCCGCCGCGGCCTGGGTGTCGAGGTATTCCTTGACCCGGATGATCTTCCCCTCCCTGAACCACAACAGGTAGTGGTAGACGTTGATGTAGATCCGGCCATCGGGCATCTCGCCGCGCACTTCGCTCTCGACCGCGACGCGGTCGTCTTCGGCGGTGAGTGTGTGGATGGTTGGTTTGGCGCCGCCGGCAAAAATGCTGGGCGAGGCCATGAAGGCGCAGATCTGCTCGCGGCTTTGCTCGCCGCCGTAGGCGAAACGCGGCGGGGTGCCGATCACCCAGTAAGTCGCTTGGGGGTGGAGCAGGCTCTCGAACTTGGGCCCATCGTGCGCACAGGAGGCCTGGACGAATTCGACTGCCATGCGCTTGTTGTCTTCGATGCTCATGCGGCTATCCCCCGAACAGGCGCTTGAGCCATGCCATGAAGCGAGCCCAGAGCGAAGGGGGTCTGGCGGTTACTTCCTCCAGCGTCGCGCCGCCGGCGATGGCCTCGATCCGGTCGCGCAACTGCTCGGCAAAGCTCTTGGCGAACTTGGGCAGCATCGGCCCGCCCATAGCCTCCCACATCGGCGCCATCGGCCCCTGGCCCTCAACCTTGACGAGGAGTGCGACATCCGTCTCCGCGCCCTGGGCAGTCGCACGGTAAGAGCCGCCACCGGTTACCGGATCGCCCTCGGCCTTGAAGGTGAAGTCCACTGCCTCCGGTCCCGCCCAGCGATCGACATGGACTTGCACTTTCACCGTGCGCACCAGCCCGCCGACGCCAACCTTGAGCACCCAGCGAGAATTGTCCTCGTCGGCGATCTGGCATTCCTGATAGCCTGGCATGATTTCGGCCCAGCGCTCGACATCCTTGGCATAGGCCCAGACCTGATCGATAGGCGCGGCGATGCGGATGGTCTGTTCGGTTTGGATCATGCTGCCAATTCTCCCCGAGCCAGGGCTTCATCGAGCAAAGGGCTGGGATGCCCGGCGATATGCAGGCCCGCCAGCCAGCCATGGGCCATGCCGCGCCCGTTCGACGTGCCGCTCTGCATCATCGCTCCGGTTTCCAGCCGCGCTGCGGAATTGCCCGCGGCATAGAGTCCGGCAATAGGCTGATTATCCCAGCCCAGGCAGCGCGCGTGCTCATCGATCATCAGACCGGCCGAGGGAATGGCGCTGCCACCGATTCTTTTTAACTCAACAGCATAGAATGGAGCTTTCACAAGCGGCCCGAGGTTGGGGTTGGGTTTGTGGAACGGATCGCCACAAAACCAGCTCGACCATGGGTGCGAACCCCTGCCGAAGTCGGGATCCTCGCCGCGTTCCGCGTTGGGATTGAACCGGGCGACGGTCTCGACAAGCCCCTTGGCGTCGATGCCACATGTGCCGGCCAGTTCCTCCAAAGTGTCGGCCACGTGACCGACATGGTCTGGCCAGTCCTGCCCGGGCATGATGGTGAGGAACGGATATTTCTCGCGCTGCTGGCTGTCGATATCGATCCAGCAGGGAAAATTGGGCTGGCTCATGCTGGCGCCGTGGATCTGGTCGATCCTGTAGAAGATGTCGCGATAGAAGGCCTCGTTGCCAAAACGCTTGCCCTGGCGGTTGACCGTGATGGTGTGCGGCTGGCCCATCGGACCCATGGCGACGCGCCAGATCGGATCGCCGGTCTCCTGCTCTTCGCCGGGCACATGCATGCCGACCGAAGTGATGTCGGGCAGTTTGGCGACGCTGGCGCCTACCGGGCCGGCCAGCCGGAAATTGGCGCCATCGATGCCGGGAAACAGCATCGTTTCCATATCGAGCTGCGCACCCAGGGTCTTGTTGATCAGCGGGTGCGATTCATAGGAGCTCGCGGCGATCACCACGCCCTTGTTCGCCTTGACGAAAATGTCCCGGCCGTCCCGAACTCCGCGCACGCCGCAGATCCGCGTCCCGTCGCCGATCAGCTCCTGCACTTCAAAGCCGGTGTGCATCGATACGCCACGGTCAAGCGCGCCCTTGACGAACCAGGCGGCAAGGCCCGAGCCCAGGCAGCGATGATCCTTCATCAGCCGTTCGGCCATCGGCGCATAGTCCCAGTTGGCCATGTTGCACGAGCCGCCTCTGCCGTAGAATTCGGGATGCATCATGCCATAGGGGGTGAGGTGGGAGACGCGTGTGCGTTCCTGCCATTCGCCCAGCAGGCTGGCGTCGAACGGCTCACATTCGAGCATGCGGCCTTCGGCAATCGCATCGTTGTTGTGGCGGTAATAGTAATCCGGGCAGCCCCGGATCACCAGCATCCTCAGCCCGATCTTGTCCTCGAACCACTTCAGCGATGCGCGGGCATTGACCGCGTAGTTCAGGGTCATCCGGTCGTCGTTGTAACCGAGCGCCAGACGTTTGAGATAGCGATAGCCGCTTTCGGCCGAATCCTCGATGCCGATGCCCGCGGCGACATGGTTGCCCGGTATCCAGCATTCGCCCACCGACAGCGCGGTGATGCCGCCGACTTTGTCGGTCTTTTCCAGGACGATGGACGACAAGCCATGCTCGCTTGCCGCAATCGCCGCCGCCAGTCCGCCAATGCCTGAACCGACCGAAACCACGTCGGCTTCCATGTCCCAATTTTCGGGCAAGTTGCGGATCATGCTGCGTTCCTCTCCTGTCACCGCGCCAAGACCTTTGCGACTCAGCATTTAGTGCCTATAGCGTTTCAATAATGGCTTCGAAGAAGGGTGTCACTCCCTGAATCAGCATAAAAAGCACCCCGTTCGTTTCAAATGACTGGGGCGCTTGCCTCAATTTTGCGCGCAGTATCATTCCAGCAGGGTATCAGGAGCAGCACCCATGGCAGATTTCCTCGCAGCCGAATGCGGCATCAGGCAATTGATGGGGCGCTATGCCGATGCCGTGTGGCGGCAGGACAGTGCCGCATTCGGCCAATGCTGGTGCGAGGATGCCGTCTGGAAGATCGCGGGACGCGAGGCGAAGGGCCGCGCGGAAATCGCCGCAATGTTCGAGGCATCGGTGGCGCCCAGCGAGCGGGTCATGCTGTGGGCCGGCATTCCGGTGATCGAACTGACGCCAGAGGGCGCCACAGGGCGGGTGCAAGTTACCGAACTGATCAAGCGCCGGACAGGCGAGGGACTGCGCACGCTTGGACTCTATTACGACCACTACCGCGAAGATAACGGCCAGTGGCGTTTCGCCCGCAGGCATTTCAACCTGTATTACGTCGGCCCGCCCGATCTTTCCGGCGAAATCTATCCGGACGTTCTGGAATACGGCCCGCCGCCCGGCATGCCGGGGGAGGGCGATCCCACGTCGGTGAAGCGGTAGGCCTTACTCGCCCTCGCAGCCGTCCTCGTTGGCCATCCAGTGAACGAAGCGATGGAGCGGATACATCGCGTCGTGCGGATTGCCGACAGCGCTGGGTCCGGCTTCGCCGAGGCGCACGCAACGCTGTGCGCCGCCGCTGGCGAGATGATCGCGTAGTTCCGTCATGCGGTGGAACGGATAGACGCCGACAGTCTGCGTCGCGACGTTTACGTATTTCATAGCATCCATAAGATCGGGCACGCAGACGACGTTGGAAGTCTTGCGCAGCGGGTGAAAGTCCACCGGCTCCTCCGAACGGATGGCGACGCCGCGACCGTCCGAAGAGCCGAACACGCCATATTCGTCGTCCATCATCCGCAATACGTCGATCTGTTCCTTAAGGTCCATGTCGAGTGGGCGGGGTTGGCCTTCATTGAAGCGGTCGATGCGCAGGCGTTCGGCCAGGGCCTTGGCATAACGGTCGCCTTCTTCCGGTGTCGCTTCAAGAAAGGTGAAGCGGCTGCAAACGCAGGCTTCCTGGTTGAGGATGGAAACGTCGCGGGCGTTGAGCTCGGCGGCTTCCTGCAGCGCTTCCTCGCTTTCGAACACTTCGCGACCGACCATCGAGATGGAGGTCTTGGGATCGAAGCTGACCAGCTGGAAGCCGGGGCCGATGTATTTCATCACATTGTTGATCGCATCGCCGCCGCCCCAGGCGACCAGCTTGTCGAAATACTGCGGGCGATAGAGAATGCGCTCCACCGCATCGTCGCCGCCGCGCCAGTAGACCGCGCTCATCGACTGGACCACCGGGTGGTTGGGGTCGACATCGGCCATGGTGCGCAGGAAAGCGACCGTCGAGAAGGGGTCTGCCGAAGGCATCTTGAACAGGCTGACCGACTTGACCAGCGCCGATTGCGCAATCGAGCGCACGCCCATGCCGGGCGAATTGCCCGGGAGCACGTGAACCAGCCGCGGGGCATAGGCGCGGATATAGCTTCGGCGGCCCTGGTGATCGGTGTGCGGCACCCATTCGTCGAGCGCCTTGGGGTTGGGGAAGTTCTGCTCGACGACTTCGTTGAGCACATCCTTGTTCAGATAGTCGGTTGCATGCAGCATCTGGTGCTCGATCACCGAGCGCGGCGCGAGGCTGACCTTGGCCATGCGATCGATGCAGGCCTGGACGTGCTCGTTGTTGGGATCGGTCATGCGCTGGCCGCCCTCGACCAGGAAGTCGATGATTTCGGCGAGCGGCACGTTGAGCAGCGGCGGCAGTTCGGTGCGCGGGTGGACGAGCGAGTTAAGATCGATCTTGGGCGTGGCGAAGCTGACGCCAAGATCGCGCGAGCGCTGGATCGAATCGGCGCCTTCAACAACTTTACCGCGGATGAAGAAGGGTGCCGAATCGGCCTCTGCGTTGCCGGTCGAAGGCGGATTGCTCAAATCGGTCAAGGTGTTCATCGGCTCTCTCCATCCATCTATAATGGCAACTCGACCGTTTCATTAATTTGATTCGACCAAACAGGCAAGCGAGAATCACCCCGCGCGCTTGCGGGAGGGGCGCAATCAGTTCAGGTTGAACACCTTCACAGCATTGCCCGCCAGAATCTTGGCCTTGGACACCGGATCGCAGCCTATGGTCGACCGGGCGATATCGTCCTGCGTGTTGGGCCAAAGACAGATCGAATGCGGATAATCGGTCGAGAACAGCGCGAGGTCGGCCATCTTGGGATATGTCGCGACAAGATCGAAGCCCAGTTTGTCGTCGAGCACAGTGACGAAGATGTTGCGCCCCAGACATTCGCTCGGCCGCTCTTCGGTGCCGAAGCGGGCCCAGCCCTTCTGCTTCTCGTAAACTTCGTCGAGGGTGTTCATCCAGAAGGGCACCCAGCCGAAGTTCAGTTCGGCATCGACCATCTTGAGCTTGGGATGGCGGGCGAACGAGCCCGTGTAAATCATCTTGGTAAAATGCTCGATCCCGGCGAAGAAGCGGTGAACGGTGCCCGCCGGGCCAAGGCCGGGGAGGTTGAATTCGAAATTGCCCTTGCCGGCAGGGTCGGTGCCGCCCGAGGTGCGGTGCATGACCAGTGGCACATCGGCCTCGACCGCGAACTTGAAAAAGGGATCCCACCAGGTGTCCCACCAGACTTTCTCGGGATAGACCGGCACGTGCAGCGCCTTGACGCCTTTCTTGAGCATGCGCTCGGCCTCGGCCAGCAAGGTATCCATGCCGTGGTTCACCGGCATCATCGGCTGGGCAATCAGCCGCTTGGGATCGACCGCGCAGAAATCATCGACCACCCAGTCGTTGAAGGTCTGCATCAGGGCGAGCGCATAGGGATCGTCGCCCATCGACCAGGCCGAGAGCGGCACCGAAGGATAGAGCATGGCGGCATCCACGCCTGCATCGAGCATGTCCTTCAGGTGCGCCGCGCCGTCATAGTTACCGGGGAGGATTTCTTCCCACTTGTAACCGCTGATCTTGACCGCGCGGCCGGCCGTTGCCTCGATCCCCAGCGTCCGGGGGACGGTCTTGCCGTCGAACGACCAGCCGTCGCCGCCATCCTCGCCGCGCAGAACGCGCGGGGCGCGGTCGCGGTATTCGCTGGGCAGACGCGTGGTGAACAGGTCGCGCGGCTCGAGGATGTGGTTGTCGGCGGAAATGACGTTGTATTGCATGGCGGGCCTCTCCGGTTATGTCCTTGTTTACCGGCTAGCCCTAGGCAGCGGGCGGCGCAACATCCATTGCGAAGTGTCCAGCAGCCATGCCGCCGCGTCCAAGTCGCGGCAGCGGTGCTTGCACGCACCGGGGCAATTGCTAGGCTTTGGGAAAACAGGGGAGGGGAGGAGTCTTGTCCGAATTGCTACCGGTCGATTGTGCGCACGACGGCGTGGCCTTGCGCGGCCTGATGGCCGTGCCACAGGGCAAAGGGCCGTTTCCGGCAGTGCTGGTGATGCATTCGGCGCTCGGCATTCGTCATATGACGGAAGAGATCGCCGGCAGGCTCGCGGATTTGGGCTACCTTGCCCTGGCGACCGACATGTACGGCGTCGATGCCGATCTCAGCGCACCGGAGAAGGCGGGACAATACTATGCCGCGCTGCTGGGAGACGGCGCAAAGCTGCGTGACCGGTGCGCGCTGTGGTTCGATACGGCCGCTTCGCTCGCCCCGATCGACCCGGATCGCATCGCGGCTATCGGCTATTGCTTCGGCGGCAAATGCGTCCTCGAGCTGGCGAGGAGCGGGCGCGACGTGAAGGCTGCCGTCAGCTATCACGGATTGCTGACCACCCACGCACCGGCGCAGCCCGGCGCGATCAAGGGCGAAGTCGTCGCCTGGTGCGGCGCGCGCGATCCTTTCGGCCCGCCGGAAGAGACAGTGGCCTTCCGCGCCGAGATGGAGGCCGCCGGGGCGAATTGGCAGATCACCGAATGGGGCAAGGTGGCGCATGGTTTCACCGATCCCAAGGCCGAAGGCGGCATGCCGGGGATTGAGTACGATGCGATTGCCGACAAGGTTTCGTGGGCGGGGACTGTGGCGCTGTTGCAACAGCTGTTGGGTTGAATGTGCTGATCGGAGTATTCTGAATTGTGAACTAACGTTCGCGTAGTTAGTGAAATCTGGCTCAGGTGTCCGGGAGAGATCATCGGACCGAGGTTTTGAGGAGGAAATCGATGAAGTTTGGTGGTTTGAAAGCTAGTTTCCTGGCGGGCGTCGCTATTGCTAGCGTAGGCTATACCGCTCCCGCGCTTGCGCAAGGCGCTGAAGATGCGGGCGATGGCGACGCGATCATCGTTACAGCACGCCGTACCGAGGAAAAGCTGCAGGACGTTCCGATTTCGATCACGGTATTCACGCAACAGGCGATCTCGAACCGCAATGTTGTTACCGCCGCGGACCTTGCGATCTACACGCCGTCGCTGACCATCAACCAGCGTTTCGGTCCCGAAAAGGCAGCCTTCCAGATTCGCGGCTTCAACCAGGATAACTCGACCGCACCGACAGTCGGGTCCTATTTTGCCGATGTCGTCGCGCCGCGCGTTCAAGGCGGAACTGCGGGTGGTAACGTTCCGATTGTCGGATCGTTTATGGATTTGCAGAACGTGCAGGTCCTCAAGGGTCCACAGGGAACTTTGTTCGGCCGGAATACTACCGGCGGCGCGGTTCTGCTGGTGCCGACCAAGCCGACTGACCGGCTTGAAGGCTATATTGAGGGTACTGCGGGCAATTACGACGCATGGCGCGTCCAGGCGGTCCTCAACGCACCGCTCGCGGACAACATTCGTTTGCGCCTGGCTTTCGACCGCAACAAGCGCGAAGGCTACATGATCAACCGCTCTGGCATTGGCGCGGAAAACTTCGCCGACGTCAACTACTGGTATGCCCGTGGCAGTCTGGTGTGGGATGTGACGCCAGATCTCGAAAACTACACGATCTTCCACTATTCGAAGTCGTTCTCGCGTAACTACGCCGGACGCATCGTCGCTTGTAACCCCAACATGGGAGTTGGCGGCGACGGAAGAATCGTTCGCGGTCAGATCAATGGAACATATGGAATAGGCGCAGGACAGCCGCTTGGCGGCGGCGGCGCGTTGTTCACCGCGCAACCGGCTTGCGACCAGCTTGCCAGACAGGAAGCCCGTGGCGACGGTCCGCTGGATGTCGAGGTCAACAACCCGAACCCCTATATGCGCATCAACCAGTGGCAGGTAATTAATACAACCACCTGGAAGGCAAGCGACAATCTGACGGTAAAGAATATCATCAGCTATTCCGAATATCGTGAACGCGGTAGCTTCTCGCTCAACAGCGACAATTTCCGGACCAATTTCGGAGCGCTGAATGGGCTCTTGCCTTTCGCAGTCGGTGTGCCGTTCCAGTACATCTGGCTACAGCCTCAGCCGACCGGCTACCAGGCCGCAGGCAAGAACTTCACTGAGGAACTGCAAATTCAAGGCCAAAGCAGCGACGGCAGGTTCAACTATGTCGCGGGCGGTTACATGGAATTGGGGCGGCCCATCGGCTTCAACCAAGGCAATACCGGAATCTTGCTGAACTGCGTCAGCCCCGAAAACCAGCAGTGCAGCCAGGTTTTTGGCACCAGCGGCCAAATCTCTGGCTCGGCCACACAGTTCTCGTTCGACAACTATGGTCTGTTTGCCCAAGGCACTTACAAGTTCACTGACCAGTTAAGCCTGACGGCTGGCATTCGCTATACCTGGGACAAGGTTAGCGCATTCAGCGAAAGCGTGCGCATTTCGCCGCGTACAGCGCCGACTCCTTCGGTCGTTACCTGTAACGACGTCGTTCACTTCTTTAACGGAACGCCCGGTAATCCGCTTGCCGTCAATGACCGATCGCAGTGCCACTTTGGTCCGCCAGACGAAAAGTCGTCCAAGCCGACCTGGGTGATCGGGCTCGATTACAAGCCTAATGCCGATATGCTCTTCTATGCAAAATACTCGCGCGGCTACCGTGCGGGCGGCCTCAACCTGACCACAGTCGGCCTGGAAGGCTGGGGGCCGGAAAAGGTCGATTCCTATGAAATCGGCGCGAAGTTGAGCTTCCGGGGCGCATTGACCGGATATTTCAATATTGCTGGCTTTTACAATGACCTGACTGACATGCAGGTGCAGGTCACCGGCGTTTCCAACGTTGCCGGGTTCTCGGGCGCCGTGCCGGAAGTCAATGCGGGCAAGGCAAAGATTGCCGGCATCGAAGTGGATGGTTCGCTTACACCCTTCGAAGGCATGAAAATCGACTTCGGCTGGACCTACCTGGACACCAAGCTGAAATCGTTGGTTGTTCCTCCGATCCCGGCTGGTGCGCCGTACGCGGCATTCATCCCGACAGCGTTGGTCGGCGGGCCACTCGCTCAATCACCGAAAAATCGCCTGACGCTTTCTGGCACCTATACTTTCCCGCTGCGTGACGATCTCGGCAAGCTGTCGGTCGGGGTGACCTACATTCACACCGACAAGCAGATTATTTCCCAGGCGACCCTGGGGCCGGACTTCTATCGCGAAGTCAACCTTTCTCGTGCTCCTGCTTCGTCGTCTGGCGGACGTGGGTGCTCCTGCGGTTTCGATCCCATTTTGGCGAGCTTTATCAATGGGCCGGCCGATTTCCGTAATCTACCGGCAACGGATATCGTCAATATGAACGTCAATTGGGAGGATTTCCTCGGCCAGCCCGTCGATGTGTCTTTCTTTGTCACCAACCTGACCAACAAGATATATCCGATCGCGATTGGGCAGTCTTGGAATTCGGCGGGATTCGAGAATCAGCTGATGGGCCAACCGCGTATGTGGGGCTTCCGCCTTAAGTACCGCTTCGGCAACTGATCTTAGCCGGAAACGCAAAAAGGGCGGCGGGGCAGGAAACTGCCCCGCCGTTTTTTCGTAGGCAGCTCAGGCCACTCCCAGCAATTCAAAAGAGCCATGCCGCATCACGGCCCGCCCCAGCCGGTCGGTGAACATTTCGCGGATCGGCGGGTCCACCCTTCGCGTAATGCCCCACATGTAATAGCCGTACATCACGGCCTCGCGGTATTGCAGCCAGGCCTCCTCCGGGCCGGGCAGCTCGACTCCCAGTCCGCGCGCAACCTCCAGATAGTGGTTCAACAGGTTGCGTTCTTCCACTTCCGCCAGCTCGTAAGGCAGCACCGAGCACAAGTGATAGGCGACATCGATCGCCCAGGTGCCGCGTTGCAGCACTTGCCAGTCGATCAGGCCCGGGCCGCGCGATGTGCGGAAGATGTTGCCGGCATGGGCATCGCCGTGGACGAGGAATTGGGGGCGGGCTTCGCTCTTGTCGGCCAGTGCCTTCATCCCCTCGATCAGCCGGGCGCCGTTGCGCACTGCGGGTGAGAGGTTCACGCCGCGTGGATCGTCGAGCAGGCCTTGCAGCACTTCGGCGGTCATGAATTGCATCCGCGCCAGTTCGGCGGCGCGCGGGCGGATCCAGCCGGCATCCCTGAGCAAGTGACTGCCGGCGTGCAGATGCGCCAACTGCTCGACGCTGCTCGACGCCTGATCGCTGTTGAAGGGATCGAGCGCGGAGCAGAACTGGCCGCCCGCCGCTATCACGTCGCGCATGATCAGCACGCTCTGCTGCGCCTCGCGGTCAGTGACGGCGACCAGCGCTTCGGGAACCTGCACGTTCACGTGCGGTGCGATTTTGGCGTAGAAATCGCCTTCCAGCACGCAAGTCGATCCGCCCATCCTGCCCATCTCGTCGGTATCGAGCAGGCCCTTAAGGCAGAATGCCGCGGTGCCGCCCTCGGCGAAGGTTGCGGTGAAGCGCGCCTTGGTGGCGACGGTCTTCAGCACTTCGACTGTTTCGACCGCAGTAACTTCGTGCCCCAGAGCAAAGCTTAGCCATTCGGGATCGAGCGCGCGCTCGAGTGTTTCGGGAACCTCCCCGCTACGCTCTTTCGCCGCCCGGTTTGCCATATGCCCCGCCATTGATACTCTCCCGTCCACCAGCGAGTCCCGCGCTTGACGCGATTCGCGATTTCGTTTCAAGCGTCACAATAGAGAATGCATGGGGAGAGTCATGGGTCAAATGGGTTCCAGGCCGCTTGAAGGCATAAAGGTGGTGGAAGTGGCGATGTGGGCCTTTGTGCCCGCTTGTGGCGGCATGCTGTCCGATCTCGGCGCCGATGTGATCAAGGTCGAGCCGCCCAGCGGCGATCCGCTGCGCGGGCTGCAGATCGGCTCGATCGGCGAGAACGCCGCACGCAAGATCGATTACTCCTGGGAGAATTACAACCGCGGCAAGCGCTCGATCACGCTCGATCTCAAGACCAAGGCGGGGCGCGAAGTGCTGATGAAACTGGTCGATGGCGCCGATGTATTTCTTACCAATCTGCTGCCGCCCGCGCGCAGGTCAATGGGCATCGATGCAGGTAGTATCCGCGCGCGCTTTCCCGGCATCATCTATGCCAGCGGCAGCGGCACCGGACCCAACGGTCCCGAAAAGGACAAGGGCGGCTACGATTCAATCTCCTACTGGGCGCGCGGTGCGATTTCGGCGACCATGACGGAGGATGATGCCGCCAAGCCGGTCGGCCCGCCGGGGCCGGCCTTCGGCGATACGGCGTCCGGGGCCATGCTCTCTGGCGCGATTTGCGCGGCGCTGGTGAAGAAGCTGCGCACCGGCGAGGGCAGTGTGGTCGATGTTTCCCTGCTGGGCACGGCGATGTGGCAGATGCAGCGACTGATTTCCCAGTCCACCGCCGATGGCCTGTTGCGCTTTCCCCGGCCCAGCAATCCCAGGCCGCACAATGTGCTCGTCCACGCCTACAGGACGAGCGACGGACGCTATGTGTCGCTATGCATGTTGCAGGCCGACAAGTACTGGACGCCGTTCTGCGAAACCGTGGGCCGCCCCGATCTCGCCGCCGATCCGCGCTTTGCCAATGCCCAGCTGCGGGTCGAAAACATCGATGCCTGTTTCGCAGAAATCAAGGCGCTGTTCGAAAGCAAGCCGCTTGCCGAATGGCGCGAGATATTGAAGCGCCAGGACGGGCAGTGGGAAGCGGTTCAGGAAGTTGGCGAAATCCACAAGGATCCGCAGGTCCAGGCCAATGGCTATGTCCAGTATGCTGACTATGGCGATGGCACGACCATTCCGATGATCGGGCTGCCCATGCTGTTCGACGGTCAACCACTGCCCGCGCGCCGCTCGCCCGAATTGGGGGCGGACAGCGATGCCGTGCTGGCGAGCCTGGGCTACGACGAGGATGCGATTATCGACCTCAAGGTACAAGGGGTGGTGTTCTGATGGGCATGCCTGAACGAAAACTGCCGCTGATCGCCCCTGAAACCGAGGCCTTCTGGACCGGCGGCAAGGACGGGGCGCTGATGATCCAGCGCTGCACCACCTGCGGCACCTACCAGCACCCGCCGCTGCCGATCTGTTCACACTGCCGCACAGAGACAGTGTTGCCTCAGGCCGTATCGGGCCGGGGCAAGGTCAGGAGCTGGACAGTCAACCACCAGGAATGGGTGCCTGGGCTGGACGAGCCGTTCTACTATGCCGTGGTGGAACTGGAGGAGCAGGGCGAACTCTACGTCTTCTGCAACATCCTCGCCCCGATCGGCTCGGTGACTACGGGCATGCCGGTAAAGGTCTGTTTCGAGCATCACGAGGACGTCTGGCTGCCCCAATTCGAGCCTGTTCTCGCGCCTGCCGGGGAGAAGGCCCATGGCTGATCTTCCCGAACGCAAGGTCTGCATCACCGGCATCGGACAGACACCCGCCGGCCGTCCGTCGAACCGCTCGCCGTTGCAACTGACGCTCGACGCCTGCCTTGAAGCGATCAACGACGCCGGAATCTCGGTCGACGATGTCGACGGCATCATCTGCCATCCCGGCAAGACGCCCGACGGTGGCGGGATTTCGCCGGTCGGCACGGTCGAAACGATGATGGCGCTGGGCATCCGCCCGGTCTGGACCAATCCCTCGAGCCACGAAGGGCCGGGGCACATGGCGGCGATCTTCATGGGGATCATGGCGATTGCCACCGGGCTGTGCCGGCACGTGCTGTGTTTCCGCTCGGTGGCGCAAGCACAGTCGCGGCTGCGCGACCGGGGTTCGACACTGCTCACGGGCAACCGCGAACGTGTCGATCCCGGCAATAATGCCTTTGCCGTGCCTTATCATGCCTATTCGCCGGTCAACCTGTGGGCGCTCTATGCCCGCGCCTATATGGACAAGTATGGCGCCACAGAAGAGGACCTGGGCTGGATTTCGGTCAACGGGCGGCGGCATGCGCAGCACAACCCCAACGCGATCTACCGCGGCAAGGAGCTGAGCATCGACGATTATATGAACGCGCGGATGATTTCCTCACCGCTGCGTCTGTTCGACTGCGACAGCCATATCGATGGGTCCACCGCGATCCTGCTCTCGGCCAAGGATGCGGCGCAGGATCTCAGGAATCCGCCGATCAATATCGAAGCCATGGGCATGTCGATGGGCGCTTTCGGCGAGGGCCTGCACACCGGCGATTTCACTATGACACCGGCCTGGGACTGCGGCACCATGCTGTGGAACCGCACGGACTGGACGCCCAAGGATGTCCAGTGCGCGCAGATCTACGATGGTTTCTCGATTCACGTCTGGCTGTGGCTCGAGGCCGCGCGGCTCTGCGGCAGGGGCGAGGCGGCAAGCTTTATCGCTGGAGGCAAGAACACTGCGATCGATGGCGTTCTGCCGCTCAACACCAGTGGCGGCCAACTCTCCGCCGGCCGCTTTCATGGCTATGGCCATACGCATGAAGCCTGCGCGCAGTTATGGGGCAGGGGAGGCGGACGGCAGGTCAGGGATGTCAGGACCGCCATGGCGGTAAATGGTGGTTATGGCTATGGAGCAATGCTGCTTTACCGCGATTGATCCCGGGTCGCCTGTATGATATGTATTCAAAATTGCGATTGAGAATTCGGTATTTCGAACTATTGAAGTAGGGAGACAGACGATGAGCGAAGCCGATCCGCGCTTTGGCAGCGCCCTCAAGGAAGATTGGATTTACGGCCCGATATTCGATGCCGATGTCCACATCGATCCGCCGCACGACATGTGGAAGGATTACCTGCCCGAAAGCCAGAAGCACAAGGCACCAGTGATCGAACATGGCGACGATTGCGATTACATCTGCTTCGAAGGCAATCGCCGTCCGGTGATGATGATCAACAACCAGGCCGGGCGCGAAGGCAAGGACTTCAAGATGAAGGGCCGCCTGTCCGAACAGCGCAACACCTACGATCCGCAAAAGCGTCTCGAGGACATGGACATGGATGGCATCGACTATGCCATCTGCTTCGGCGGCGGGCCGCTTGGTTCGTTCGACAACGATCTCTACATCGCCAGCTTCGAAGCCTACAGCAACTGGGTGGCGGATTGGGCATCGAACGCGCCGCATCGGCTGTTCCCGGTCGGTCATGCGCCGATGCGCGATATCGACGAGACCATCGGCTTTGTGGAGCGCTTGGCCAAGAAGGGGTTCAAGATGCTGCAGTTGCCGGCCTTCCCGCAGAACCCGGAAGCGTGGAAGACCTCGTCCGGCATCAAGAACCTTAAGGACGGCCAGGTTTCGGCGCAGACCGGCGATCCCAAGGGCGCGCTGCAGTATTCCGATCCCGAGTTCGACCGGCTGTGGAAGGTGCTGTGCGACCATGACATGGTCATCACGTTCCACCTCGGCGGCCGCGTCCCGCGCTTCGGCCAGAAGGAATTCTTCCTCGCCGACATGCCGATGAGCAAGGTCGCGATGGCCGAGCCGATCGGCATCTTCATTCACAATGGCATATTCGACCGTTTCCCCGACCTGCGCATCGGCACGATGGAGAGCGGCGTGGGCTGGTTGCCCTGGTTCGCCGAATACAACGACCGCGTGTGGGAAAAGCAGCGTTTCTGGACTGAAAGCCCGATCAAGAACCCGCCGAGCTATTACATGGACAAGAATGTCTGGGCCTCGTTCATTCAGGACCGTGCGGGCATTCTCCTGCGCGACCTTCCGGGCGGCAGGAACATCATGTGGTCTTCGGACTATCCGCACTCGGAAACGACATTTCCGCGGTCGCATGACATCATCCGGCGCGATTTCGAAGGTGTCCCGGTGGAAGATGTGAAGGACATCATCTGCAACAATGCCAAGCGGCTGCTGCGGCTTAGCTGACCAACTCCCCCTCCCCTTCAGGGGAGGGGGTCGGGGGGTGGGGGCTGTCGTGCGAGGGCCGTGTCCGGATGACAGCCCCCACCCCGAGCCAGTGGACTGGCCGGTCATGCCCCCGGCATGTCCAAAACATTCCGGGGGACAGTTTACCTGCCACTCCTGAAGGGGAGGGGCATTTCATGCAGGAACACAACCAAGGAAGCAGCCGCTCAGG
>JBFWSE010000024.1:0-39529 GCA_050248535.1 Novosphingobium sp.
CATGGCAAGTTCCTCTCGTTGAAGGGACTTGCATGGTCAGACGGTGGCCTCTCCTCGGCCAAAGCCTATGATTATCACACTACGTCAGCTCCAAGCGACCCTCCCGCGGAGCGGGTTCGTGCATGTCAGCGGATTCCGACTTGCATCGACTGGCATGGGCAAGCAGGCGCTAACTATGACGCGGCGGATGCTACGGCCCAGTCGTCGTACTCGTAACCCACGCGGAACAGCGTTGCCGGACGATGGGATCCCCGCTCCATCTCGCCCGTGGCGATCAGGCGGCGCCCGTCGGCAAAAGTGCGGGCGAGCATGCGCTTGCGCAAGGTCGCCTTGTCGATCGGGTAGCCCAGGATCGCCTCGTGGACCTGCTGCAACTGACGCAGCGAGAAGACCTCGGGCAACAGACGGAAGGGCAGCAGAGACCAATCCAGCCCGTCGCATAGGTGGGTGACTGCAGCCGAGATAATCTCCGCGTGGTCAAGGCCGACCCGCATCTGGTTCGGTCCCAGCCAAAGGTTGGCCGCCTTGCAGAACGGGTCGATCTTGACCACCATCAGATGGCGCTCTGGCAGCATATCCACGACCGGGCGCAGTTCGTGCGGCAGGACCAGCACCAACCAGGGGAAGCTGACCACCCAGGCCCGCGAGTCCCGGTCCGGCTTGCTGAAGCACTGCAGCGGTTCGAGTTCGACGTCATCGAGCATCGCCTTGCTCTTCGCGATCTTGGCCGCAGTCCATTCGAGCGACTTGCGCTCATGCACGAATGCGCCGGGAAGGATGTACCGGGAGCCGTAAACCTCGTCTCCCTCACGGCGCACCAGTACCTGCATGGCTCCGTCACGGATCGTCAGCACGACCAAGTCGACGTACATGTGCGGGAAGGGATAGTGGCTGTCGTCGAGCGGGAACAACGGGTAGTCCGAGGGCATGGCCGGCTAACCCCTACATTCGAGCTGGGCGAACCGCTCCAGGCAGACTTCGCAGCCCAGCCCCTGTCCGGACACATCGAGCCAGCCGAACTCCATTCTGAAATTTGTCATGGGCATTTCGGTCACAATAGACTTCCTTCACTCGGATCTTTGGTATAGCCATCGCGAAGAAACTAATCAAGTAATTGATATTGCCATAAAATATATACCGCTCCGGTATATGTCTAGTTCTTGTATTCCGGACACGGTCAAGAGCACGCCGACCGTTCAAGACCATCCGCTACGGTGCTTCCTGCTGCACAATGTGCCCAAAGCGAAAGGCATCGAGCGCAGCGCTTCAGTTCACACAGCGATTAGCCTCGCCAAGGCAGCGAGAGCCGTCTCGGCGGCGGCAGCCAATGGTGGTTGAAACTTGTCGCTCTTTTTTTGGCGCTCCAAAGTAGCCGGAGTCCGGTAAATAAGTCGACTTCGACGCGTACCCCGCAGAAAACCGCGAATCCGATGCAATGCCGTAAATAACTGTTTGAAGACAAAAAGTGCCAAAACTTGACACCGAAACCTGACACGGACGTTTCGATGGGCGGGTTTGATTGCGGGCTTGGTTGTGACTTCACGAAAAGCTAGCGACAGCGGAATGACGCGCGGTCAGCAAAACCGTACCAAACTCATGCTCTCCGCTCCGGCGGAACAGGTTCACCCCCCCTGATCGCTCTCTCCCGGTCCGGTTTCTTGGTACGGTTCTTCCCGACTAAACCGGCGCATTTGCGCGGGTTTGCAGAGGCCCATTACTGGCGAGGTGAAAAGTTCGTGCCGAAAAACTGGCGGAGCGGGAGGGATTCGAACCCTCGATACGCTTTTGACGTATACTCACTTTCCAGGCGAGCGCCTTCGACCACTCGGCCACCGCTCCGCATGCACTGGATGCCGCGCGCCCTAGCGCCGCAGGGCGGGGGGCGCAAGGATCGCTTTATGCTACGTCCAGCCTGGCGCGGATTGCCTGACCGATCCGGGCGGCAATGCTCGCGGCTTCGCCAGGGTCGAGACTGTCGGCCACCGCCGATACGCTGATCGCCAGTTGCAACAGGCCGCGGCGCGGCAATATGGGCACGCCCAGGCCGACCAGGCCGCGGTCTACCGTGCCGCTGCTTACGGCGTAGCCCAGTTCGCGCGCGGCGCGTACACGGTCGGGCACAACCTCGGCAAGGTCGGCTCCGGCGGGAAATTGCCGAAGTCTCGTCTGGTTTGCGGCGATCACGCCGGCCACTTCGGCATCGTCGAGTGTGGCGAGAATCGCCAGGCTGCCCGCGCCGACACCCAGCGGCAGCCGCTGGCCCACTTCAATCGGCATGGCCCGGATCGCCATCGAACCCTGGGCGCACAACAGACAGACCGCCTCGCAATCCGATCGCGCCATGAGATAGGTCGTAAGGCGAGTCTGCCGGGCCAGTTGCTCGACAGTCTCGCGCCAGAACGGCTGGACCTGCGATTCCGCCTGTGTCGCGAGGCCCAGTTCGAACGCCAGCAGGCCGAGAGCGTAGGTGCGCGTTACCGGATCGTGGCGCAGCATGCGTTCTTCCGTCAGCGAACGCAGGATGCGGTGCGCCGTCGAAACGGTGAGGCCAGAGACGCGGGCGATGCGGCTCAGGGTCGCGCCCGAGCGCTGAAACTGCGCCACTGCCCGGATCACATCCATTGCCCGGCGGATCGCCTGCGCCCCGCCCATTCCTGTCGAAGTGCTGAGATTATCGGAATTAATTGTCATAATATGGTAAAATATCCGGATCCTTGTTGACCTGCAATACATGAATTGGTCGAAAGGGAACGGAACGGGCGAATCATTTTGCCATAAAATGGAAATTTGAAACATGGAATTCGGCTGGAGTGAGCGGCAATTGGCAGTGCGCGAGCGCGTGCGCGCCTGTCTTGCCGCCAATCTTCCTGCCGATTGGGAAGAGACAGCTTCGCAGAGCCCCGGCTCGGACGCTGTCACACGTTTTTCGAAGCAGTTCTGCCCACGGCTGGCCGCTGCGGGCCTGCTGGTGCCGCATTGGCCGGAACAACACGGTGGAGAAGGCGCATCGGCCTGGGAGCACTTCATCATCGGCGAGATGCTGTGGGAAGCAGGCGAACCGCGCGGGCCGCAGTATTACAACGTAAACTGGATAGGCCCGACGATCATGAAATACGGGTCGGACGCGCAAAAGGACTATCACCTTGGCCGCATGCGCGCAGGTAACATAATCTGGAGCCAGGGCTTTTCCGAGCCTTCGGGCGGCTCGGACCTTGCGGCCTTGCGCACGAGGGCGGAGCGGCAGGGCGACCGCTATTTAGTCAATGGCCAGAAAATCTGGACCAGCTACGCGCGACTGTCGGAATTCTGCTTCCTGGTGGCGCGCACCGGCGAGCGCAAGCGCGAGGTTTCGGTGTTCCTGCTGCCGATGGACCGGCCGGGCATCGAAGTGCGCCCGATCGCCAGCGTGGTCGGCGACGGTGACTTGCACGAAGTGTTCTTCGACGATGTCGAAGTGCTCGAGAGCGAGCGGCTGGGTCCCGAAGGCGGCGGGTGGGATGTGGTGCGCTATGCACTCAACTTCGAGCGGATCGGCATTCCGCGCTATGCCCTGGCGCTGAAGACGCTTGATCGCGCGGTAGCAAAGCTTCAGGCTGATGGCGCCTTCTCACCTGTCGCCAGACAGGCTGCGGCGCTCGCCCATGCCACTTGCGAA
The DNA here is from genome assembly GCA_050248535.1 of Novosphingobium sp. GTDB lineage: Bacteria > Pseudomonadota > Alphaproteobacteria > Sphingomonadales > Sphingomonadaceae > Novosphingobium. The sequence goes on from JBFWSE010000024.1 coordinate 3,656, forward strand.
GCGGCGCGCATGCTCGCCTACGAAGTGGTCGATGAGCGGTAGAAGGCGAACCCGGGCACCGGCACAACCAGCATGGCGCGCGTCGCCATCGTACGGGCCGAGCGCTCGGTCGCCGATTTCGTGCTCGATTTCACGCCGGAACTTTTCGTCTCGGGCGAGCAGCCGATGGTGGCGACCCATCACAAACGCGCAATTGCCGCGGGGCTCGCCGCGGGGGCTGCGGAAATCCAGTTGAATCTCATCGCGCGCGATGTGCTGGGGCTAGGGGTCTGACATGGATTTCGGCCTGACCGACGACCAACAGCTGTTGACGACTTCGTTCGAGGCACTGCTTCAGCAACACCGCGAAGCGCCGCAAGGGGTGCACGGCTTTGTCGCCTTCAGCGAGACGTTGCAGGCCGAGCTTGCCGCCAGTGGCTACTTCGAGGTTGCCGCGCAGGAGGGCTTCGGGCCGCTCGAGGCTGCCTTGCTGGCGGAGGAAGCGGCAACCTGCCCGGTGAGCGCCGAAGTGGCGCAATCGGCGCTGATCGGTCCGCTGCTCGGTGATGCGGCGCTGCCGGTCGCAGTGGCCTGGGGGCTCGGCCAGCCGGTACGCTTCTTGCCTCAGGCGGGGACTGTGTGCCTTTTCGAAAGCGATGGCGTAACTGTCGGCGTACCCGGCGAATGGGATGCGGCGGATAGTGTCGCGGCCTATCCGCTGGGCATTCTCCGGTCGATGGGCGACGGCCCGCACCGTTTCACTGGCGAAAGGGCCGCCGACATTCGCCGCCGCGCATTGGTTGCCATTGCCGCCGAGGCCGCGGGGCTGATGCGCGGCGCGCTCGATCTGACTGTCGCCTATGTCAAGGAACGCCAGCAATTCGGTCAGCCGCTGGGCAATTTCCAGGCGATCCAGCACCGTCTCGCCGAATGCGCGCAAGTAACCCGTGCCGCCCGCAATCTGGCCTTCAAGGCCGCGTTTCTCGATGAGGATCGGGCTGCCGCGACTGCCTGCCTCTACGCTCAGGAAGCGGCCCGGCAGGTGATTTACGACTGTCACCAGTTCCACGGCGCCATGGGCCTTACGCTCGAATACCCGTTGCACTTGTGGACATACCGGCTGAAACTGCTTCAGGGCGAAGCCGGAGGCAAGCAGGCGCAGGCGGCAAGCCTGGCCGAGCACATCTGGCCGGAACGAGGATAGGAGAGGACCATGGCAAGGGAAATGATTTCGCAAGGCAACGGCCTGTGGGAATGGACCGACCAGCACCGTCACAACGAAGCGGTGAAAACGCGGTTCGTCGATGCACTGTTCCGCAATGATTGGGACACTCTGGAGGAGCTCGTCCACCCCTCGTTCGAACTGCGCGAACCCGATGCGCTGGCCTATGGCGGGATCTACAAGGGGCTCGACGGGTTCAAGAAGTGCTGGGAACTGATCCCTCAAGTGGGTCACAAGACCACGCATCTCACCACCCTGCGCAACCACTTCACCGAGGATCCCAATTCCATCGTCGTCGAGCTGGAAACCCGCGGCATCCACAACGAGACGGGCCTGGAATTCGAGAGCAAGGTGATGGAACAATTCGAATTCATCGACGGCAAGGTCAGCGCGATCGTGCTCTTCTGGTACAACATTCCCTGAGGAGGAAGACATGGCAGGACTTTCGGTACGCCCACTCAGCGACGATCTCCCCTTTGGCGCCCGCGTTCGTGGTGTAACGCAAGCGAACGCCGCCGATGCGGATTTGCGCGCGGAACTGAATCGAGTGTTCGACGAGCGCGGCATGATCGTGTTCGAGGACATGGAACCGACCAACGCCATGCAAATGGCGCTCAGCGAAGCATTCGGCCCGCCGCAGGTCTATGCGCTGACCGACGTTGTCGAAGGGTCGGACCGCGTGGATACCGGCGTCGTCGAATTCGAATACGGCGAAATTTTCGAAGTCGATGGGGTCGAACTGCTGTCCTGGCTGCCCTGGCATTTCGACGCCTGCTACACCGACAAGCTCAATCGCGGCGGCATCCTGCGCGCGATCACGATCCCGCCTGAGGGAGGCCTCACCGGCTTTGCCGACGGCATCCAGCTTTACCGCGACATCGATCCCGTGCTGCGCGACCGGTTCGAGAACCTGAACGTGGTCTACCACACCCACCTGATGTTCCTGAACATGCGCTTCGGCCTGCCCAAGTCGGTGAAGCCTGTCTTTCTGCGCCCGCTGATGACCGAGATGCTGGCCGCGACCAAGGATGCTCCGCGCGCCGTCCATCCGGCGATCTGGACTCGTGAGACCGGCGAGAAAGTGCTGCATGTCGCGCCATGGCAGGCAGCGGGAATCGAAGGCATGATGAATGCCGAAGGCGACGCGCTGTTCCAGGCCTTGATCGACGAAGTCCATGCCAAGGTCCTGCCTTACCACCACAAGTGGTCGCCGACCGACATGGTGATCTGGGACAACTGGCGGTTCATCCATTCTGTCAGCGGCAACCCGCCGCAATATCCGCGCGAAATGCAGCGCACTACGATCGCTGGCGACTATGGCCTTGGCAGAATGGAAATTGCCGGCTCGGCGGCACCCCAGGGTCTGGATCTCTGAAAGGAACGATAATGCGAAACCGTTTCGCCCTGCCCGCGCTGGCGGCAGGGCTTGCGCTGGGCGCTGCGCAGCTGGCCATGGCCGGCGCCTGCCGGGTGACCGACTTTACCGACCGCACGCTGTCATCGCTGAGCGAAGCGCAGCGTCTGTCGTTTGCCGTGCAGATGACGACGACCGAATACAACCGGCTGAAAGCCGCCGCGCCCGGCAGCGCCAACTATTACGGCCTGATCGCAAACAGCGCCTCGCTTCCGGCCGCGCGGCAGGCGGCGCGCGACCGGCTTTACAGCCTGAAGCTCGACAATGTCATGGAATACGCCGCGTTCTGGGCGCACGATTTTCTCACCGACGAGGCCATCCGCAAATTCGCCGATTGCGAGAGCGGCCGCCAGCCTGGACTTGCCCTTTATGGCCGATCGGAAAATCCCGGTGAGTTTCATCTCACCTATGTCCACATCACGCCGATCGGCATCGAGAAAATCACCACCAAGGTGATTGCCTCGGACAATGTCGCCAACATCGAGGAGCTTAAGGCCGATCTCGCCGCGCTAGGTGCTCAAGATAACTATACCGCCCGCACATTTGTCGCCCGGCTGGTTGATCCTTCAAATCCGGCGACCATCGTCATGCGCGGCGGCTGGGAGACGCCCAAATTCGCCTACATTCCCGTCTATCCGACACCCGATTATTTCAACGGAGCCAAGTGATGCACCTCTGGAACTGGCTGCTTCTGGCCCTTTACGCCGCTACGGCTCCTGCCGCCCTGGCAAAGCCCGTACAACCCGCCCATGCCGCCGCGCCTGCGGCGCAGCGCGATTGCATCGGTTGTCCCGAAATGGTCGCCTTGCCCGCCGGCAGTTTCGACATGGGCATATCGGCCGAGCGTGAAGTGGCCTTCGGCATGCCCAAACCCCAGGCAGGCAAGGCCGAGCCCATTCACCGGGTGACATTCGCCAGGGGATTCATGATGGCGAAATACCCCGTGACAGTCGCCCAGTTCCGTCAGTTCGTCGATGAGACCAAGTATCAGGCTTCGGAAAGCTGCACCAACCAGCGCTTCCATGACGGCCACTTCATCTACGAAATGGCGCGCGGCTATTCCTGGCGATCGCCCGGCTTCCCGCAGGACGACCGCCACCCGGTGGTCTGCGTCAGCAGCGAGGATGCCGATGCCTATGCCGCCTGGCTGTCGAAAAAGACCGGACGCCGCTACGCCGTGCCCAACGAAGCGCAATACGAATATGCCGCCAAGGCCGGCACGACGACGGCCTATTTCTGGGGCGACGTGCGCGATGCCACGGCCTGCCTCTATGCCAACGAGCCCGATCTCGACCAGGCCGACGAGTTGAAGGCCCCCAGCGGCCCAGAATACCGCTTCCAGTGCCGCGACGGCTACGCCTGGACTTCGCCTGTCGGCAGTTTCAAGCCCAACCCCTGGGGGCTTTACGACATGCTGGGCAACATCTGGGAATGGACCAGCGATTGCTACAACAACAATTACCAGGGCGCTCCCACTGACGGTTCGACCTGGACAACCGGCGATTGCGACGGGCGCGCATCGCGCGGCGGCTCTTATGGCAATGCGGCCTTTTCCACTTATGCCGCCGTTCGCGCACCGCGGCATGCGAGCTATGTGGGCCACAGCTGGGGATTCAGGGTGGTGCGCACCGATTGAGTCTTTGCGCGCCGCACAATTCTGACCATAAGCGCGAGGAAACAACACAAGTCCGGGAGAGACGCGATGGCAGAGTACCCGCGAAGGTCATTCCCAGCCATTTCGGAAGTGAACCGCCATTTCTGGTGCGGTGGCAGCGATGGCAGTCTGCACATCCTGCGCTGCGGCAGTTGCGGCCACTGGATCCACCCCTATGCCGCCCGCTGCCCCGCCTGCCACTCCGCCGATATCGCGCCGCAGCCGGTATCGGGGCGCGGTACCGTGGTAGGCTGCACAGTCAACCACCAGCAGTGGCAACCGGATTTCGAAGTGCCTTACGTGGTCGCCATCGTCGAACTGGAAGAGCAGAACGACATCAGGCTGATGACCAACATGCCGCGCACGCCAGTGGACGAAGTTCATGTCGGCATGCCGGTGAAAGTCTATTTCGAGCAGCACGGGGAGATTTTCTGCCCCCTGTTCGAAGCTGCGTGAGGAGGCGGAGATGACGCGCTACGCCGAAAAGAACACCGCCATCTCCGGCATTGGCCAATCCCGTATAGAGCGCAAGCCGACCGTGCTGCCCTTCGAACTGGCCGTCCAGGCCTGTGAAGAGGCGATTGCCGATGCCGGGCTCAGCATCGACGACATCGACGGTGCTGCCTGCTGGCCGAATGTGCCTGCGGGCGCCGTCACCGGAGTCGGCGCCGCAGGCATTGCCGACATCGCCAACAGCCTGGGCCTCAAGCTCAACTGGTGGTCGGGCGCCGATCCGGCAGCCCAGTTGTCGCCGATTATGGAAGCCGTTGCGGCAATCGCGGCGGGCTATGCAACACATGTGCTGTGCTGGCGGGCATTGGGCGAGCGCTCGGCGCCAAGTTACACGGCATCGGGCGGCGGCGGCTGGGTGCCCTCCGGCGGCATGGAATGGATGGTGCCCTACCAAGCGCCATCGGCGGCGATCTGGCTCGCCTGCCATGCCTCAACGCATATGACGCGCTATGGCATCACGCGCGAGCACCTTGGCGCGGTGGCGATCAACCAGCGGCGCAATGCGGGGCTCAACCCCAAGGCCATCTACCGCGATCCTATCACCATGGACGATTACCTGTCGGCCCGCATGGTCTCGACGCCGTTCAGCATCCTCGATTGCGATGTGCCCTGCAATGGCACCACGGCTTTCATCGTCTCGCGCCTCGACGCGGCGCGCGATCTCAAGCACCCGCCCATTGTCTTCGAAGCAATCGGTGCCCGCTCACACGACAAGATGGGCACCTGGCTGGGCCGAAGCGATTACCCGCACCAACTGATGCACGATGCAGCGAATGCCCTGTGGCAGCGCACCGATATGACCACCAAGGACGTCGATTCGGCACATATCTACGATGGCTTCAGCTGGCTGGTGCTGAGCTGGCTGGAAGCGCTGGGCTTCTGCGCCGAGGGCGAGAGCGGCGCTTTTGTCGAAGGCGGCAAACGCATCGCACTGGATGGCGAACTGCCGATGAACACCAACGGCGGCCAGCTCTCCGAAGGGCGGATGCATGGCCTGGGGCACCTTTACGAGGCCATGCTGCAACTGCGCGGACTGGCCGGCGAGCGGCAGTTGAAAAAGCCGCTCAATGTGTCGCTGGTCGCCAATGGCGGCGGCGATGTCGCGGGCGCGCTGCTGCTGCGGCGCGATAGTTGATGATAGCTGCCTGGCTGCTTTGGCCGTCACTGCCGTCACATGAACCGGGTTGGCAGACTCGCGATGCGCCTATAGCCATGCGATAGCTGCATGCGAACACAATGCGGAGGCGAGGATGGCGGGCTATTCCCCCGACGAAGTGCGCGACGACTGGGTGCCGAAGGCCGACTATCTCGACCGCGCGTTCCACGAGCTCGAAAAAGAAAGACTCTGGCCAAAGGTCTGGCAGATCGCCGCGCGCGAGGACGAGATTCCCCTCGCCGGGGACTACATCGTCTACGACATCATCGACGAATCGATCATCGTCGCACGCGGCAACGATGGCGAGATTCGCGCCTTCCAAAATGTCTGTCCGCACCGGGGCACCTTGCTGGCCGAAGGCAAGGGCAACGCCAAGCAATTCGTCTGCCCGTTCCACGGCTGGCGCTTCGGCAACGACGGGCGCTGCGTCAACGTCGTCGACCGCAAGGACTGGGGGGACTGCCTCAAACGCGAAGACGCGGATCTCGTGCCAGTGCAGGTCGGCACCTGGGGCGGCTGGGTGTGGATCAACATGGATCCGGACTGCCAGCCGCTCGACCGGTTCCTCGCCCCGATGAACGCCATGTGCGAGCTGTTCGAATTCGAGAAGCTGCACCCGGCATGGTACAAGACCGTCAGAGTCCCGGCCAACTGGAAGACGGCGCTGGGCGCCTTCACCGAATTCTACCACGTCCAGACGACTCATGCCCAGATGCTGACTTATACCCAGGACTATTCGGTCAGCCGCGCCATGGGCCGGCATGGGTGGATTTCCTATGCCACCGCCGCCGGACTGCCAGTCGGCCGCAGCCCACGCTTACCGCCGAAGGAAGTTCCGGACTTTCGAGAATACCTCTATGAATATGCCCAGCAATTCCGCGACGATCTCGCTGCCATGCAGACCGAGCGCGCCTATCAGGCGACCCAGCGGCTGCGCACGGAACTTTCCGCCGATGCCGCGCCCGAGGAAGTGCTCGGCAAGTGGGGCCAGTTCATCTTCGAAGCGGCAGTGGAGAGCGGTGCCGGCTGGCCCGACAAGCTGACGCCAGAATATATGGCCGAAAGCGGCTTCGATTGGCACGTCTTTCCCAACACCGTGTTCCTCCACCCGGCCGTGGAGGCCGTGCTATGGTACCGGTTCCGTCCGGACGGCGACGATCACACCCATGCCATCTTCGATGTCTGGTCGCTGGAACGCTACCCGCCCGGCAAGGAACCGGAGGTCGAGCACCAGACCTTCGACGACTGGCGCGAGGGCGATTTCCCGCTGATCTACGCCCAGGATTTCCAGAACATCCCAAAGGTACAGCGGGGCATGAAATCGCGCGCTTTCAAGGGCGGGCGGACCAGCCCGGTGCAGGAACGGGCGATTTCCAATTTCCACCGCGCGCTGCGGCGTTTCATCGAGGATCCGCATGCCGACGATGGGCTGGGACCGGAAGCGCCTGTCGCCCTGCCGAAGGACGAAGAATAGGCCATCGGGCGCAGGAAGAAGAGGCAGGCTATCGCTGGATTCGCACTTTGCCCGGCATTATTGAGCATGCGTATCCGCCGGAATCGGACTCGGCCGGAAAGCCAAAAATATTTTTCGGAACAATGTTAAATCGCATCGGCACGATCGAACCGATGGCCCTGCGATTCGGCGTTAGGGCAAAGTTAGTTCCCCGCCGTAACTCCTGCTCAACCATTTCCGTATAGGAATGGCGCCAAGTTCTCTTGGAGTTGCCGGTGGAACCCATCACTATCGACGGGTTGGAAGAAGAAGAATTCCGCTGTTCGATCGAGGCCATGCTACGCGAAGGGCAGGCCGACGATGCGGCTGCGAAGCTGCGCGTCCTGATCGAGCCCTATGTCGGCGATGGCCGGACTTTGCCCGCACGTTTTCTGACGGTCTCACCCGGAGACATAGTGCTCAAGGGCTGGGACGAACTCGGCAACCAGCTGGGCAGATACGACCGCCCCGGCCACTGGGTCTCGGCGATCGGCGTTTCGATCGTCGACCCCAGCGAAGCCGAAGCCTTTGCCCAGGCGCCTGCGGGCCTTGCGCCCTGTCTTGAAACCAGCTTCTATTCGGACGACGCCTTTCCGTTCTCGAAATCGGGCCGCGAAGACCTGCTTGAGGGCTATTCCCGCCATGGCGCCGAATGGCAGGGAAATTTCGAACAGGCGGACATGACGCTGGCGGTTTCGGGGGTCGAGGATCTCTATCAGGCCATTGCCGATCTCGAGGCCCGCCTACTGGACAGCCAGACCCCGGATAGCGAGGAAATCTGCGCCGGTTCGCTGGGCGCCTGCTACCTTTCGGTCCTGCTCCACCAGGCTGTGCGCGATAAAATTCGCAACGAAGGATTGCCTCGTCCACTCTGCGTTATGACCGGCTGCGTCGGCGTCTATCCCTTCTTCGATGCACCGGTCGTGAGCAGCTACGAGTGCCTGGATGGCGGCTTCATCGGCATTGAAGCATCCGCGACAATGAAGACGGACAGAGCAAAGACAGACGATGCCGAAGAAGCCGAAGCAGACGATGGTTTCGGAAGCCTGCTCAGCCTCACTCCGCGTATCGCCAAGAAGAAGATGGCGATCGAAGTCGGCGAGGAAGATGCGGCTGCCGCCACCCGCCAGTTCGAACTGGCGAGCGCCACGCAACTCGCCGAAGCGGGCGACGCACACCACAAGCCGCCCAAATCGGATTTCGCAGCAATCGCCCTATCCGATTTTGCTGAGGCTCCGATCGCGCTGGAAGACGACGATTGGTCGGAAATTCCGGATGCCACGGCCTCCACGAATTTCGACCCGGAGGTCGATCAGGAAATCGGCGACTGGTTCGACAATCTTGCCGATACTGAGTCCCCGGCCGAGACTCATTTCCCGGAAGTGTCGCTGCCCGTCTCCGAAGGGGTTCATTGGGACCTGCCGGAAACGGCTGGAGAAGGTGGCGAATTTCCCACCCGATTGTCACTGGAGGACCCGGTAGAAACAGATCGCCTTGCCTCCGGGGCCGAAGACGATGACGACCGGTTGCTGGACGGCGACGATGTCGAATTCGACCTCAGGACAGCCTACCATATCCCGGCTCAGCCTGCAGTGGGCCACGGCCTGAGGGCAAAACTGGCCGGTTCCCTGCAGACCGATGCGCCAAAATCGGAAGGGCGCTTTGCCTTGCTGCTGCGACGCCTCCTCGCCCGGATAAAAAGCAGATTCTGAAAAAGCCGCTGGATTGAAGAAGAGCGCCGCGGCGAGTCGGGCAAAGTCCAGGCGGCTGCAATGACGGCTTGGCCACGGCGGGGTTTTGTCCCATTCTCGATTTCGAATAAAACGACATTTCGAGTCGAGGGAGAGTTCAATGGCCGAAGCAATGCTCGCGCCCGATATCGACGACATGTTCGATATCGAGGAAGACGCCAGGCGCAATGGATCGGGAGTGATCGACGATCCCTATCCCTTGTGGGCTGAAATGTTGCGTCAGGCCCCGGTACACGAAGGTCCGCTGGCAGGGCTGATGGGCCGCCCGCTCGATGCAGGGGTGATGTATCATCCGGGTCCGAAGTATTTCTCGGTCATGAGCTTCCAGGGAGTCAGCGAGGTCTTCACCCGAAAGGACGATTTCGACTCCGGCTTCTACCGCGACACCGGAACTTTCACCGACGCCATCCTTGGCATGGACGGCCTCAAGCATCGCCGGTTCCGCGATGTCATCCAGGTCTGGTTCCAGCCCGACAAGGCCAGCAGCTGGTGGCGAGACAAGGTTATCGCACCGCTGGTGGACGAACTCGTCGGCGCGTTCGATGCGGCGCCGGGGGTCGATCTCAATGCCCAGCTGTTCGCCCGGCTGCCCATGCGCACCGCCACAGAGGGATTCGGGCTTACTCCGGAAGAAGGGCTCGACTTCCGCCGGTTCCTGCTCGGTGCAATGAGCTCCGAGGCCACGCCCCAGCAGAAGGGGGCGGCGATGCAGGCAGCCAACGCAATTCTCGACCGGGTAATCCGCGAAAGGCAGGCCGCGCCGCAGGACGACATCATTTCCCGCCTGGTCGAAACCGAATTCGAGGATGAAGACGGCACGCGGCGCAAACTCACCATCGATGAAGTCGCCTCCTATTGCCGGCTGATCGTCTTCGCCGGCGGCGGCACTACCTGGAAGCAGCTTGGCATCACCGCTTTCGCGCTGCTCAACAACCCGGACCAGCTCGAAGCTGTGCGCGCGGACCGTTCGCTTTTGCCCAAGGCCATTCTCGAATCGGCGCGCTGGTATCCCAACGATCCGATGTTCCCGCGCCAGGCCAAACGCAATACCGTGCTCGAAGGGGTCGAAATCCCGGCGGGTTCGGTGATGCACCTGTGTCTGGGCTCAGCAAATCGCGACCCCTCGCGCTGGGAGCGGCCGGACCTCTTCGACATCTTCCGCCCGGTGCAACGCTCTGTTGCCTTTGCCGCCGGCGCGCACTCGTGCCTTGGCCAGCACGTAGCGCGCGAAGAAATGCTGGGTGCGCTCAACGCCCTGCTCGACCGCTTCCCCAACATCCGCTGGGATCCCGCCTATCCGCCGGCCAGACTGAGCGGCAGCCTGCTCAGCCGAGGGCCAGGACCGTTGCACGTGCTGCTGCGGTAATCCGCAGCCGGCGGGCGAACATCGGAAAAAGTTGGAGGCCCGAGCCGGAATCGAACCGGCGTGCAAGGATTTGCAGTCCTCTGCGTAACCACTCCGCCATCGGGCCCCGGAGCGAGGGAGAAGCGCGCATAGCCGGGCCTGACCCGGGGCGCAATCCGATTCAGGAGACGCGCTGCAATTCCAGGGTGCGGCGTTCACTATCGGCCTGAATCAACTTCACGCGAATACGGTCGCCCGGCTGAACGCCATGCGCCACAACCCGCGCGACCGCCGGCATGGCGCACAACTGAATCAGCGCGCCTTTAGCGCCAAGATCGGTAACCACCGCTTCGAAAACCTCGCCTTCACGGCCGGACAGGAAGGCGGCCTCGGCCAGATCGACCACGGCCCGTTCGATCTGTCCGTCTCTCGATCCCGCCTTGGCCATGATCGAAGGCAGCCGCTCGAAGGCTTGTGTGACGTCCAGCGGTACCGGCCTGCCATTAGCCACTGCCAGCACGGCGCGGATCACATAGCGATCGGCAAGCCGGCGCAATGGCGCGGTGGCATGGGCATAGGGCGCGGCCATGGCGGCATGCCAGGGCTGCAATCCGTCGCGCCAGGGCTCATAGGACGCGCCATTGCCGGCGCGGCGCACTGCAAGCATGAAGGCGCTGTCGCGCAAATCGCCTGCGTCGAGACGGCGTTCGAATTGCGCGAGCGGCACGCGTTCCGGCCAGTCCAGCCCGAATGCCCGCGCGGTATGCCGCAGACGCTTCACCGCGCCGTCATCGGGCGGCGCCATGACCCGAAACAGGCCCGTGTGCGATGCAAGCAGCGCCTCCGCTACGGCAAGGTTGCATGCCAGCGACAGCGCTGCATTGCGGCGTTCGGAGGCCAGCTGCGGGCGCAGTTGCAGAACGAAATGGCCATTGCCATCGCGTTCCACTTCCTGTTCGGGCGGATCGACTCGTGCGGCGCCGCGGCGGTCTTCCGCCTCCGCGATGCGCCGGGCCACTTCGCCGAACTGCTCGGGCAGTTCGGCATCGCACACCGTGTCATAGGCCAGCTTGGCGCGGCTGCGAATAATTGCACGCTCCGCACCATCGAGGCCAACGCTGCCATCCGGAGCTATGCGTACCGTAAAGATCACGCAAGGCCGCGGGCCGGCGGGAAGCAGACTGGCCGCACCTTCCGATAGCACAGGAGGGTAAAGCCCGGCCTTGCCGTCTGGCAGATAGGTCGTCGCTCCCCGCCGCCAGGCCTCAACATCTATCGGCCCGCCATCATCGACGAACCAGGTGACATCGGCGATGGCGTAGTGGAGCAAAAGGTCCGGACCGGCCGGTTCAATGGCAAAGGCCTGGTCGAGATCGGTCGAGCTTGCCGGATCTAGCGTGACAAACGGCATGTCGGTGCGATCGGCATGTTCGCCGGGCGCGCGCCGTGCTGCTGCCTCCGCCGCCGCCAGCACTTCGGAAGGAAAGTCATCGGGCACCTTGAACTGCCCCCGGATCGCAGCAAGGCCTTCGGCAAGCAGGTGCTGGGGGTCGCGCAAAGCCTTCATCACATCCCCCGCTTGCCAAGGCGCGACAAGAACGGCAAGCCATTAGCCGTATTGATCTGGAGTGATGCCCAAATGAAAACCCGCGCCGCCGTTGCCTTCGAAGCGAAAACGCCTCTGGAGATCGTCGAACTCGATCTCGAAGGCCCAAAGGCCGGCGAAGTTCTGATCGAAATCATGGCGACCGGCATCTGCCACACTGATGCCTATACGCTCGATGGCTTCGACAGCGAGGGTATCTTCCCCTCAGTCCTCGGCCACGAAGGCGCAGGTGTGGTGCGCGAAGTGGGTCCGGGGGTGACCAGCGTGAAGCCGGGCGATCACGTCATCCCGCTCTACACCCCCGAATGCCGCCAGTGTAAGTCGTGCCTCTCGGGCAAGACCAACCTGTGCACAGCGATCCGCGCGACCCAGGGACAGGGGCTGATGCCCGATGGAACCAGCCGGTTCAGCTACAAGGGCCAGACAATCTTCCACTACATGGGCTGCTCGACCTTCTCGAACTTCACCGTGCTGCCCGAGATTGCCGTGGCGAAAATCCGCGAAGACGCGCCGTTCGACAAGTGCTGCTATGTCGGCTGCGGGGTGACCACCGGGGTCGGCGCGGTGATCAACACCGCCAAGGTGACTCCCGGAGCCAATGTGGTGGTTTTTGGTCTCGGCGGGATCGGCCTCAATGTCATCCAGGGCGCGCGGCTGGTCGGCGCGGACAAGATTATTGGGGTCGATCTCAATGATGGCAAAGAAGAATGGGGCCGAAAGTTCGGCATGACCCAGTTCTACAACCCCAAAGGCAAGAGCACGGCCGAAGTCGTCGCCGATCTGGTTGCCATGACTGATGGCGGGGCGGATTATACTTTCGACTGCACCGGCAACACCGAAGTCATGCGCCAGGCGCTCGAAGCCTGCCATCGCGGTTGGGGCGTCTCGACCGTGATCGGGGTGGCCGAAGCGGGCAAGGAGATCAGCACGCGGCCGTTCCAGCTCGTCACTGGCCGGGTGTGGAAGGGCTCGGCCTTCGGCGGGGCCAAGGGGCGCACCGACGTGCCCAAGATTGTCGAGTGGTACATGAACGGCAAGATCGAGATCGATCCCATGATTACCCATGTGCTCAGCCTTGAGGAAATCAACAAGGGCTTCGACCTGATGCATGCGGGCGAGAGCATCCGGAGCGTGGTGGTCTTTTGAACAAGCAGTCGAGCCTCGACGAAATTCTGGCGGTCCACGCCGGGCGCGAAGGAGCGCTGCTGCCGATCCTGCACGATGTGCAGGCTGCCTTCGGCTGCGTGGACTGCGAGGCCGAGGCGGCGATTGCCCATGCGCTCAACCTCAGCCGCGCCGAAGTGCACGGTGTGGTCAGCTTTTACCATGACTTCACCGTAGAGACGGATTTGCGGCCCTGCATCGACCTATGCCGCGCCGAAGCTTGCCAGGCGAACGGCGTGGAGGCGCTGGTCGACACGGCCAGGGCAGTCGCAGGCGACCGGGTGCGGCTGCGGACGGTCTATTGCCTGGGCTTGTGCAGCCAGGGCCCGGCGGCGCGACTAGACGGCAGGCTACATGCCCGGCTTGACGAGGCGGCCCTGACCGGCCTGATCGAATCCGCATGACCAGGGTGCGCATCTCCGACGACGCGCTGGCGCTGGCCTGCGGGGCGGACGCAGTGGCCGAGGCATTCGCTGCGCTGGGCTGCGCCGTCGAGCGGGTATCGGGCTGGGGGATGGATTGGCTGGAACCGCTTGCGGAGATCGATGGGATCGGCTGGGGGCCAGTAAAAGTAAGCGATGTGGCCGCCATTGTAGCAGGCAATGAAGAGCTTTGCATCGGCCCGATAGCGGAGCACCCCTTCATAGCCCGCCAGACCCGCCTCACGTTCGCGCGCGCCGGAAGGACTCGGCCGCTCTACCTGGACGACTATTCGGCCACCGGCGGATGGACCGGCCTGCAACGCGCCCGTTCGCTACCGCCTGAACAGATCGTCGCCGAGGTCATGCAATCGGGCCTGAGGGGCCGAGGCGGGGCGGGCTTTCCGGCAGGGATCAAATGGAAGACGGTTGCCGAGGCGCAGGCCGCGCGAAAGTTCATCGTCTGCAATGCGGACGAAGGCGACAGCGGTACCTTCGCCGACCGCATGCTGATGGAAGGCGATCCCTTTGCCCTGATCGAAGGCATGGCAATTGCAGCCCATGCCGTCGGCGCGCAGCGCGGATATATCTATATTCGCAGCGAATATCCGCAAGCAATCGCCAAGCTCAAGTCGGCTTTAGCTGTTGCCAAAGAGTCAATTTCGCCTCTTGAAATCGAGCTGCGCATTGGTGCCGGAGCCTATGTCTGCGGCGAAGAAACATCTCTCCTCAACTCCATCGAAGGCAGGCGCGGCGAAGTGCGCGCCAAGCCGCCGCTGCCGGCTATTTCGGGCTTGTTCGGCTGCCCGACCCTGGTCAACAATGTACTCACCCTTGCCGCCGTGCCCCACATCATGCGCGAAGGCGGGGCCGAGGCTTATGCCGCACTCGGCCTTGGCCGATCGCGCGGGACCATGCCGATCCAGCTGGGCGGCAACATCAAATATGGCGGCCTGTTCGAAGCGCCTTTCGGCATCACGCTTGGGGAACTGGTCCATGACATCGGTGGCGGCACCGCATCGGGCCGCCCGGTCAAGGCGGTGCAGGTCGGCGGGCCGCTGGGCGCCTATATCCACCCGGACCAGTTCGGCCTGCCATTCGATTACGAAGCCTATGCCGCAACCGATGCGCTGATCGGCCACGGCGGGATAGTCGTGTTCGACGACACGGCCGACATGGGCCGCCAGGCGCGTTTCGCCATGCAGTTCTGCGCGGCGGAAAGCTGCGGAAAATGCACACCCTGCCGGATCGGCTCGACCCGTGGCGTCGAACTGATCGACCGTATCCGCTCTGGCCCGCGCGCGGCGGACCGAGTTGAAGCGCTGCCCCAAATGCACAACGCACCCAAACAAGGCCGGACCCGGGAGGAAGACCTCGCCCTGCTCGAAGACCTGTGCGACACGCTCAAGAGCGCCTCGCTCTGCGCGCTGGGCGGCTTCACACCCTATCCAGTGCAGAGCGCACTGCGGTACTGGCCCGAGGATTTCGAACCGTGAAGTGTCCGCGATGATTTTGGGCTGCGTCCTCGCAGGAGGCCAATCATCCCGCTTCGGCAGCGACAAGGCGCTGGCCGAACTGGGAGGGCGCACGCTGATCGCCCGCGCAGTCGATACGCTTGCAGGCTGGTGCGAGCATGTCGTTGTCGTCGGTCGCGAAACAGCGCCCGCCCCTACACTGCCTGATTGGCCTCACCCAGGCATGGGACCGCTCGCCGGAATTGCCGCCGCGCTGCATCATGCCCGCGATGAAGGCTATGAAGCTGTGCTGACCTGCGGCGTCGATTCCGCCGAACTGCCCGAAGGCCTGCCCGAACTGCTCGGCCCTGCCCCCGCCTATCTCGCCGATCAGCCTGTAATCGGCCTCTGGCCTGCCGCAGCTGCCACGGTGATCGAAACGATCCTCGAAAGCGAAGGAAAGCACTCGATGAAGCAATTCGCCGAGGCAATGGGCGCGCGGGCAGTGAATTCGGGCGGCAAGAGTGCTAACATCAACACGCCGGCCGATCTGGCCGCGCTGGAGAAACGCCGTGGGATATGAACGGCAGAGCGATTTTGGCACGCCCGAGGTGCTGTCGGAAGGGCAGGTAACGCTCAGCATCGACGGGCGGCCAGTCACTGTGCCCCAGGGCACCAGCGTGATGCGCGCCGCCGCCTTGTCGGGCGGATCGATCCCGAAGCTGTGCTCGACCGATAGTCTGCAGTCGTTCGGCTCGTGCCGCCTGTGCCTGATCGAGATCGAAGGTGTGAAAGGCACGCCCGCAAGCTGTACCACGCCCGCCGCCGAGGGGATGCAAGTCCACACCCAGACGCCCCGGCTCGAGAAACTGCGTCGCGGCGTGATGGAACTCTACATTTCCGATCACCCGCTCGATTGCCTTACCTGTTCGGCCAACAACGACTGCGAGCTGCAGGATGCAGCGGCGCAAGCGGGCCTGCGCGACGTGCGCTATGGCTATGAAGGGCGCAACCACCTCGGCCTCGCCACCGATGGCTCCAACCCCTATTTCGATTTCGATCCCTCCAAATGCATCGTCTGCTCGCGCTGCGTGCGCGCCTGCGACGAAGTGCAGGGAACTTTCGCGCTGACCATCGAAGGGCGCGGCTTTTCGTCCAAGGTTTCGCCTGGACAGGCAAGCGACTTCCTTGGTTCGGAATGCGTTTCCTGCGGCGCCTGCGTCCAGGCCTGCCCCACCGCGACCTTGCAGGAAAAGACCATCAAGGAAATTGGCAAGCCCGAGCGCGCCGTCGTCACGACATGCGCCTATTGCGGCGTCGGCTGCACCTTCCGCGCCGAGATGAAGGGCGAGCAGCTGGTGCGCATGGTGCCGTGGAAGGACGGCAAGGCCAATCGCGGGCATTCCTGCGTCAAGGGACGGTTCGCCTGGGGCTATGCCCATCATCAGGACCGCATAACCACGCCGATGATCCGCGAGAACATCGATCAGCCCTGGCGCGAGGTAAGCTGGGATGAGGCGCTGACCTTCACTGCTGACCGGCTCAAGGCGATCAAATCGCAATACGGCGCGAGGGCGCTGGGCGGCATCACCTCGAGCCGCTGCACCAACGAGGAGACTTTCCTCGTCCAGAAGCTGGTGCGCGCGGGTTTCGGCGCCAACAATGTCGATACCTGCGCCCGCGTCTGCCATTCGCCCACTGGCTATGGCCTCAAGACCACGTTCGGCACGTCTGCGGGCACGCAGGATTTCGACAGTGTGATGCACTCCGATGTAATCCTGGTCATCGGCGCCAATCCGACGGATGCCCACCCGGTCTTCGCCAGCCGGATGAAACGGCGGCTTCGGCAGGGGGCAAAGCTCATCGTCATCGACCCGCGCCGGATCGATCTGGTCCGCTCGCCGCACATCGAGGCCGCGCATCACCTTGCGCTCCAGCCAGGCACTAATGTCGCGGTGCTGACTGCCATGGCCCATGTCATCGTCACCGAGGGCCTCGCCGACGAGACTTTCATCCGCGAGCGCTGCGAACTCGACGAATACCAGGACTGGACCCGCTTCGTCGCCGAAGAACCGCACAGCCCCGAAGCGCTTGAGCCGGTAACGCGCGTCCCCGCCGAAACCTTGCGCGCCGCCGCCAGGCTCTATGCTACGGGCGGAAACGCGGCGATCTACTATGGCCTCGGCGTCACCGAGCATTCGCAAGGCTCCTCCACTGTCATGGCCATCGCCAACCTTGCCATGGCGACCGGCAACATCGGCCGGCCCGGCGTCGGGGTGAACCCGCTGCGCGGCCAGAACAATGTTCAGGGCTCGTGCGACATGGGTTCGTTCCCGCACGAACTTTCCGGATATCGCCACATCTCCGACGCCGAAACGCGCGCGCTGTTCGAACAGGACTGGGGCGTCACGCTCGATCCCGAGCCGGGCCTCAGAATCCCCAACATGCTCGATGCAGCCGTCGATGGCTCGTTCAAGGCGATTTACATCCAGGGCGAGGACATCCTGCAGTCGGATCCCGACACCAGACATGTCGCGGCGGGCCTTGCGGCAATGGACTGCGTCATTGTCCACGACCTGTTCCTCAACGAGACCGCGAACTACGCCCACGTCTTTCTCCCCGGCTCGACCTTCCTCGAAAAGAACGGCACATTCACCAATGCCGAGCGTCGCATCCAGCTCGTCCGCAAGGTGATGGAACCGGCCAATGGCATGGAGGACTGGGAAGTCACACAGGCGCTAGCCCAGGCCCTGGGCTGCGACTGGAATTACACCCACCCCTCTGAAATCATGGACGAGATTGCCCGGCTCACGCCCACTTTCACAGGCGTCAGCTTCGACAGGCTCGAGGCCGAGGGATCGCTGCAATGGCCGGTCAACGAGACCTTTCCGGACGGATCGCCCATCATGCACGCCGATGGCTTTGTCCGCGGCAAGGGCCGATTCGTTGTCACCGACTACATTCCCACTGACGAGAAGACCGGCCCGCGATTCCCCCTGCTGCTCACCACCGGCCGCATTCTCAGCCAGTACAACGTCGGCGCGCAGACGCGGCGCACCGCCAATCAGGTCTGGCACCAGGAAGACCTGCTCGAGATCCACCCAAGCGACGCTGAAAACCGCGGCCTCAAGACCGGCGACTGGGTCCGCCTCGCCAGCCGCAAGGGCGAAACTACCCTGCGCGCCGAAGTCACCGACCGGGTCGCACCGGGCGTGGTCTATACCACGTTCCACCACCCCGAAACGCAAGCCAATGTCGTCACCACCGAGTATTCGGACTGGGCGACCAATTGCCCCGAATACAAGGTCACTGCTGTCCAGGTCACTCCCTCCAACGGCCCCAGCGACTGGCAGGAGAACTACGAGGAGTTCGCCGACCGTTCCCGCCGGGTGATCCATGCGGAGCCGGCGGAATAGCCATGGAAATCGAGCGTCTACACTACATGGCCGAACAGATCGCCCGCGAATTCGCCGCGCAAGGCGAGGCGGAGGCAGTTGCCGCCACCGCAGAACACATCCGCCTGTTCTGGGATCCCCGCATGAAGGCGCAATTGCTCGCCAGTGACCGCAAATGCCTGTCCCCGGCGCTCGCTGCAGCAGTCGATATTCTGGAACAGACGGTCAATTCCTAAAGCACTTCGCCCGACAGGATCAGACCGACAATCGCCACGATCACGACCAGCATCAGCATCATCAAGGCAAACAGGTTGCGGTTTCGCCGGCCGCGCACCAGCATGCCCAGGCCCAGCCCGGTTGCGGACAGGCCGAACAGCCACAATGCCGCGAACAGCCATAGAATCACCAGTCCGTCGCTCGACGACCCTTGAAACGACGCGCCGCCGATCTGCTCGCCCGGCGACAGCAATTGCGGCCCCAGCATCACGCCCAGGGCGCTCATTGTGCCGACCAAAAACAGTCCTGCGACGAGCGCCACGGCCCCGCGCGTCCGCATAATGGACGCCAGCGCCGCTTTGCTGCCGCACTGCGGACAGACTCTGGCCATGCCTTCGTAAGTCACACCGCATTTGGCGGACTGGCATATCCATTTACGTTCCATGTCATTGGTCACCGCAATTGTCCGTTAGGCCGCCGCCCTGTCCGGCAGCGCAAACGAACAGACCGCGTCCATCCCCAGCACGTGCAGCGCGCGGCCGTTGGCCATCCAGGCGCCGATCGAATAGGTCATGTCGACAATCTCTGCATCGCTGAACGCCGCCTTCGCACGGGTCCAGAATGCCTCGTCGGCGGCAATGCCGTGCGGGTCGAGCCCCATGCCTTCGGCATACTGGATGGCGAGGCGTTCGCGCTCGCTATAGCCCTCCCAGTCGCGCCAGTTTTCGATCTGGGCATAAAAGAGCTCGTCCGGCGCCGGGCCGTGCGACCAGACCGAGCTTTCGACATCGCCATCGAAAGCCGCGAACAGGCCGGGAAAATCGCGCTCGCCGCGAAAGGCGGTGCAGGTCTGACAGCCGTTGATCAGCGCCGTGCGATAGCGCGCCGCTTCCAGCTCGCGCAGGCTCAGCGTCGAATGCTGATAGGGCGCGGTGCCATAGATGGCGGCACTGTGGACGATGTGCGTGGGGTATTGCCGGCCGATGTTCTCGAACGGCCGAGCCTGCATCTCTTCGGGAAGGTGGACTCGCATGGCTATCTCCCTCTTGCCAGGTTGCGGCGAGACTGCCTCGCAGCGGTGCTTTGCGCAATGGGGAATGGCCGCGAAGGATTCAGCGCGATTTTGGCAAGTAGCGCTCGATCGCCTCCAGCGACTTCACCGCGCGCGGCGCGCCGAGCCCCGCTTTGAATTGCCCGAACAGCACAGTTGACAGGACGAAGGCGCCGAACAGGCTGAATGTCCAGGCAAGTCCCGGGCTCTGCCGGCCGAACGCCGCGACCATGATCAGGCAAATGAAGGCAATGAATCCCGCGCCCGTCCAGGTCACTGCCGCCAATGTCTTCGACAAGCCAAGTTCCACTCGTCCCACGCCGCGTGTTTCGGCCACGCAAGCGGCAAAGCGGCGCATGGTATCGGCATAACCGGGCGCCCCGGATTCGCTGCTGCGCAGGATCAGCGGCTCCTGCTCTCCGGCAAGCAACAGGTGCGCGATATACCAGGGACCATGGCGTTCGGTGCCGCTGACGCCAAAGCGCAGGCGATCGACGCTGGAGGCAGGCACTTCGAATTCCGTGCCCTCTTCCCCGCAGATCTGCAGCACGCCTTTGCCCATGCGCACTTCGATCCGTTTTCCGGCAAGACCCCGGCGGAGCAGGCCCGGATGGGCGAAGGCGAGGAAGCCCGGCCCGGGCACCGGGACGGCGCCCTGTGTCACGCACTCTTCTCCCGGGCCAGCCTGCGACGATTGGCGCGGACCCAGCGGCGGTGGAAGCGCAAGGTGCTTCGCGTCACTTCAGTCGGAGTAGTGCCCAATTCGCCGGTCACCAGCCGTGCGGTGAGCATGCAGGCGGCCGCGTATTTCTCCGCCACCATGACCACAGTCTCCCGCCGGGCAACCGGTCCGCCGCGCCACAACAGACGCAGGCGCAGGTCGATTACCTCGGCCGCTTCGGAACAAAGCCGCGCAGTCTCGCCCAGCATGCCGCCCTTCACCCCTGCGCGCCCACTTTCTCGAGGTCCCACTGATGCGCCTGGCTCGCCATGGGCGGCATGGCCATCTGCAGGTAGATATCGAGATGGACGATCTTGCCGTCCGCATCGAACTGGAACACCGAGACCGAATTGTAGGCTTCGTAGCGATCAGGGTACTGCGCGTATTCGTGCATTTCCTGAATGGCGTAGTCGTGGCCCTCGGTGAGGCGGCGGATCTCGAAGTTCCAGTCCGTCGCTTTGGCCCAGGCCGTGAGCAGCGGCACATACTGATCGTCCCAGCGCACCACTTCGAGGAAATTGCCGACGCGTTCGAATTGTTCGATGTTCACCAGATCGGCCAGCGGGGACCATTGCTCGTCCTGAAAGCCGGGTTTCTTCGCATCGTCGAGGATGGCCTTCATCGTATAGGAATATTCGAGAACCCGGCGCGAATTGGGGCCATGCGCCTTGGCAAGCGCCAGTTCCTTGGCTTCGGTCTTCATCAAGGCCCTCTCCTGGCTAACGGGTCAGTCGATACTCGCCGAACCCTTGCCTCCGTTGCCGCCGCAGGCGGGATGCGCGCTCAAAGTCCCGCTCTCGTTCTGGACGGTGGGCAACCTTGTTTGAAAGTGCAGAATGCCATTGCCTTCGCTGATTGTCACCCGGTTGCCATAGCGCGCGCGTATCTGGGCCGTAGCCTCCTGCTTGTGCGCTGTCGACCTGGCGTTGGGGAACTGGCGCACGATGCGCTGGACTGTCCAGCGCTGGATCGATTGATCGTTCGGATCGGCGCGCATCGCAAGCTCGATCTCGGTCCGGTTGCCGCTTGGGGTGACATATTTGCCGAGCAGGTAGTGGTGCTCGCAGGCCGCGACGATCTTGGCGAGGCCCGCGAGGGCGCCGCCGTCGAACTTCTCGTCGGCCAGATAGGCATGGATACCGGGCTGGGCGCCGCGCCAGCGCCGCGCGATCATCGTACTCTCGCCCCGCGTAATCGCCCGTCCGGCCGTTGGCGGAGGATTGGCCAGGTTCGAGCGCTGGCGCGCGGTTTCCCAGGTTACCGTCGACAGGCTGTCGAGCCCGTCGCCCAGGCAAATGCTGTCCACGCACACTCTGTCACCGGCGCTGGCCATACCGCGCACAGACGACCCCTGCACCGCCCTGGGTGCAGGCGCGGGAGTGGGTTTGCGGATGCAGAAACCGCCAACGCATTGGGCTCCGGCTTGCGATGCAGCGATGCCGGCGAGGACCGAAGCGACAATCAGAACGGCTGGATACTTCATCGAACAGTCACTCCTATTATCCCCGAACCGGGCCGGGAAACCGATTGGTGCATCGCCAATCAATCCCCTCATTATTTATCATTGTCATAACATTCCCGAAATTGACTTGTTCGACAAGCCTATTTCCGGCAGCCCGGCTCCGGGCGGATCCGGCTGCAGGTGGCCCGGCATCCACTGCGCGGCAATCATGGGTCGGCGACAGAATGGGGGGCTGTCGCGGCTTGCGGCTTCGTGCCATGAACCCTCCGGGAATAACGGAGAGAGGAAAACCGGGATGACTGATGCACGTGGACTTTTGCAGGGCAAGGTGGCGGTGATCACCGGTGCGGGTCAGGGCATCGGACGCGCCTGTGTCGATGTCTTCGTCACCGAAGGGGCGAAAGTCGCCGCGATCGATTTCAGCGGCAAGCAGAACGATGTGGCGGCCGAACTGGGCGAAGCGGTGCTGCCGGTACAGGCCGATGTCAGCAAGGAGGACGAAGTCGAGGCCGCCTATGCCCAGGCGCTGGCGCACTTCGGTCGCATCGATGCCTCGATCCAGGCCGCCGGCACCCAGGGCGGACGGCAGAACGCCGAATTCGACCTCGACGAATACGAACTGATGACCGCTGCCAATCTGCGCGGCGTGCTGCTCTGCGCCAAATATGCCGCGCGGGCCATGGGCGAGAGCGGCGGTTCGATCGCCAGCTACACCTCGGTCGCGGGCGTCAACGGCGAACACCTCGCGCCGCTATCCTACACGGCCGCCAAGGCCGCGGTGCATGGGGTGAGCAAGGTCCTCGCCGCCGATCTTGGGCCCAAGGCGATCCGGGTCAATGTCATCGCCTGCGGCTTTACGCTGACCGAAATGATGCAGGACGCGACGCCCGAGGTGCTGCAATACATGTCCGCCAAGAACTCACTCGGCCGCCCGGCTCAGCCCGAGGAACAGGCGCGGGTGGCAGCCTTTCTCGCCTCGGACTGGTCGTCCTACATCACCGGTACGATTATCCCGGTCGATGGCGGGTGGACGGCGCGGGTGGCGTAGCGCCCATGCGCATTCTGGTCGACGCCGATGCCTGCCCGGTCAAGGACGAGATCTACAAGGTCGCCCTCCGCCGCAATGTGCCGGTTTCGGTAGTCAGCAACATGCGGCTGCGGGTGCCCGGCCATCCGCTGATCGAGCGGGTGGTGGTAAGCGACAAGTTCGACGCGGCGGACGACTGGATCGCCGCCGAAGCCGGCCCGCGCAGCGTGGTCATCACCGCCGACATCCTGCTCGCCGACCGCTGCCTCAAGGCCGGGGCGGCGGTGATCGGCAACAATGGCAAGCCTTTCACCTTGGCGAGTATCGGCGGGGCCATAGCCACGCGCGCGATCATGGCCGACTTGCGGGCGGGTGGCGACGCAGTGGGCGGGCCGGCGCCCTTCGCCAGAGCGGACCGGTCGCGGTTCCTGCAGGCACTGGACGAGGCGCTGGTGCGGCTGGAGCGAATGGGGTGAAACGGATGCCGGGGGAGTCGCAATGGCAGGATTGATGCAAGCCTCTCCGGCTCCGGCCGATGAGTGGCGCAAGTACGGGACAGTCCTGTTGCCTTGCCTGCTGGGCATGATGCTGTCGGGCCTTCATGGCTATTCGCTGGGCGTCATGGTGATGCCGCTGGAGCAGGCGTTCGGCTGGACGCGGGCGCAGATTTCCATCGGACCGCTGATCATCTCCTGCATCGGCCTTGTCGCCGGCCCGATTGTCGGCGCGGGGATTGACCGGATTGGGCCGCGCCCGATCGCCATGGCCGGGGTAGCGCTGACTTGCGCCGCCATTGCTTTCCTATCCACTGCGACGGCCAGCATCGAATCGTGGTGGCTGCGCTGGGTGCTGCTTGGCCTGGCCGTGACGATGATTTCGCCGACCGTCTGGACCACTGCGATCAACAGCCTGTTCGACAGGAATCGCGGCAAGGCGCTGGCTTTAATACTGTGCGGCACCGGCCTGGTCGGCGCAATCGCACCGCCGCTCACCAATGGGCTGGTCGAGGCATATGGCTGGCGCATGGCCTATGTCATGCTCGCCGCAGGAGCCGCGCTGGCCGTGCTGCCGCTGGTGCTGCTGTTCTTTCGCAGCGCCAAGGACCGGGCCTCCGCGAGCGGCAGCCAGAGCGCGCGCGCGCTCTCCGGCCTGACTGCCAGTCAGGGCTTTCGCTCGACCATCTTCTACAAACTGGCGGTGGCCTTCTTCGTTTTCGGCACCGGCGCCATCGCCCTGACGACCATTGTCGTGCCCTTGCTCCGCTCGAAGGGCTTCGGCGGGGGCGAGGCGGCGGCGATGGCCGGGCTGGTGGGCATCGGCTCGCTGGCCGGGCGGTTTGCCGGCGGGTTTCTGCTCGACTGGATCGACGCCAAGAAAGTCGCCGCGGCCAGCGTCATGGCGCCGATGCTGTCCTGCGCCTTGCTCATCGCGCTGCCGGGAAGTGCGCTGCAGGCTTCGGCCGCCTGCCTGCTGCTGGGCCTTGCCGTCGGCACCGAAGTCGATGCCTGCGCCTATCTCGCCGCGCGGCATCTGGGTATGCGCGCCTTCGGTTCGCTGTTCGGCACGATGAATGGCGTGCTGCTGTTCGGCGTCGGCCTTGCGCCGGTGGTTGCCAACCATGTCTACGATGTGACCCGCAGCTACGATCCGGTGCTCTGGGGCCTGCTGCCGATGTGCGCGCTGTCAGTGGCGCTGTTCCTGTCGCTGGGGCGCTATCCGGAGTTTGGCGAGAGCCGGAGCAACCCGCTTTAGTTGATGAAACACATGCGCGGGCACGCCTTGTCCTTGCGGTGCCTGTGCGCGCGGGGAGCGAGCAACCAACAGGGTCAAAGAGCAAGGCCCGCCCGCGCAAGCAGGAATGGACCGCGCGCAAGGATGACAGGTCTTGGCGATGTAGGAAAACGGCGATTGCGCGAAGCGGGAGTCGCGGCGCGTGAGCTACAACCTCTTCCCCTCACGGTTAAACGCAACAGCCGCCCTGCTGCGCCACGAACAGCCCGGTGGGTGTCATGCCAGGTGCTGCCGGAACCAGTCGGCCAATTCGTCCTCGGTCAGTTCGCCGGCGGCGAGGGCGAGGATGGCGACGACCAGTTCGGCATCGCTTGCGCCCAGCGCATGGCCGTTGAGCGCCAGGAAGGTTTCGCTGACGACCGCTGCGGTGCGCTTGTTGCCATCGACGAAGGGATGGTTGCGGGCCACGCCAAAGGCATAGGCCGCTGCGAGCGCAGCCGCGTCGGGTTCCCCGTATTCGGCAAGGTTGCGCGGCCGCATCATCGCGCTTTCCAGCGCCCCCGCGTGGCGCAAGCCCCGATCCTCAATTGAATATGGGCCGCCGTGTTCGGCCAGCTGTTCGGCATGCGCCGCCGTGGCCACGTCGGTGGCGATCCAGACCCAAGGCTTGGTCATAGACCCACCCCCAACCCCTCCCGCAAGCGGGAGGGGAGCGAGACTTGGCGCGCCGCGCCTAGTCGCAGCGGGGTGGGCATGGTGCTACTTCGCCAGTTCGCGCAGCGCCCGCTTGCGCCGCGCCATCACTTCGCGCGCGGCCGCCATCTGTGCCTCGAAATCGGGCTCCTCGGCCGAAAGCTCGATCCCGCGCGGTGTCGAGACCACCGAAAGCGTAGAGCCAACCTGCGCCCCCAGCTGCGCGAGCAGTTCCTTGGGCAGGATGACCCCGGCGGAATTGCCGATTTTGGTGATTTTGAGGGGGATGTTCATACGGGGGTTATAACGGGAGTTGGGATTAGAGGCAAGGAAGGAAGACTTGGGGGTTGTTGCACGTGTCACCGTAACCCACACCGTAACCCACCCTAATCCCGCTACACCCCAGTTGTCTCTTATATATTCCCTTATATGGGATTCAAACTGCCTCTCTCATCATATTTGAGAGACAAACCCTTTTGTCTCTCATCCAATGCGAGTCGGAACGTTACAAACTCCATTGACAACCGAATGTGAGAGGCTAGTCCGCTTGATTCTCAATTTTCTAAATATGTGAGAGACAAATGGCAAGGCTTATCGATGAGTATGACCTCTCGGATGCCGTAGAGTACCACTATGGCTCATTCCCTCCAGATAGCATAGACTACCAATCACTCATGGTCCCGATGAGCGCGGCTGCGAGCGCTCTGGCAAGGTACGACGCCAAGTTGGAAAGGCTCCACAACAAAGAACTCCTCTTGGCTCCACTTAGAAACGCAGAAGCTGTGGTATCCTCAAGAATAGAGGGCACAGTCGCCACTCTAGATGAAATCCTAAAAATACAGGCCGATGTGGATGACGACGACCATGAGACAGGGGCATATCGTCAGGAAGCTATTGAAGTATATTCCTACACTAGAGCAGTAAAGCACGCTCAAAACTTATTACAAAATGGCCTTCCTATTTCATCACGTCTAATAAAAGAGGCTCATTCCCGTTTACTTTTTTTTGGTCGTGGGGCCGATAAGGCTCCAGGTAAATTCAAAATAGATCAAAATTATGTGGCAGATAAGAAGAATAAAAAAATTCTCTTTATTCCATCGTCCCCAGAATATTTAGAAAATGGCATTCATGAACTTGAGAAATATATAAACCGCGAAGACGTTGAGCCACTTATCCAAACGGCCGTAATGCACCTTGAATTTGAGGCTCTTCACCCATTTAAGGACGGCAACGGGCGCCTCGGGAGAATGCTTATCCCATTGAATCTATGGCAAAGAAAGGTGATACACGCTCCCCATCTGTATATCAGTTCTGCAGTTGAGGAGCGTAGAGACGAATATGTTGACCGCCTAAGAGAAGTTTCAGAAACACGCGAGTGGACAGAGTGGATCAACTTTTTCCTAGAAATTATACGGCGTCAGGCAGAAATAAATACCATGATCACTGAGAAGATAGATGATCTTTACAACCATATGTCAGTATTATTCCGTGACACGCTGAATAGCGCCTATGCGCATGACGTGCTGGATTTCGTTTTCACGAAGCCTGTTTTCAGGAACAGTGCTTTAACATCACATCCAGATATACCGTCACAAACAGCACACCGGCTCAGCCGAACACTGGTTCAGGAAGGCATACTCACCGAAATAGAGCCCGCCTCCGGTCGTCGGGCTGCGATGCTCGCATTCGAACCATTGCTAGAAATCGTTCGAGACTAAACAAAAAAGGATTTTGGTGGATTCTGGTGGCGGGTGCATAATACTCCTAATTCACGCGAGCGGGTGAAAGCCCTACATAGTTTCCTCCCCTCCCCACTACTTCATCGCAGGCATGTACAGGTCGCCGCCTTCCCGGAACTTTTCGGCCATCTCTTCCATTCCCTTCTCCGCCTCGTCCGCCGCAATAAACGTCGTGCTCTCCTGATTCTGCTTCGCCGCAAAATCCCTCACCTCCTGCGTGATCCTCATGCTGCAGAACTTCGGCCCGCACATCGAGCAGAAGTGCGCGGTCTTGGCGCCTTCGGCCGGCAGGGTCTGGTCGTGGTACTGCTCGGCGGTGTCGGGATCGAGCGAGAGGTTGAACTGGTCGCGCCAGCGGAATTCGAACCTTGCGCGGGACAAAGCATCGTCGCGGACCTTGGCTGCCGGGTGGCCCTTGGCGAGGTCGGCCGCGTGGGCCGCGAGCTTGTAGGTGACGACGCCGACTTTGACGTCATCGCGGTCGGGCAGGCCGAGGTGTTCCTTGGGGGTGACGTAGCAGAGCATCGCCGTGCCGAACCAGCCGATCATGGCGGCGCCGATGCCGCTGGTGATGTGATCGTAACCCGGGGCGATGTCGGTGACGAGCGGCCCGAGGGTGTAGAACGGCGCCTCGCCGCAGGCCTCCAGCTGCTTGTCCATGTTGGCCTTGATCTTGTGCATCGGCACGTGGCCGGGGCCTTCGATCATCACTTGCACGTCTTGCGCCCAGGCGCGCTTGGTCAATTCGCCCAGGGTATAGAGCTCGGCGAACTGGGCCTCGTCGTTGGCGTCGGCCACCGAGCCGGGGCGCAGGCCGTCGCCCAGCGAATAGGCGACGTCATAGGCCTTCATGATCTCGGTGATCTCGTCGAAGCGCTCGTAGAGGAAGCTCTCCTTGTGGTGGGCGAGGCACCACTTGGCCATGATCGAGCCGCCGCGGCTGACAATGCCGGTGACGCGCTTGGCGGTCATCGGGATATAGGGCAGGCGCACGCCGGCGTGGATGGTGAAATAGTCGACGCCCTGTTCGGCCTGTTCGATCAGGGTATCGCGGAACACCTCCCAGGTGAGGTCCTCGGCAATGCCGCCGACTTTTTCCAGCGCCTGGTAGATCGGCACGGTGCCGATGGGCACGGGGCTGTTGCGCAGGATCCATTCGCGGGTGTCGTGGATATTGCGGCCGGTGGAGAGGTCCATGACGGTGTCCGCGCCCCAGCGGATCGACCAGACCATCTTGTCGACTTCGGCGGCGACGTCGGAGGCGACGGCGGAGTTGCCGATGTTGGCGTTGATCTTGACGAGGAAATTGCGGCCGATCGCCATCGGCTCGCTTTCCGGGTGGTTGATGTTGCTGGGGATGATCGCGCGGCCGCGCGCCACTTCCTGCCGGACGAATTCGGGGGTGACGTAGTCCGGAATTTCGGCGCCGAAGTCCTCGCCGTCGCGGATGTATTCGGCGAGCATTTCCCGGCCGAGGTTCTCGCGGGTGGCGACATATTCCATTTCCGGCGTGATGATGCCCCGGCGGGCATAGTGCATCTGGCTGACGTTCATGCCCGGCTTTGCGCGCAGGACCTTGCGGCGCACATTGGGGAACGGGGCGACGCCGCCGGAGCGATCGGGGCCGGACAGGCCATTGTCTTCCGGCTTGGTCTCGCGCTGGTCGACTTCCTCGACATCGCCGCGCGCGCGGATCCAGTCCGCGCGCAGTTCGGGCAGGCCGGCGGAAATGTCGATCAGGGCCTCGGGATCGGTATAGGGGCCCGAAGCGTCATAGACGCGGATCGGGGCCTCGCCGCTCGAAGGCTCGAGCGCGATTTCGCGCATGGCGACCTTGAGCGGGCCGACGTGGACTTTCTTCGATCCGCGGATCGGCCCGGTGGTGACGCCGATTTCGAACTTGGAATTGATGTCGGCCATGATGCGCTTCCTTCTGGGGCGAAAGGCGAGCGGTCTCTTGGCCGGCCCTCCCTCCGCCCGTGCTAACGGGTTCAGGTTCGACGGGTCGCGGGACGTTACGCCCGCCTCTCAGTCACATGACTCCCCGGGGATGTTGCCACACTACGACAGCGCGGCCACACAGTCCAGCCATGACCATGCTCTACCGCCTCGATGCCCCGGCCGCCGATGTGGCGCGCACCTTCGCCGCGCGGCGGGGCGAGGATCCCTGGGCGGGCGGGCATGTGGCGCCGGGCAGCTTTGCCCCGGTCGTCACCTCAGGCCGCGAATTTGTTGCGGGGCCCCGACCGGACGGAGACCTGCCCCGCCGCCTGATCCCGCGGCTGTGGGGCGTGCCCCCGCCGCCTTCGGCCCATGACCCGGGCCGCATGGTTCCGACCGTGCGCAATCCCGACAGCCCCTTCTGGATCGGCAACCTGAGGAACAGCGAGTTCCGCTGCCTGGTCCCCGCCACCTCCTTCATGGAATGGGGCAAGGGAATGGACGCGCAGGGGCGGCGCTTGCGCCACTGGTTTGCCTGCGCCGACCAGCCCACTTTCGCCATGGCCGGGGTATGGAAAGACAGCGAAGTGCCCAGCTTCGCCCTGATGACCTGCGAGGCCAATGCCGCGCTGCGCGCTGTGGGATGCGAGCGGATGCCGGTTGTGCTGCCGCAGGCGGCGCAGGCCCTTTGGCTCA
The DNA here is from genome assembly GCA_050248535.1 of Novosphingobium sp. Classification (GTDB taxonomy): domain Bacteria; phylum Pseudomonadota; class Alphaproteobacteria; order Sphingomonadales; family Sphingomonadaceae; genus Novosphingobium. Next base: position 33,497 of record JBFWSE010000024.1, read on the forward strand.
ACGCAGACTGGGCCAGTGCCGCGAAACTGATCGCGCCCTATTCGTCCTCGCTGATGGTGGAACCTGGCGCAGGTTAGACCCCGTCACTCCACTACCACACGCACGTCCCTGAAATTCCGCAACAGCGTCTGGTTGGCCGGAGCGGCAAGGCCATCGCGCTGGCCATTGACGTTCAGCCGGACGACATAAGTGCCGGGCGCCGGAAAGCTGACTGTGCGTTCCAGTTCGACCATCGGCTCGGGCTTGCCGAGCACTGTCGCCGCATCGTCCTTGCCGGCAATTGTCCAGTTGTACTGGACGATCTTGCCGGCGCCTGGCGGCATTTCCAGCTTGGCGGCAAGATTGACTGGCTGATTTACCCTGACTCTTGCACGGCTACCGCCATCGGCGGTGAGCGTCATCACCGGCTGAAGGCCGCGCCGCTCGGCCGCGTCCCCGGCAGGCACGACCTGACCATTGCGAACCGTGTAGCGAGTCGAAGGCGGCGGTGCGACGCCCCGCTCGACCCAGGCCATCATGTCCTGCATCGATTGCTGGAAGATGCCCGGCTCGCCCGCGCCTTCGGCATGTTTGCCGTTGTCGTGGAGGTAGAACCGCATCATCTCCCCGGACCGCTCTGGCCCCAGCGCCTTTTGCACGCGTTCGGCATAGCCGACGTTGAAGATGGGCCAGGACAGCTGGTCCGACATGCCTTCCAGGATCATGATCCGGGTCTTGATCTCGCCGGTTTCGACCCGGCCGCCCATCGTGCGGTAGGTGGAATGCAGCAAAGTCCCCCGATCCACGCGCTGCGGGTATCTGGGCGATCCGTCCGCATTGCGGTATTGATCGTGGCTCTTGATGCCCGGCACGATGGAATGACGCGGGTAGTAATACATCGCCAGGATGAAGCGGTTGTTGATCCGCACCTTGCCGCCGACCTTGAGCGCCTTGAGCAGGACCGGGCTGTTGGCGATCGGCAAGGGCGGCCCCATCATCTGCGGCAGCGTACCGGTCAGCTCCAGCGTGCCCGTGGCGGGATCGAGCCTGCCGATCAGGCTGTAGCGCTGCTTGTTTTCCGTGGGGGGGCCGAACGAGCGCGCCGGGTCGATCAACCGCGTCTCGCCATCATCCGCGTAGAGCCAGTATTCCAGATAGTTGTCGCCCGTAGTGCCCAGCGCGGGAACGGTCGCCGGATCGAACTGGACCGCGGTCGGATTGCCCTGCGCATCGCGCGTGATGCCAGTGACTGTCGCACAGCCGTCCACTTTCGCGGCCGTGAGGTAATCGGGCGGATTGGTTCCGGCATAGCCCGGCTTGGACCAGAAATCGTCTTCGTAAGTGGGATCGCCAAGCCGCACGTCGACCGGATCGATAAGCGGCGTCAGCTGGCTGAAATGGTTGCCGATGATCGCCAGCGGAAAGCCGGCGGCGAGAAATTCGTCGAGTACCGATTTCTCCTCGTCATTGAGCCCGGCATAGATGTCGCCGGTCCCGCCCGGAACGGCCGCCGCGGCAATGGCAGCGCGCTTTTCGGGCGGAATCGCCATGGTATAGAGCGCTTGCCAGTAGAACGAGTGATACTGGGCATCGACGCTGGTGCCGACACATTGCGGCTGCACACCGTCCCACACGCCCACTGTGTTCTCGGCCGCCGCCATCGACACGGTGCCGCCGCCGCTGCAACCCCAGAAGTAGCTGTAGATCTTGGCTTTGTTGCCATAGAGCCGGTTAGCATAGGCCTTGGCCACCTTGGTGGCCGCCGCCTCGTGCCGGTGGGTGGCGACGGCATTGGGAATGCTGTTGCTCAGCCAGTTCACCGAATAGGCGCCATTGGTAAAAGCCATCCGGTCGTCGACGATGCCGCCCCCGGTCGGGTGCTGCTTCTCGAACGAGCGATTGCGCCAGAATTGCTTGGCCGGGAATCGGAAGACGTAGTCCTGCCGGTAGGTCGTCGGGCTCTGCCGCACGCCGGGCGGCAAAGTCTCCATGGTCCTTGTCGCGGGAAAGTGTCCTGAAACCTGAGTGTAAGGGATGAGCGGACCGTCGGGCACCTGAAACGTCAGCTGCTCGGTCTTGTCGATCGCGAATGTGCTCTCGTTGTAATCGGGATCGGTGCAGGTTCCGTCGATCAGCAATTGCGGCTCGACCCCGGCATCCTGGTGGATCTGGCCGGCGGGTGCGAACTTGCAGGTTTCGGCCGCGGCGGGCCAGGCCGCGAGCGCGACGCCAGCCAGTGCACAGCGAGCAACCAGGCGAAAGGGCCTGTCCAGGTTCGGCGTGGCGCTGAAATCGAACAAGGTCATGTCGGCATCCCCAGAGCTTTTTGGCGCGGCAGCGGTCGTTCCGCCGCATTTGCCTGCTCGCACAGACTAGATACGGGGATCACCATGTAAAGCGGGAATACCGGTGGCACACCACCGCGCCATTCACACTAGTGGAATCTGACTGAACCCGCCACGCCCAGCCCCAGCCCCATCAGCACGGTAAATATCGCCCAGCCCCGGTGCATGTGGGTCAGGTTCTTGAGCCAGAAACCGGCATAGAGATCGCAAAAACCGATGATCGCCAGCGCCTCGATCATCATGATCCCGCCGATGGTTTTCATGATGCAAGTGAGAATGTCGGCGGGGAGCCAGGGGTTGGCGAGATAGACGGCGGAGCCAAGCATCAGTTCGAGCAATCCCGCCACCAGCTGCAACGCGGGCGAGCCATTCACTTCCTCGATCATCTTGCGCCAGGTGTCGGGATTGCGCAAAGCGCCGATCCCGGCGAACAGAGTGTAAAGGCCGAGCAATAGTGCGGACCATGTGGTTGCGTCGAACTTGTCGCCCATGTTTGTGTCTCCCGTACCTCCAAAACCCGGTCGTTTCTCGCAAGCGAAAGCCAGGCAAACATTGCGCGGGATCAATTGCCTTGCCATGTCCGTGCCATGCCTGAGACCGATCTTGCCGGATTGCTGAAGGAAGTGCGCGACTGCCGGCTTTGCGCCGACTTTCTGCCGCACGGCCCCCGCCCCATTGTCCAGGCCGGGCGCGAAGCACGAATTGTTATCATCGGCCAGGCGCCGGGGAGCAAGGTGCACGCTTCGGGCATGCCCTGGGACGACGACAGTGGCGACCGTCTGCGCGAATGGACCGGCCTCTCGCGCGAACAGTTCTACGATCCCGTACAAGTGGCGCTGGTGCCTATGGGCCTGTGCTATCCAGGCAAGGGAACCGGCGGAGATCTGCCGCCGCGCCCTGAGTGCGCGCCGAAATGGCACGGCCCGCTTCTCGAGCAAATGCCGCACGTTTCTCTCGCCCTGCTGGTCGGCCAATATGCCCAGGCCGCCTATTGGCCCAAACACTTGCGCGCTTCCATGACCGAAGCCGTGCGCAACCACGATCTGGGGCCGGGCAACCTGTTCCCCCTGCCCCACCCCGCCTGGCGCAGCCGGATGTGGACGGCAAAGAACCCATGGTTCGAAGCCGAGGTGCTGCCGGTGCTGCGAGAGAAGCTGTCTGCAGCGCTCGAAGCTTAAAACACGTAGCCCAGCCCGCCGCCGAAGAACCATTGGCTCCTGCTGCCGCGCAGTGTCGTCAGCGGCGTCTCGGCGGCGCTTCCGTAGAGGCGCGAATACATGACGCCGCCGCCTACCAGCAGCCCGCCATCGAGCAGGTTGCCATTGAGATCGCGCGCCAGGAACATGCCGTAATTGACCGCCTTGAGCCCGCCATGCGCGGTGTAGACCGGCAGACCGCTGGCAAGGCTGCCGGCCGGGGTTACATCGTAATTGAACCGGGCATAGCGGCTGTCCGACACTTCGGCCGAAACCAGCGCACCCGCCACCATCTTGCGGCTGAGCGGAGTCAGGTAGCTTACCGATGGGGCGACCACATAGCCGCTGCCTTTGCCCGAAATATCCCAACGGATGTCGGCGCCGATCGACAGCTGGTCATGCGGATTGAACACGCGGCGCAAGGTCACGCCCGCCTGAACTCCGCCCTCGAACACCTTGGGCAACTTTCCAAGCTGCTGGACAACGGGATCCTTTATCCGGCCCGAGCGGTTGGTGCGCATGCGGATCACCGGGCCAAAGCTGAGCCCCGCTCTCGCCCCTTCCCTGTCGGGCACCAGATCGAGCGCCAGGCCCGCCGCGCGGGGGTTGATCCCGACGCCACCGACTCGCCCGGCAATGGCGCCGGCCGGCAGTACGGCGGTGTCATCCGATCCCTCGTAACTGGGCAAGGCCAGCACGCCCGCCACAACAATGAAGAAGTCGCCATCGAACACGCTTTTCTCGACGGCGATATTCGGCGGGGCGACGGGCTCTTCCGCCGGGCTTCCGGCCGCCAGGGCCGGTGTTGCGGCAAGCGCCGCGAGGATGGGAAAAAGACGCATGGTTCTGTCTATAGTGAACCTGTGCACATGACTATTCCCTTACCTCCAGTGCTTCACATGGCCTGCCAGGTCTTGATCGCCTCGATCGGCCAGACCAGCATCAGCACGTTGAGAGTCAGATTGTCGCGGATCATCGCCAGCGTAAACAGTTCGAACGCCAGGCCGATGGCAAGACTGACTTTCCACGGCAATTTGGCGGCAAGGCAAAAACCCAGCACCATCCAGCCGATATCGGCCAGCGAATTGAGGATCGAATCGCCAGAATAGCCGTAACTCATGGTCACCGCGCGATAGCGGTCGATGATCAGCGGCGAGTTTTCGAGGAATTCCCAGCTCGCTTCGATGGCCACCGCGATCGGCAGCGCCCAGCGCGTCGGCGAGCCGTCGAACAGCTTCCATTTGCGCCACAGCAGATGCGCCCCGGCGTAGAACAGCAGGCCGTGGATGACATGGCTGAAGGTGTACCAGTCGGCGATCTGCTGGCTGTTCTCGGGCGATTGCACCACGCCCTGCCAGAACTTGACCGTGCCGCAGGGGCAGATCGCCGGGCGGCGCATGGCGAAGAGGATGAAGCCCGAATAGGCCCAGATGAACACCGATGCGATCAGGGCTTTGCGATGGGGCAGGAGGCTGTTCATTGCGGTTCCTCGCTGGGCGCAGCGCCGTCTCCCGGCCCCAGCGCGCGTTGCATGTGGATGACATCGAGCCATTGCCCGAATTTGCGCCCGACGCTTTGCAGCCGGCCGCAGTGGCGAAATCCGGCGCGTTCGTGCAGCACTACGGAGGGCGTCTCGGTGCCGGCGATCAGCGCCACCATCTGGCGCATGCCGGCCTGTTCGCAGGCTTCGATCAGCGCCGCGAGCAGCGCCTTGCCAATCCCCCGCCCTCGCATGTCGTCGCGAATGTAGATACTGTCCTCGCAGGTGAAGCGGTATGCAGGCCGGGCGTGGTAGGGGCCGGCATAGGCGAACCCCAGCACTTCGCCATCTGGTCCGCGAGCGGTCAGCCAGGGCAAGCCAGTCTGACCCACTTTCGCCATGCGCGCGAGTACTTCGGCTTCGTCGGGCGGGGCGGTTTCGAAGCTGGCAACGCCGCTGAGCACGTGTTTGCCATAGATCGCGGCCATCGCCGGGGCGTCGGCCTGGGTTGCGAGCGCGATGGCAAAGGCAGCGGGCATCGCCGTTTCATGCCGCAACACCGCGAATAAGCCAAGACAGGCGTTGCGACAGTCCCGCCTTGTCCCTAAACCCGCCTGCGATGCCCGCCTGCCGGACCAGAACTGCCACGCAAACCATGAGACAGGCATGACGCGCGCCTGCGTCATTGGCGCCGGGCTGGGCGGGCTGGCGCTGGCCATCCGGTTGCAGGCCGCCGGGATCGAATGCACTCTGGTGGAAGCGCGCGACAGGCCGGGCGGCTATGCCGCATCCCAGCAGCGCGAAGGTTTCACGTTCGAATCCGGCCCCTCGGCACTGATCGACCCGGCCAGCCTCGACGATTTATGGCAGCTCTCCGACCGGCGGCTGGCCGACGATATCGAACTCATGCCGTTGTCCCCGGCCATGCGCTTCAACTGGCCCGACGGCAGCAATTTCGACTTCTACAGCGACGATGCGGCGTTGCGGCCCGAACTGGCGCGCGTCGCGCCCGAAGATGCGGCGGGATACGAAG
>JBFWSE010000025.1:0-36990 GCA_050248535.1 Novosphingobium sp.
AGACTCTTACTCCGCCACCTCCCGAGCCCGCTCCAGCATCCTTCGACAGGCTCAGGATGGGCGGATCACTCCGCCGCTTCGCGGGCTCTTTCGAGTAAAGGCGCCAAATACTGTCCGGTAAAGCTCCTCGGATTCCCCGCAACCTGCTCCGGCCCTTCGACTACGCCCTCGACTATGCTCGGGCTTCGCTCAGGACAGGCTCGTTCCCGGTCGCCTTGTCCAACAGCGGCTTGAGGTACTGGCCAGTGAAACTCCTCGGGTTCTGGGCGACATCCTCGGGAACGCCCTCCGCCACAATCTCCCCGCCCCTCACGCCGCCTTCCGGGCCAAGGTCCAAAATCCAGTCCGCCACCTTGATGACATCGAGGTTATGCTCGATCACCACCACCGAATTGCCCTGGTCGACCAGCCGCTGCAGCACTTCCAATAACTTGCGCACGTCCTCGAAATGCAGCCCCGTCGTCGGCTCGTCCAAAATGTAGAGCGTCTGCCCGGTGCTCCGCCGCGACAGTTCCTTGGCCAGCTTCACCCGCTGCGCCTCGCCGCCGCTCAAGGTCGTCGCCTGCTGGCCGACCTTGACATAGCCCAGCCCCACTTCGTTGAGCATGTGCATCTTGTCGCGGATCGGGGGGACGGCCTTGAAGAACTCTTCGGCGTCCTCGATGGTCATGTCGAGCACGTCGGCGATGGAGCGGCCCTTGAATTTCACTTCGAGGGTTTCACGGTTGTAGCGCTTGCCCTGGCACTCCTCGCAGGTGACATAGACATCGGGCAGGAAGTGCATCTCGATCTTGATCAGCCCGTCGCCCTGGCACTTCTCGCAGCGCCCGCCCTTGACGTTGAAGGAGAACCGCCCCGGCTTGTAACCGCGCGCGCCGCTTTCGGGGAGGCCGGCGAACCAGTCGCGGATCTGGGTGAAGGCGCCGGTATAGGTCGCGGGGTTGCTGCGCGGGGTGCGGCCGATCGGGCTCTGGTCGATCTCGATCGCCTTGTCGCACATCTGCAGGCCTTCGATCCTGTCGTGCGGACCGGCGATCACCCGCGCGCCGTTCAAGGCCCGTGCCGCACCGGCATAGAGCGTGTCGAGGATCAGGCTCGACTTGCCGCTGCCCGACAGGCCGGTGATGCAGCAGAATGTCCCAAGCGGTATGCTGGCAGTGACATTCCTCAGGTTGTTCGCCCGCGCGCCGTGGACCACGAGCTTGTGGCCATTGCCCCGGCGGCGCACCGCAGGCACTTCGATCCGCCGAGCGCCGGTGAGGTATTGCCCGGTGAGGCTGTCCTTGCTGGCGAGGATGTCCTTGAGGCTGCCCTGCGCGACGATCTCGCCCCCGTGCACCCCGGCACCGGGGCCAAGATCGACAATGTGATCGGCGTGGCGGATGGCGTCCTCGTCATGCTCGACGACGATGACGGTGTTGCCTAGATCGCGCAGGCGCTTCAAGGTTTCCAGCAGCCGGTCGTTGTCGCGCTGGTGCAGGCCGATGCTCGGCTCATCGAGCACATAGAGCACGCCCGACAGGCCGGAGCCGATCTGGCTGGCGAGGCGGATGCGCTGGCTTTCGCCGCCCGAAAGCGTGCCGCTGGTGCGATCGAGATTGAGATAGTCGAGCCCGACATTGTTGAGGAAGCCAAGCCGCTCGTTGATTTCCTTGAGCACCGCGCGGGCGATCTGCTGCTGCTGGGCGGTGAGCTTGTGTTCGATCTCGCCGAACCACTGGACGGCTGCGGCGACCGACAGATGGGTGATGGAGGAAATATCCTCGCCGCCGACCTTGACGCTCAACACCTCGGGCTTCAGCCGCTTGCCCTCGCAGGTTTCGCAGGGCTGCGCGGTCTGGAACTTGCCCAGCTCCTCGCGCATCCAGGCGGAGTCGGTCTGCAACAGGCGGCGGTTGAGGTTGCCGATCACGCCTTCGAAGGCCTTGTTGACCGTGTAGCTCTTCTTCCCGTCGGTGAAAGTCAGCGGCACCGGGCGGCCGGCGGTGCCATGGAGGATCACTACTTTCACTTCGCCGGGCATGTCCTGCCAGGGCGTGTTGAGATCGAAGCCGAATTCCTTGGCCAGGCTGGTGAGCACCTGCATGTAATAGGGGCTGGGCGGGTTCGACTTGGCCCAGGGCGCCACCGCTCCTTGCTTGAGCGTGAGCGCCTCGTTGGGGACCACCAGCTGCGGATCGAACAGCAGCTTTTCGCCCAGCCCGTCGCAGGCCGGGCAGGCGCCTTGCGGGGCGTTGAAGCTGAACAGGCGGGGTTCGATTTCCTCGAGGGTGAAACCGGAGACCGGGCAGGCGAATTTCTCGGAGAAGACGATGCGATTGGGGGGGAGAGCGGCGCCTTTCATCTTCCCCCCCTCCCCTTCAGGGGAGGTGGACTGATCGCGCGCCAGCTCCGCCACCGTCCCATCCGCCAGATCGAGATAAACCAGCCCCTCGGCCAGCTTCAGCGCCTGTTCGAACGAATCCGCCAGCCGCGTCTCGATCCCCTCGCGCACGGCGATGCGATCGACCACCACTTCGATGTCGTGCTTGAATTTCTTGTCGAGCGCCGGGGCATCCTCGATGGCATACATCTCGCCGTCGATCCGCACGCGGGTGAAGCCGGCCTTCTGCCACTCGGCCAGTTCCTTGCGGTATTCCCCCTTGCGCCCGCGCACGACCGGCGCGAGCAGATAGGCCCGCGTGCCTTCGGGCAGGGCCATAACCCGGTCGACCATCTGGCTTACGGTCTGCGCCTCGATCGGCAGGCCCGTGGCCGGCGAATAGGGAATGCCCACCCGCGCCCAGAGCAGGCGCATGTAATCGTAGATCTCGGTGACCGTGGCGACGGTAGAGCGGGGGTTGCGGCTGGTCGTCTTCTGCTCGATCGAGATCGCCGGGCTGAGCCCGTCGATATGTTCGACATCGGGCTTCTGCATCATCTCGAGGAACTGGCGCGCATAGGCGCTCAGGCTCTCGACATAGCGCCGCTGGCCTTCGGCATAGATCGTGTCGAAGGCGAGACTCGACTTGCCGCTGCCCGAAAGCCCGGTGATGACGATCAGCCGGTCGCGCGGCAGGGCGACATCGAACCCCTTGAGATTATGCTCGCGCGCGCCGCGGACAGTGATGTGAGTGAGGGACATGGCTAGCCATGTTCCACGTCTGTTCGATTCGGACAAGGGGGGCAAAATCGTCATGCCCGATGCCGGCGCGAAACCCTGTGCAGATCGCTGAAAAATGGTGTGTAATCGGGCTGCGGCCTCCGGCTCCGCCCACCCGTGCCCTTTTCGCGATGGCGCGCGCACCATTCATCGCAACTCTTTTGCAACCATCCGGGGAAAAGGTCAGACCTCCCTGCGAGGTTCGGGAAGGTGGAGACTATGAGGGTAATGGCGGTCCTCGCCGCGCTGGCAGTTGCCGCCGGCGGCATTTCGGAAACGGCCCTGGCCAAATCGGCCGAATGGCTGCGCCGCGACCGCGAGATCATTCGCCGCATGAACCAGCGCGAACTGGCCAAAGTCCGCCAGCGTGATGCCTATTATGCCGCACGAAACCGGGGAGTCCGCGCCCAACAGGCTGCCTATGCCCGCCGCCGTGCAGCCTATGAACGCGAAATGGCGGACTATGCTCGGCAACGGCGCAGCTACAACGTCCGGCTGTCGGCTTGGCGCAGGGATGTGGCCGACTGCCGGGCGGGCGTGCGTTCGGCCTGCCGGCGGTAGCCGCCGTGCACGCCGGGATGGAGCAACCCTGCCGGAAATTAACCCAAACGGACCGGTAACGATTGACTGCAAGCATTGCGCAACCAGTTCCGCAATAGCCCAGAGCCATCGGCGACGGGGGACTGAATATGAAGGCCAGGCTATTTGCAGGCATGCTGACGGTGCTGGCCATACCCACGGCCGCATGGGCCAGTCCCGAGGCACCAAGCACACCTGAGGAGCTGGAAGCAGACCGGGCCTATATCCGCAGTCTCAACCTGCGCCAGCTCGCCTTTGTCCAGCAACGCGACGCGCAATGGGCGCGGCAGCGCGAAGCGGATCGCGAGGCCCAGCAGGAATACGAAGTGGCCTACAGCGATTACGTCCGCAACCGCGCCGAATTCCTGCACAAGCGCAATGCCTATCAAAGCGAAATGAATCGCTATTCCGAGCAGCGCCGCAGCTATGAAATGAAAATGGAGGCCTGGCGGCGCGATGTCGCAGCCTGCCGGGCAGGCCATATTGAAGCCTGCGCAAATTAACGCCCCGCGTGAAAGGAATTTCGGCGAAACCGTCAGACTGCGCCGTTAATTCGCACCATGCGGCGTTAAGCCGCGCTTCAGCCAAACTATGGCGTGAGCAAACCGGATAGGCTAGGACCGAGTGCAAAGCCTGTCTGGAGTAACCGCCTATGCACCGTCCCCTGTTTGCCCTTGCCGTGTTGATCGCACTCGGCGTTCCCGCCGCGCTGGCCGCCCGCCCCGCTGCCCTGCCTCCTCCGCCGCCATCGGCCAGTTTCCCTTCGATCCAGCAACGGCAGGCAACGGAACAAGCCGCGGCTGCCAGGGCGGCCATGACGCCGGAAGATCAGCAGCGCGCCTATGAACAGGCCAAGGCGGAATACGATGCCACCCTGGCGAAATACCAGGCAGACGTCGAAAAGTGGAAGGAAGATGTCGCCGCCTGCAAGCGCGGCGTCCGCAGCCGCTGCGCGAAGCGCCCCAGCAAACACTAAGTTCCATTCGGAGTTGAGATAATGCACCGTATACTTATTGCCCCGATCGTTGCCCTGGCCCTGACCGCACCGGCAGTGCTGGCGGCCCCGGCTGCGGCGCCCAGTCCTACGCCCGAAGAACAGCGCGCCGCGCTGAATGCGGAAGAGGCGCTCAAGGCGCAAAAGCAGATCGACGAAAATAACGCCCGCGAACTGAACAACATCGATCGCGCCAAGGAAGCACAGGCGCGCTTGCGCGAATACGAGGAAGCCAAGGCGCAGTACGAGGCGCAAGTGGCGAAGTACAATGCCGATATGGCAAGATGGCAGGCCAATGTCGCTGCCTGCGCCGCCGGCGACAGGACGCGTTGCGCACCACAGTAAAGCTGTCGCGCCAGATCGAATGGGCGAAGCAATCGCCGGCCGGATTGAACCCCGCGCCTACATGTGCTGTCTTGCACCGGCGCATTAGGCGCGGAACCGATGCAAGGGGGCGGCATGCCGAAGCGGACAATTGCCTTGATCGCGGTAGCGGCGATGCTGTCCGGCTGCGCCTTTCATCGCCAGCTGCGCGAAGTCGCCGTCGATCACAACCAGCTGCTGGCAGATACCGAAGACCGGCTGGCCCTGCTCAATGTGGTGCGCGCCGAACAGCGTTTTCCCATGCATTTTTCGACCATCACCACTCTGCGCGGCGGCGCTTCGGTGACGACCGGTGCGGAACTGGGCGCCTCCTTTCCGGAAAGCGGGCTGCAGACCATCAATCCCAAGCTTTCCGGGTCGATGACCACCAATCCCTCGTTCGACATGGTCGCGCTCAACAACGAGAAATTCCAGCGCGGCATCCAGCAGCCGGTGAAGACCGAATTCGTCGAGTACTTGCTGCAACAGGGCTGGAAGGACGATCTCGTCATGGCCCTGCTGATCGAGAAGATCGAGATTCGCGCGGCAAAGGACTATGCCGATTTCCGCAAGGGCGATCTCATCACTTCGATGCTCAACGCCAATGCCGACCCCGCCAGCCAGGACGAGGAGGAAGAGGCCGAGGCGCGGATGTGGCGCTGCTTCCTGCATGCCAGCCGCATGACGCCGCGCAAGACCCCTTCGAAAACCGTCGATCTGGTCGATCTTGAACCGGTCCTGCGCAATTCCTCGATCGGCGATGTGATAACGCTCGATGGCAAGACATTCGATATCGGCGCCAGCCAGCAGGATGCGGCGCGCCAGACAATTCAGCGCAAGAATGCGGCCCGCACGGCGCTGGGTTTCGTCAGGCGCGGGTTTGGCACCTTGCCGGGCGAATGCGAGGCGTCGAACCAGTCGCGCTTCATCGAACTGATCGAGCGCCCGGCCACCGAACCGGTCGCACAGCCCGCCCGGCCAACCACAGGCAAGGGCCGGCGAGGCCCGCCAGCGCTGCCCGCTCCCGATGCGCCATCGCGCAATATCGATGCCCAGGCCGGTTTGCTGACCTTCAAGGGCAAGACTTATGAAGTCGATCTGGTCCCGGTCCTGCGTTCGACCCAGGGCGTGATCTATTTCCTCGGCGAATATTCCCGGCCCGCACCGGCGGGGCGTTATAGTGTGGTAAGCGGCAAGAAGCTGTTCGGACTGGAACGCGGCCAGGGGCCAGCGGCAGTGGAAGTGCGTTTCCGCGGCGAGCGCTGGTTCATCCGCGATGGCGACGGATCGAGTCTGCAAATTCTCGACGCCATCCAGCAATTGCTCAACCTGCAGAAGAGTTCGGACGAATTGCCCTTCACGCAAACAGTAACAGTGGTGCGCTAACCCGCCAGCCTGGCCATCAGCGGCACCAGTTTCTCCTGCACGATCAGCGCATTCATGTGCTCTCCGATCCAGGCGATGCAGCCGTCGCGGATTCGCAGGGTAAAGACATAAGTGTTTTCATAGGGTTTGCCGTCGATCAGCACGGCTTTCGAGCGCGCTTCGGCAACCACGCGGTCGTCTTCGCTGGTTATCGCATCGACGGTAAACCGGATCGGTTCGGCGCACATGCGCGCCAGCAGGCGGATCGCGTTCTGGTAGGCCGCCCTGTCCATCGGGCCGGTCGTCGTCGTCCAGGCAGAGAAATCGTCGGTCAGAATATGATCGGGCAATTCACCGGCTTCGACGGCGGCGAAATAGGCAAGGGCGTGCTGGTGCATCGGATTGGTCATGCTGGTTGCCTATCAGGACGGCAGAGCCAGCGCCATAGTTCCCTGCGCGCCCAGCCACCGTGCTTCTACGCCCCAGACTCTCGCGATGACATCTTGCGACAGCGCCTCGGCAGGCGGACCATCGGCGGCCACCCTGCCTTGTTCCAGCACCAGCACCCGGTCGGCATGGTTCATCGCCTGCGCCAGGTCATGCAGCACCAGAACGACGCCCGAGCCGGCCCGCGCCTGATCGGCCAGCCGGGCGATCAGGGTAGAGGCATGGGCGAGATCGAGATTGGCCAGAGGCTCGTCCGCCAGCAGCCAGCGGGGCTGGCCGGCGAGCACCCGCGCCATCAGCGCGCGCGCCCGCTCGCCGCCCGAAAGCCGCGAAACCGGGCGGTAGCGCAGCGCGCAGAGGTCCATATGGGCAAGCGCCGCCTCGATCGCCGCATCCCCGCCTCCGCCAGGCCAGGGCAGGCGGCCGAGCGAGACCAGCACTTCGACAGTGACATCCCAGGCGAGTTCGGGCGTCTGGGGAAGGAAGCCAAGCGCCTGCGCGCGACGGCGCGGCGGCATGGCCAGCACTTCGGCGCCGTCGAGCGTCACCTGACCTGCGTCCGGCCGGATCAGGCCGGCAAGGCAGGACAACAGTGTGGATTTGCCCGCGCCGTTGGGCCCGCAGATTGCCGTGACTTCGCCGGGGCGAAAGACAGCCCTCACATCCGTCAGCCGGCCCTGGAGCGAGAGCGAATGGGCGGCGAGCGTCATGCCAGGCCCCGCTTCATCTTGAGCAGCAGGTGCAGGAAGAACGGCGCGCCGATCAGGCTGAGCGCTATGCCAAGACGCAGTTCGCCGCCCTTGAGCGGCAGCAGGCGGCACAGGACATCGGCGACGAGCAGCAGCAAGGCTCCGGCAAGCGCACTGGGGACAATCAGCGACGAAGGCCGCCGGTCGGTGAAGGGCCGCAGCAAGTGCGGCACCACCAGCCCGACAAAGCCGATAATCCCGGCAACCGCGACACCTGCGCCAACCGTCAGCCCCACGCCCGCGATCATCAGCCCTTGCAGGCGGTGCGGCGCGATGCCGAGCGAACGGGCGGCGGTCTCGCCGAGAGTCAGGGCATCGAGGCCCCTGCCGGTCGATGCCAGCACACCCAGCCCGGCCAATGTCAGCGGCGCAGCGATCCACACTTCGCGCCAGCTTCGATCCGCCAGCGAGCCCATCAGCCAGGTGACGATTTCGGAAAGCGCGAAAGGTGTGGGCGACAGGCTGATGGCAAGGCTCATCAGCGCGCCGGCGAGGCTGGCGATCATCATGCCGGCCAGCGTGAACAGGGCGACGCCGCCATCGCGGCCAACGATCAGCGCCAGCAAGGCCATGGCCCCCGCCGCGCCGATCAGAGCGAACAGCGGCAGGGCCCAGACCGAGGCCGCGCCCAGCCACAGGCTGAGCACTGCCCCCAGCGCCGCGCCCGGCGCCATGCCGAACAGACCCGGATCGGCCAGCGGGTTCCTGAGATAGCCCTGCATCGCCGCTCCGGCTCCACCCAGCCCCGCCCCGACGATCAGCGCCAGACAGGCGCGCGGCAGGCGCAGTTCGAACAGGATGACGGCGGCATTGCGGGTTTCGGGGGCGAAGGGATCGATCCACACCCGGCCCGCCAGCAGTGACAGTGGCACAGCCAGCGCGATCAGTGCGAGAAGGAGCAGGCTCGGCCGCATCACAACCGCCTCCGCGCTTGACCCAGCCGCTCGGCCGCGCGGCCCATGCTTGGGCCGCCGCACCACAGGAGCGAAGGGTCGAAGGTCTCGCGCCGGGTCTGCTTGAGTCCCTCTAGCGCCGGATGCGACAGCAGGCGGTCCTCCTGGCTGGCCATATTGCCTGCCGCGAAGATCACCCGCGGCGGATCGGCCAGCATCTCTTCGAGCGGCAGGAAATCCGCCTGCCGCATGCCGCGCTCGGCCGCCACATTGCGATAGCCGGTGCGCCGCAACAGGTCGCCGATCAGCGAATCCGGCCCCGGCACGATCCCGCCCGATTGCCAGACAACCGCGGGAACAGGCGGCGATCCCGGCTCCGGAGCGGCACTTGCCAGCACGGCGTCGATCCGCGCCAGCATGGCATGGCCGCGTTCGGGATGGCCGGCAAGCCGCGCCAGTTGCCCCACCTGATCGCGGCTTTCCTCGACGGTGTGGGCGATAGGCAATTGCACCACCCCTATGCCGAGCCGCTGGAGCGCAGCCTTGGTTGGCGCGGGGAGGAAGGCATCGGTGACTACCACATCTGGGCGCAACGCCATGACTTCCTCGAGCGAATTGCCGACCGCACGGAAGCGGCGAGCCGTGGCGAGATCCATGGAGCTCGAAGCGGGATCCTGGCTCCAGGCGGAGATGGCCAGCAGCTGGCCGGGATCGGCCACTTCGGCAAGGACGGCGTCGCTGCAGGGGTTGAGGCTGACGATTTTCGGCTCGGTGTGGCGCGATATCGGTGCGGGTTCGCTGGTGCAGGCAGAGAGGGCCAGCGCCAGCGCCAAGCCAATCCTGCCCCTTCGGATGAGGATTTTCAAAACCGCGCCCTTACGCCGGCATAGGCCGAACGGCGCGGCGTGCCATAGGTCCGCACCACTTCGTATGTTTCGTCGAACAGGTTCTCGATCCGGCCGAACAGTTCAACCTTTTGCGTGACCGGGAAAGACGCGCGCAGGGCGACCACGGTGTGCGCTGCGACGGGAACCAGATTGGCCTGATCGTCGAAACGGTCGCCGCCATGGCGCAAGTCGATGCCGGTGCTGAGGCCGAAGGGCCAGCGATAATCCAGGCTTGCGGCGACATTGTGCTCGGGCCGGCGCGCAAGGCGGGTGCCGGTCAGCCGGTTTGTCGCATCGAGCCAGGTATAGGCCAGATGCAGATCGAACCCGCGCCAGTCGGAAATGTCCAGCACTGCCTCGATCCCCTGCGCCCGCACCCGACCGATGTTGTAATAGGTAAAGGTGGCGAAGTCGAAATCGATCATGTCGCGGGTGCGCCGGTCGAACCAGGTCAGCGAGGCGCTGGCATGGCCGCCCAGGAACGGCTGTTCCAGGCCCAGGTCCCAGCCCTTGGCCACTTCGGGGTTGAGCGCGGTGAAGCCGGCATTGGTATAAAGCTGATAGAGCGAAGGCGCCTTGAACCCTTCGCCATAGCTCGCCCTGACGATCGGCAGGCCCTCGCCCAGCTGCCAGGCGCCGCTGGCCGAAAAGCTCGTCTTCTTGCCGAAATCGCGGTGCCAGTCCTGCCGGAGACCCATGTGGAGCGTCAGCCCCCTCGCGGGCCGCACAGTGGCCTGGCCGAACAGACTGTCGATCCGCGTCTCTGCGCGCGAGCCGAAATTGTCCGCGAAGTCCGAACGTTCGGTCTCGGCGCCAGCCAGCAGGGTGAGCAGATTGATCGGTGTGAATTCCACCTGCCCTTCGAACCGCTCGTTGCGCCCGTCGGTGATATAGGGACCGAACACTACATCGTCCGAAACGCGGTGGCTGTCAGTCAGCCCGAATCCCGCGCGCGCCCTGATCCGCCCGCTGGCGCTGGCGAAGCGCAGGTTGGCGAAGCCGGTGACATCGCGCTTGTTGCCCAGATTGGCGGCATCCGCACCGGTCCTGTCGTAGCCATAGTCGGCATCGGTGTAGAAGCCGCCGGCGTCCACACTTAGCCCCTGCGCCAGCTCCAGCTCGGCCCGCAGGTTCGCCGATTTGCTTTCGAACGGATCGCGTTCGGTCGCGCCGCGCGCTTCGCTATAGGCGGAATGGCCGTCGCCCTTCAGCCACACGCCGCCCAGCGAGAGACCGAGCGGCCCAGCCTTGCCGGAGAGCGATGCGCCGAGTTGCTTGCGGTCGCGCCAGCCGTATTCCGCCACGGCCTGGCCCTCCCAACCTTGTGCCGGCCGCCGCGTGATGAAGTTGATCACGCCGCCGATCGCACGGCTACCCCACAATACGCTCTGCGCGCCGCGCACAAGTTCGACCCGCTCGAACTGGCCAATGGTCAGCGCGCCGAAATCGAACCCGCCGCCGACATCCGCCGGATCGTTGATCCGCACCCCGTCGATCATCACCAGGCTCTGCGAATTGTCGGCGCCGCGCACAAAGACGCTGGTCGGCTGGCCGAAGCCGCCAGATGGGGCGACCGACACGCCCGGAAGCCGGGCGAGCAGATCGATGGCCTGGACCGCCTGCACACGCTCGATCTCCGCGCGCGTAACGACGCTGACCGACTGCCCCACTTCGGCCAGCGGCGCTTCGCTGCGCGTGGCCGTGACGACGATGGAATCGCGTCCGGCATCGGCGGCCGCGAGCACGGAGGTCGCGGGGATCAGTGAACAACAAAACAATAACGGATATTTCACGGCAAAAGCCTCCTTCATGAACGAATGCCGTTCATGGCGAGAGGCCCCGCGCGAAATCACGGGTCCACGCTTACATCCGGTGCACCCCGCCCGGCTGCGGAACGACCGTCATGGGCAGGTCTCCTGGCTCCCGGATCGCCGCTCTGCGCCCGCCTTCCCAACCAAATGGTCAGTGGCATGTGGGCGCATCGCTCCCCGGTCACAGTTGCGGGGGCAGCTTCGGAATAAGACCGAATTCCCTCTTAGGCCCTAAGTCTCCTGTCCCGCTCGCGCGGGGGCGGCACCAGCCCGCTCCCCCGCCCGGCCACCCAAACATAGGTTACCCTATGGGTGGCCGGGCGGGGGAGCGGGCCGGTGCCGCTTCTGCCGTGAGGCAGAAAAGACGCCGGACAACCCGTGACGTGGGGGCGCCATTACTCCCCGCTCGTGCAAGAGGCAAGATCGCCAATTCTTAACCGGTTTACCCTAGTGCCCAACCCTGTACCGCTTCGGCACGCTGAGGATTTGCCGGATGCAAGGCAGGGCGACCGGAATTACGCGCGAAGGCGCGTAGCGACAGACGAGACCGAGTGAACAAAGTGCAAGCCCTTATTTCAAGAACAACCGCGCGGTTCGCGGACCTCGCGAGGCGCGGCAAGGATCGCCCCTGGGGCAAGCCGGCGCTGGTTCTGCTCGCCGCTTTCACGGTGCCTGCGATTGCCGCACCCGGGGAATGGGGCGGTGAAATCGGCAATGCCGGCAAGCGCGAAGTCGCGGTCGAACCGATGCCGTTCGAAAAGGCGGGAGACAGTTTTCCGGGTTCCGCCTTCTACTACCTGGCCACCACACAGGACGAACAGCGCATGGCAGGCGGCGGCGACATGTTCGGCCAGGGCATTCATTCGGATGCCGATCCTGCGCCCGCCAGCGCCCTCGCCCAGGCCGGGCCGGCGGCAAGGGCAATCCGTATCGACAATTCGGGCGTAGACCGGGGCCGCGCCGAGCAGTGTCTTACCGCCGCAATTTATTACGAAGCCGCCAGCGAGCCAGACGGCGGCCAGCGCGCGGTGGCGCAGGTCGTACTCAACCGCGTCGCCCATTCCTCATATCCCAACACGGTATGCGGCGTGGTCTATCAGGGCTCGGAACGCTCGACCGGCTGCCAGTTCAGCTTCACCTGCGACGGTTCGCTTGCCCGCAAGCCCAACCCGATGTTCTGGGAACGCGCCGCCAATGTCGCCCGTGCGGCGCTGGCGGGTTACGTCTATGCGCCGGTGGGGCTTGCCACGCATTATCATACCTTCGCGGTGCACCCTTCGTGGAACCGCCAGATGATCAATGTCGCCAATATCGGTGCGCACCGTTTCTTCCGCATGCCGGGCGGCGCCGGGCAGCCGGGCGCCTTCCGTTTCGCCTATCTTGGCGGCGAGCCCATGGCAGTTCCGCATCGGCGCAATGCCCAGGCCGATGCCCGGCCCGATCCGGCGCTCGATCCGCTGGAAATGGCGCGTGCTTATGATTCAGGTCTCAAACAGGCCCAGTCCGCGGATTTCATTACCGCCCGTGTGGCCACGCCACAGCGGGCTGCGGCGGCTCCCGGGCCGGCTCCTGCCTATGCCCAGGACTTGCAGCAGCGCGGTGGAGACAAGCTCTATCGTGGTGAGAATTTGCCACAAACTACTGGAATAAAACCGGAATACCGGGAGAGTGGGCGTTGGATCGTTCAACCCGGGCAATAGCCACAAGCCCTGCCAAAGCAGGGCCGGGCAAGCCCACCGGTCGCATAAGCTAACTATCCGGAAACCATAGCCAAACACGAAGGTTTAGCGCGTCGCGGCGATAAGCGCCCTTGTCGAACCCTCGGAGTCCCAAGACAAAATGACAATCCGATTTGCAGCGTCGAAGACTTCGGGCAGCACCGTAATATCCCGGATACTCTCGAGCGGAATTCCGCACGGCGCGGTTAACGACAACGGCGATCCGGTCTGTTCCGACCTGCTGCTCAAGGCAGCCTTGCGGCACTTCGCCGAATACGGCCTGTCCGCTGCCGAGCGCGCGCGGGAAAATGCCGAAGCAGCGTTTTTCGCAGGATCGCGCGAGGATTATCAATGGTGGCTGTCAATTTGCAGCGCGCTCGACCGGCGCATGGCCGCTGCGGTGGCTTTTCGCAACGCCCGCTCACACGGCTGAAAGTGCAATTGCTAACGCCAGGTTAGCGACGCGGTAGGCTGCTGTTAAGGCCAAATATGACCAGCGTGTTAACCATTCGGTGATACCTCGCAGCTAACGGTGCGGGATCGTGTTGGAGCTGTAATATCAAGCGTTGGCAGACCTTGCGGCGGGTGCTTTTCGGCACCGACGCCTTGGACGACAGGGTTAGGCGAGTCCTTGTCGAGACGCTGTATACACAGCCGACTAGCCTTGCCGTGGGCGCGGCCTGCGGCATGGGCACCGGCCTGGTCGCCGCCTGGGTCGCCAATGAGCCACATATCACCATTGCGGCCGTGCTGCTGTCGGTCATCGCCGTCGTCAGAATGGCAATGGGTTTCTGCCTGCCCCACTTCTACAAGCGCAATGCCCGTGTTCTGGAAATCCTCTACGAGCTGGGCGCCTTTGGCTATGCTGCCTTACTTGGGGCCTTGGGCGCACTAACGGTTTCGCTCCATGTGGCCTACGAAGCGCAGCTTCTGATGGTGTGCAATACAGTCGGCTATGCGGTGGCCATCTCGGCGCGCAATGCCGGCCGCCCGGTCATTGCAATCGGTCAGATGCTGCTGACCCTGGCGCCGCTGACTCTCGTCCTGCTGATGACGGACGACTTTGCGCTCCAGACCTTGGCTGTCTCGATCCTGCTGCTCATGCCGGCGATGACGACAGTTACGGTGAATGTCTTCCGCACCTTGCGCAATTCGATCGCCGCCGCCGAAACCAGCGCGCGGCTGGCCGAGCGCATGCAGACCCTGGCGCGCAGCGACGTGGTTACCGGGCTGTTGAACCGGGCTGGCCTCAACCACTTCCTGGTCGAACGCCTGGCCGCGCTCGCCCCTGGCGACAAACTTGCCCTGTTCTGGATGGACCTAGACCGGTTCAAGGAAGTCAACGATGCGCTGGGGCACCAGCTTGGCGACAAGTTGCTTGCCGAAGTGGCCAACCGTTTGCGCGAGATCGCGCCGGACGACGCCATCGTCGCGCGTTTTGGCGGCGACGAATTCATTGTCGCCTGCCCGATCCGCGACCGGCGCGCCGCCGAGAACCTGGCCTTGCAAATGATGGACGAAATCACCCGGCCGATGCGGATCGACGGCAACCGGCTGGAAGTGGCGAGTTCCATGGGCATTGGCCTGTTGCCGGACGATGGAGCCGATTTCGATACCCTGCTGCAATGTGCCGACATGGCCCTTTACCACTCCAAGGTGAACGGGCGCAAACAAGTGAGCTTTTTCGATCCCTCGATGACTCGCGATCTGATGCGCCGCCGCGAGATCGAAACCGAATTGCGGCTGGCTCTGCAACGCGACGAATTGTCGATCTTCTTCCAGCCGATCATCGACCTGGAGACCGGGCGCATCCGCGCTTTCGAAGCCCTGGTCCGCTGGTTCCATCCGGAAAAGGGCGAACTGCGCCCCGACGAATTCATCCCTGTCGCGGAAGAGACCGGGGCGATCATCACCCTGGGCAACTGGATCACCCAGCAGGCCGCAAAGGCCGCGACCGCCTGGCCCGAGCACGTCACCATCGCGGTCAATCTCTCGCCGCTGCAGATCAAGGCGCCCGGCGCCGCCCTGGGCATTCTCAATGCCCTGCGTGAGGCCCGTCTCGATCCCTCTCGGCTCGAGCTGGAAATCACCGAGACAGTGCTGCTCGACCATAGCGAAAACACCGCGATCTTCATCGAGGAACTGGGCCGTGCGGGCGTGCGTTTCGCACTCGACGATTTCGGAACCGGCTATTCCTCGCTGGGATACCTCAGCAAGTATCCCTTCTCCAAGATCAAGGTCGATCGCAGCTTCGTTTCCGGCATCAATCAGGGCAGCAAGAGCGAGGCGATCATCAAGGCCGTCTCGGGCATGGGCTCGACACTGGGCATGGAAATCGTCGCAGAGGGGCTGGAAACCATCGAACAGGTCAATGCCGTCAAGGCGGCGGGATGCACGCTCGGCCAGGGCTATTATTTCAGCCGCGCGGTGCCCGATTACCTCGCCGCCATGCTGCTCGCCAAGGAAGAAGAAAAAACCGGCATTGCGCATCGCAAGGCAAGTTGACGCGGCAAGTATCGCAATTGCGAACTATTATCAATAAATAGCTCCAATTCAGGGGATATTGACTGTTGCAATGCAGCAGCCAGCCGCCTAGGGCACGCTCGATTGCCATCGGCGGCCCGTTGCAGTGCGGGGTTAATCGCGGTCCGCCATCCGCCTCCCCTCCCCGCCACAGCGAAGGATTCTGCTCCCCATGGCTCGCAAGAAGATCGCCCTCATCGGCGCCGGCAACATCGGCGGCACTTTGGCCCACCTTGCCGCGCAGCGCGAACTGGGCGATGTCGTCCTCTTCGATATCGTCGAGGGCGTACCTCAGGGCAAGGCGCTCGACCTGCAGCAGTGCGGCCCTGTCGAGGGTTTCGACGCCAAGGTGACAGGCACCAACGACTATGCCGACATCAAGGGCGCCGATGTGGTGATCGTTACTGCCGGCGTGCCCCGCAAGCCCGGCATGAGCCGCGACGACCTGCTCGGCATCAACCTCAAGGTGATGAAAGCCGTGGGTGAGGGCATCAAGAACAACTGCCCGAACGCTTTCGTCATCTGCATCACCAATCCGCTCGATGCGATGGTCTGGGCGCTGCGCGAATTCTCCGGCCTGCCCACCAACAAGGTGGTCGGCATGGCGGGCGTGCTCGATTCGGCCCGCTTCAGCACCTTCCTTGCCGAAGAATTCGGCGTCTCGGTGCGCGACGTTTCCAGCTTCGTGCTCGGTGGCCACGGCGACACCATGGTGCCGGTCGCCCAGTACTCGACTGTCAAGGGCATCCCGGTTCCCGACCTGATCAAGATGGGCCGGTCCACCCAGGAGCGCATCGACGCCATCATCAAGCGCACCGCCAACGGCGGCGGCGAGATCGTCGCGCTGCTCGGCACCTCGGCCTTCTACGCTCCGGCAGCTTCCGCCATCTCGATGGCCGAAGCCTACCTCGGCGACCAGAAGCGCGTCCTGCCCTGCGCCGCGCACGTCGCCGGCCAGTACGGCATCGACAACCTCTATGTCGGCGTGCCCTGCGTGATCGGCGCAGACGGTGTGGAACAGGTCATCGAGATCGAGCTGGATACTGCGGCGAAGGCGGGGCTTCAGGTGAGCATCGACGCGGTCAAGGAACTGGTCGCCGCCTGCAAGGGCATCGACAGCAGTCTCGCCTAGGGCCCGCCTTCCGGCAACTCCCCTCCCCAGGAGAATTGAATGTCCATCCTCGTCGACAAGAACACCAAGGTCATCACCCAGGGCATGACCGGCTCGACCGGCAGCTTCCACACCCAGGCGGCGCTCGACTACGGCACGCAGATGGTCGCGGGTGTTACGCCGGGCAAGGGCGGAACGACCCACCTCGGCCTGCCGCAGTTCGATACCGTGGCCGAAGCAAAGAAGGCGACCGGCGCGACGGCAAGCTGCGTCTATGTGCCGCCCGCGGGGGCGGCCGACGCCATCCTTGAGGCGATTGATGCGGGCATCGAACTGATCGTCGCCATCACCGAGGGCGTTCCGGTGCTCGACATGATCCGGGTCAAAAGAGCACTCACCGGCACCAAGAGCCGGTTGATCGGCCCCAACTGCCCCGGCGTGCTGACGCCCAACGAATGCAAGATCGGCATCATGCCGGGTTCGATCTTCCAGAAGGGTTCGGTCGGCGTGGTCAGCCGTTCGGGCACGCTGACTTACGAAGCCGTGCACCAGACCACCATGGTCGGCCTGGGCCAGACCACGGCCGTCGGCATCGGCGGCGATCCGGTCAACGGCACCAATTTCATCGATGTGCTGGAGCTGTTCCTGGCCGATGACGAGACCAAGTCGATCATCATGATCGGCGAGATCGGCGGCTCGGCAGAGGAAGAGGCGGCGCAGTTCCTGGCGAACGAAGCAAAGCGTGGGCGCAGCAAGCCGGTGGTCGGCTTCATCGCCGGGCGCACGGCCCCCCCGGGCCGGCGCATGGGTCATGCCGGCGCCATCGTTTCGGGCGGCCAGGGTGGCGCAGAAGACAAGATCGCGGCGATGGAGGCAGCGGGCATCCGCGTCTCTCCCTCGCCCTCCGAGCTCGGCACGACGCTCGCCGGGCTGCTTAAGGAAATTGCCTGAGGGACGCCGCCACGCGCGGTAAACTATAACATGGGCATTGGTTTTCCTCCCCGGGAACCGGCAAAGCCCTGGCCAGATTGCACGAAGCGCCGGGCATCGATTCCGGCGCGGAAAGGTGTTTCCGATGGGTAACGAGAACTTCGCATTCCACCCCGAGGACCCCCAGCCGGGTCCGAGCTGGCAACGCGCCAATTGGCCGCTCGCCGGATCCGCCTTCGAGGACGACTTCACCCAGGCGCTCGATCCGCTGGCCATCCGGGCAGCGGTCACGGCCGCCGCGGGCAAGGCCGCCGCGCCGCTCGACGAAGCAGCGATCGAACGCGCCGCCGATGAATCGATCCGCGCAATGATGCTGATCCGCACCTATCGCGTGCGCGGACACCTGGCCGCCGATCTCGACCCACTGGGTCTGGCAAAGCAGGACCTGCCCGAAGATCTCACCCCCGAACACCACGGCTTCGCCGAGAGCGATCTCGACCGCAAGGTCTATGTCGGCGGCAATCTGGGCCTCGAATGGACCACGGTGCGCGATCTGGTGGACATTCTGCGCGCCAATTACTGCGACAAGGTCGGCTTCGAATACATGCACATAGCCGATGTCGAGGAACGCCGCTTCCTGCAGGCTCGGATCGAAGGCGCCGACAAGTCAATCGACTTCACTGCCATGGGCAAGAAGGCGATCCTGGCTGCCGTGATCCGCGGCGAGCAGTACGAAAAGTTCCTCGGCAAGAAATACGTCGGTACCAAGCGCTTCGGGCTCGACGGCGGCGAATCGATGATCCCCGCACTCGAGGCCGTGATCAAGTATGGCGGC
The DNA here is from genome assembly GCA_050248535.1 of Novosphingobium sp. Lineage (GTDB taxonomy): Bacteria > Pseudomonadota > Alphaproteobacteria > Sphingomonadales > Sphingomonadaceae > Novosphingobium. Next base: position 18,348 of record JBFWSE010000025.1, read on the forward strand.
CAGATGGGCGTCAAGGAAATCGTCTATGGCATGGCGCATCGCGGCCGGCTCAACATTCTCGCCAATGTCATGGCCAAGCCGTTCAAGGTGATCTTTCACGAATTCTCGGGTGGCAGCGCCAATCCCGAGGACGTCGGCGGATCGGGCGACGTCAAGTATCACCTCGGCACTTCGACCGACCGCGAGTTCGACGGGATCAACGTGCACATGAGCCTGGTGCCCAATCCCAGCCACCTCGAAACTGTCGATCCGGTAGTGCTGGGCAAGGTCCGCGCGACCTTGACCATGCGCGACGACCTCACCGAAATGGGCGAAGTGCTGCCCGTGCTGATCCACGGCGACGCCGCCTTCGCCGGGCAAGGCATCGTCTGGGAAACCCTGGGGCTTCAGGGCATCCCCGGCTATGCCACCGGCGGCTGCATCCATTTCATCATCAACAACCAGATCGGCTTTACCACCAGCCCGCAATTCGCGCGCAATTCGCCCTATCCTTCCGATGTCGCCAAGGCCGTCCAGTCGCCGATTTTCCATGTCAACGGCGACGATCCCGAGGCCGTCACTTTCGTCTGCAAGCTCGCAATCGAATTCCGCCAGAAGTTCGACAAGGACATCGTCATCGATATGTGGTGTTACCGCCGCTTCGGCCACAACGAAGGCGACGAGCCGATGTTCACCCAGCCGCTGATGTATGCGCGGATCGCCAAGCATCCGCGGGTGAGCGAGATCTATGCGAAGCGCCTGGAGGCGGAAGGATCGATCGATCCGGCTTATGCACGGACGGTGATCGACGGGTTCAATGCCCATCTCGAAAAGCAGTTCGAGGCCGCCAAGAGCTACAAGCCCAACGAGGCCGACTGGTTCGCCGGGCGCTGGAGCGGCTTCAACCGGCCAGTCGATCCCGAAACCGCGCGGCGCAATGTACCCACGGGGATCGAGGCAAAGCTGTTCGACAGCCTCGGACGCACCTTGACCACAGTGCCCGAAGATCTGGCCATCCACCGCACGCTGGGCCGGGTGATCGACGCCAAGCGCGAGATGTTTGCCAGCGGCAAGGATTTCGACTGGGCGACTGGCGAAGCACTGGCCTTCGGCTCGCTGCTGTCCGAAGGCTATGGCGTAAGGCTGTCGGGGCAGGATTGCGGGCGCGGCACCTTCAGCCAGCGGCACGCAGTGTGGGTCGATCAGAATACCGAACGCAAATATGTACCCCTGAGCCAGGTGCCTCATGGCCGGTTCGACGTGCTCGACAGCCCGCTTTCCGAATACGGCGTGCTCGGCTTCGAATATGGCTATGCACTGACCGATCCCAAGTCGCTGGTGCTGTGGGAAGCGCAATTTGGCGATTTTGCCAATGGTGCGCAGATCATCATCGACCAGTACATCGCCGCCGCCGAAGCCAAGTGGCTGCGCGCCAATGGTCTTGTCCTGCTGCTGCCGCACGGCTTCGAAGGCCAGGGGCCGGAGCACAGCTCGGCCCGGCTCGAACGTTTCCTGCAGCTCTGTGCGCAGGACAATATCCAGGTCTGCAACATCACCACGCCGGCCAACTATTTCCACGTGCTGCGCCGCCAGATGCACCGGCCTTTCCGCAAGCCACTGGTGATAATGACGCCCAAGAGCCTGCTGCGTCACCCGATGGCGAAAAGCCCGGCCTGCGACTTCATCGGCGAAGGGCATTTCATGCGCATCCTCTCCGATACCAATCCAGCCGAGGACAGGAAGACCAAGCGGCTGGTGCTGTGCTCGGGCAAGGTCGCCTACGACCTGATCGAGGCGCGCAATGCGGCAGGGATGAAGGACGTGCAAATCGTCCGCCTCGAACAGCTCTATCCCTTTCCCGGCGATCCGCTGACCGTGCGGCTCGAACGCATGACGGCGCTAAAGGACGTGGTCTGGTGCCAGGAAGAGCCGCGCAACAACGGCGCATGGTTCTTTGCCGCGCCACAGATCGAAGAGGCACTGGAAGCAGCCGGGCACGAGGGCATGCGGGTGCGCTATGCCGGCCGTCAGGCCTGCGCCTCGCCCGCCACCGGCCTGGCCAAGCGCCACGAAGCAGAGCAGGGCGCGTTAGTCGCCGATGCGCTGGGCTTGTCCGTCCGTTCCGAAATTCGCCGAAGGAAGAAGGTCTGATCATGCCGACCGAGATCAAAGTGCCCACGCTGGGCGAAAGCATCGCCGAAGCGACGATCGGCCAGTGGCTCAAACAGCCGGGCGAAACCGTTGCGCGCGACGAAGTCGTAGCAAGTCTCGAAACCGATAAGGTGGCGCTCGACGTCACAGCGCCGGTCGCGGGGACCATGGGCGCACATCTGGTCAAGGAAGGCGACACGGTGACAGTTGGCGCGGTGATCGCGACTATCGGCGAAGGTGCCGGTGCGCCCGCCGCAGCACCTGCGCCTGCCCCTGTTCCCACTCCAGCCCCCGTCTCCACCTCACAACCCGCACCGGAGAGCGAAGCCGCCGTGCTCTCGCCCGCCGTGCGCCGCGCGGTGCTCGAACACGGCATCGATCCGGCGACAGTCAAAGGCACCGGCAAGGACGGCCGCATCACCAAGGAAGACGTGGTAGCGGCCGCACAGGCCAAGCAGGCCGAACCCGCACCCGCAGTTTCAGCCCCGGCCCCTGCCGCCTCGCCTGCGCCGGCACCTGCTCCCAGCGCCCCCGGCGAACGCCGCGAGGAACGCGTGCGGATGACGCGGCTGCGCCAGACCATCGCCCGCCGGCTCAAGGAAGCGCAGGATACCGCGGCGCTGCTCACCACCTTCAACGATTGCGACATGAGCGCGGTGATAGAGGCGCGCGACAAGTACAAGGAGCTGTTCGAAAAGAAGCACGGCGTGCGGCTGGGCTTCATGGGCTTTTTCGCCAAGGCGGCCTGCCTTGCGCTCAAGGATATCCCCGCGGCCAATGCGCGCATCGATGGGGACGAGATCGTCTATCATGACTATGTCGACATCTCGGTCGCCGTTTCCGCGCCCAATGGCCTGGTGACCCCGGTGGTGCGCAATGCCGATGCGCTGTCTTTCGCCGAAATCGAAAAGGCCATCGCCGACTACGGCCGCGCCGCGCGCGAGGGCGCGCTCAAGCTGGCAGACCTGCAGGGCGGCACTTTCACCATCAGCAACGGCGGCGTGTTCGGCTCGCTGATGTCCACCCCGATCATCAACCCGCCGCAGAGCGCCGTGCTGGGCCTCCACCGCATCGAGGATCGCGCCGTAGTGCGCAATGGGCAGATTGTCGCGAAACCGATGATGTATCTGGCGCTAAGCTACGACCACCGCCTGATCGACGGGCGCAAGGCGGTGACGGCTTTGAAGATCATCAAGGAAGCGATAGAAGATCCGACGCGGTTGCTGATCGATTTGTGAGGACTGTACGATGGACTGGAAAGACCGAATACATTCCGACGACACCATACTAGGTGGCAAACCGGTAATCAGGGGGTCGCGCATTTCCGTGGAACTGATCCTGGAATTCGTGGCGGACGGTTGCAGCGTCGCAGACGTTCTTGCCGCCTATCCGCAAATAACCGAAGCCGATGTGCGCGCCGCGCTCGCATTTGCGCACGATATGGTGGCAGAAGAGAAAGCCATCGCTCGCCGACGGGCTGCCTGAAATTGTGAAACTGCTCGCCGATGAAAACGTCCACGCGGTGGTCATTGCCCGTCTACAGGCAGGCGGGTTCGAAGTTGAAGCGATTGCCGAATCATCGCCGGGGGTTTCGGATGAGGCCATTCTTGGCCGGGAAGACATCTCCGGCCTCGTTCTGATTACATACGACAGGGATTTCGGCGAACTTATCTTCAACCGGAAACGAATGGCTCCCGCCAGTCTGATCTATTCGCGTCTGGGCCGCGCCGAGCCGGTTTTCGTTGCCGATCGTATTGCCGAAATTCTCAAGGAACCACTTATGAACGGCCATTGCTACGTCATCTCGAAGGATGGTGTCCGGGTGAGGCCATTTACCAGCGGAAGCATGTTCGATGTCTGAATACGACTATGATGTCCTCATCATCGGCGCCGGCCCCGGCGGCTATGTCGCCGCGATCCGCGCGGCGCAGCTGGGGCTCAAAACCGCTTGCGTCGAGGCCCGCGAGACGCTGGGCGGGACTTGTCTCAATGTCGGCTGCATTCCCTCCAAGGCGCTGCTGCATGGCTCGGAGCTGTTCGAGGAAGCGGCGCATGGCACGCTGGCCAAGTTCGGGGTCAGGACCGGCAAGGTCGAGCTCGATCTCGGGGCATTGCAGGGCGAGAAGGAAGGTGCGGTCAAGGAACTGACCGGCGGCATCGAGTTCCTGTTCAAGAAGAACAAGGTCGATTGGCTCAAGGGCTTCGGCACATTCAAGGATGCGCACACGGTCGTCCTTCGACAAGCTCAGGATGAGCGGGAAGTGTCCGCGAAGAACGTGGTCGTGGCCACCGGCTCCAGCGTCACTCCCCTCCCCGGCGTCGAAGTCGATAACGCCAAGGGCGTGATCGTCGATTCCACCGGCGCAATCGCTCTTGCGAAAGTGCCCCAGCATCTCGTCGTCATCGGCGGGGGGGTGATCGGGCTGGAGCTGGGTTCGGTCTGGCGGCGGCTGGGAGCCAAGGTGACAGTGGTCGAATTCCTCGACCAGCTACTGCCCGGCATGGACCTCGATGTGCGCAAGGAAGCGGCGAAGATCTTCAAGAAGCAGGGCATGGAGCTGCGGCTTTCGACCAAGGTCACCAAGGCCGCGGTAAAAGGCAGGAAAGCCACGCTGACACTGGAACCCTCAACCGGCGGCGCAGAGGAAACTCTTGAGGCCGACTGCGTGCTCGTCGCCATTGGCCGGCGGCCCAACACCGACGGGCTGAACCTCGCCGCCATCGGCCTTGAAACCAATGCCCGCGGCCAGATCGAGACCGACCACAATTTCCGCACCAAGGTCGATGGCGTCTGGGCGATCGGCGACGTCATCCCCGGCCCGATGCTCGCCCACAAGGCCGAGGACGAGGGCATAGCGGTCGCCGAGAACATCGCCGGGCTGACCGGTATCGTGAACCACGATGTTATCCCCTCGGTCGTCTATACAAGCCCCGAGATCGCAGGCGTCGGCCTGACCGAGGAAGCCGCGAAAGCGCGCGGCGAGGTGAAAGTCGGCAAGTTCCCCATGCTGGCCAACAGCCGCGCCAAAACCAACCGCGAAGGCGATGGCTTCGTCAAGGTCGTGGCCGATGCCGCGACCGATCGCGTGCTCGGGGTCTGGTGCATTGCCTCGGTCGCGGGCACGATGATTGCCGAGGCCGCGCTGGGCATGGAATTCGGCGCGACCAGCGAGGACATCGCCTATACCTGTCATGCCCACCCGACGCATTCGGAGGCGCTGAAAGAAGCGGCCATGGCTGTGCAGGGCAAGCCAATTCACATGTGAGCGGCTGTCAGCCGGGCCATTCCATCCGAAAGCCTTCCCCCTCGCGCCGCACCTTGCAGACATGCGGCGGCATGAAGTGTGCGGGCGCCAGCCAGTAATCCCGTTCGGCGCACAGATCGAGCAGCATCAGCCGGCTCTCACCGGCCTGGACGGAATCGTGTTGCGGACCTGGGCGGGTGGGATGGAGCACCTGTATCGGATGGTGGATGGCGTCGCCGCACAGCACGGCCCCCTGCCCTTCGCTCTCCAGCACGCCCGCCATGTGACCGATGGTGTGCCCGGGCGTATCGATCAGCGACAGGCAGCCGGCGACACTCGCCCCGGCATCGACCAGATCGGCAAGGCCCGCCTCGATCACAGGCAGGACGCATTCGGTATAAATGCCACTGTTGAAAACGTGAAAACCCGGCAGCCCGCCTTCGATATCCTGCCGCCAGAACGCTTCTTCAGCGCGGGGCAAAAGGTAACGGGCATTGGGAAAGGTCGGCACCCAGCGCCCGTCCTGAAGGCGCGTGTTCCAGCCGACATGGTCGAGGTGAAGATGCGTGCAGAACACATAGTCGATGCTCTCGGGCGGCGCGCCCATGGCCGTCAGCCGGTCGATCAGCGGCGAAGCGATCCTGTGGTAATAGTCGATCCCCGGCCTATCGCGCATATGGCCAACGCAGGGATCGACCAGGATCCGCTTGCCCCCGGCTTCGATCAGCCAGGCATGCTGCGACAAGTGAAACGCACCGCTCACGGGATTGAAATGATCGGGGCACAGCCAGCCGAGATGCGCCGCGATGTCCTCGGGCACGAAGTCGTTCATCAGGGTCTGGTGGGTGATCTCGATCCGGTCGATTTCGACTACCGGCCGCATATCCGCCTTGCCGATCCGCATGCCGCTCTCCCTGCCAGACCGGACAAGGATGGAGCCGCAGAGCGGCTATGGCAAGTCGAAGAAACAGGGGCGCACCCTCTGGATGCGCCCCCTGGGGAGGAACCGGAATTGCCGTTATGGCCTAGCGACTGCCGCGCGCCGTCACCGAAACGTCGCTGACGCGCCCGGCGGTATCGACCGAACAGGAAAAGCCGCGACCACCCGAGGCCTGGCCATAGATGCGCCAGCTGCCGCCTTCGCGACCGACCGAATCGACCGATTCGACGCGCGCGCTGTTGCCGCGCTCCACTTCGCCGACGCAGGCATCGACCGCATTGTCGATGCCGCGGCTGGAACCGGAATAGGGCTGGCGATCGTCGTTGCCGCCGCCATAGCGGGCGCCCTGATCGCGATCATCGCGACCGTCGCGATAGTCGCCATCCGGGTAGCGATAGTCCCGATCGCGGGTCTCGCGCTCGCGCTTGGCCTTGTTCGAAGAGCTTGCCGCAATCGCGGCGATCAGGCCGATGCCGAGAATGCCGCCGACGATCCAGCCGGTATCGTCGTGATGGCGGCGATGATGGCCATAGCCGCCCCAGCCATCGGCCAGCGCAGGCGATGCAGTCAGCGACAGCACAGCGGCAATCGAAAGGCCTTTGGCATAGTGCGAGATACGCATGAAGGGACCCCTTTTTAACCTGAGGCGGCCAGACAATTGTCCGGCCGCCGAATAGTCTTACATTCTTGTCAGCAGGCCTAGGCGGCCCAAGCTTTCACAAGCCTGAACCGCCCGGACCCGTTTCATTGGGCCTTACAGACCGCGAATGCCGCTGAAGTCCATGTCGACGATACGGCCACGCTCGACCCGGCACTTGAACGATCCGCTGTCGTAACCGCGCAGACCGCTGTTCCAGCCGCGATAGTCGTTGTTCCAGCCACGGCCGTACTGGAAGTCACCGGCGCGCCAGTTGTGGCCCATGGTGTTGACCGCGATCCGGCCGCGAACTTCGTAGCCGAAGCGCGTGTTGCGCACGTCGCGGATGTCCGTGACATTGGCGCGACCACCGTAGGACTGCCGGTTGGCGATGTTCTTGGCGCCACGCACGCACATATCGATCGCCTGGCGGGGGTTGATGTTCCAGCCGTTGTTGTAGCCGTAGCGCCCGTTGCCATCGCGATAGCCGGCGCGGCCATAGTCGTAATCGTAGCGATTCTTGCCGGAGCTGGACGCGATCGCCGCGATCCCGCCAAGCACCAGGGCTCCGGCGATCACTTCGCCTGCACTTATGCCGCCATGGGAGCGCCCAAGGCTGTCGCTGGCGTATGCGGGGGAAACCGCAGACAACGCCATGGCGCCAGCCGCAACCGAGCCTGCGAGAGCTTTGGTGATGGTTTTCATTGTACTCGTCCTTGATCCAGCCGGACGGAAGTGCCCGGGCTTGATTGCGGTCTAGCGAGTCGGCTGTGAGGTGGCTCTGAACCGGCCTTGCAGAATTTGTTCAGGTTTGTCGTCAATTATATTAACATAATTGTCCTCCTAAGCCGGCCTTAACCATTCGCCGCTAACGGCCATGCGATGGACTGGCTGATCCTGATGATGCCCACGCTCTTTGTTGTGGCAGCACTATCGCTGGGCGAAGCGATTGCCCGGCCGTCACGCAGTGACTGGTGGCGCAACATTCAGGCCTGGGCACTGGGAACGGGTGCAGGTTTCGCTTTCCTGCCGATGTTCCGCCTCGGCTATGTGCCATCGCTGGTCGATGGCGCTGCCCTGCCGTTCTGGCTCGCCTTTCCAATCTATCTCGTGGTGTTCGACTTTGGCGAATTCCTCTACCACCGCGCCCAGCATTCGGTGCCGCTGCTCTGGGCGATGCATTCGCTGCACCACTCCGATCCGGAAATGTCCGCGCTGACGACACAACGCCATTTCTGGGGCGATCAGTTGTTCAAGTCGCTGACCATCTGGCCCGTCGCGGCCATGGCGATTTCGCCGACTCCGGCCATGCTGCTTGCCTTTGCCATGGTCAGCCTCTGGAATTTTGTCGCCCATGCCCGGCTGAACGTGAGTTTCGGACCGCTGTCCTGGCTGCTCAACAGCCCGGCTTATCACCGGCGCCATCATTCGCTGCGTCCCGAACACTACAACAGCAATTTCGCCGCGCTGTTTCCGATCTTCGATGTGGTTTTCGGAAGCTATCACCGCCCCGACGGCTTTCCACCGACTGGACTCGATCGCAAACCGGAGAATTTCCTCGAACTGGTGGTATGGCCGCTGCGGCACGCCGAACCGGTGCCGGGAGACGCATCGGTCACTGCCCCTCAGGGTTGACTTTCAATCCGGTCCATTCGCTGAGGAAGGCGAGGATGTCGGCGCTTTCCTCGATCGCCTTGTCGGTCGGCTTGCCGGAGCCGTGGCCAGCCCGCGTTTCCACGCGGATCAGGTGGGGCTTGGCGCCAATCCGTGCGGCCTGCAGCGCGGCGGCATATTTGAAGCTGTGGCCGGGCACCACGCGGTCGTCGGTATCGGCCGTAGTCACCAGAATCGCCGGATAGTCCTTGCCCTCGCGAATATTGTGATAGGGCGAATAGCCGCGCAGCACTCGAAAATCGGCCTCGCGGTCGGGATAGCCGTAGTCATCGACCCAATAGCGCCCGGCGGTGAAGCGGTCGAAGCGCAGCATGTCCATGACCCCAACCTGGGCATTGGCGGCGGCAAACAGGTCCGGCCGCTGGTTGACCACTGCCCCGATCAGCAAGCCGCCGTTCGAGCCGCCCTGGATCGCGAGGCCGCCTTTCGAGGTCACCCCTTGAGCTATCAGCGCCTCGCCCGCGGCAATGAAATCGTCGAAGGTGTTCTGTTTGCGCGCCAGCCGGCCCGCGTCATGCCATTCCCTGCCATATTCGCCGCCGCCGCGAATGTTGGCGAGCGCGAAAGCACCGCCCGCTTCCAGCCAGGCCATGCGCTGTGAACTGAAACCGGGCGTGAGCGAAACGTCGAACCCGCCATAGCCATAGAGCAAGGTCGGCACTGGCTTTCCGGCCGAAACGACATCCTTGCCGCGGACAATGAACATCGGAATGCGCGTGCCGTCCTTCGATGTGAAGAACCGCTGCTCGACCGCATAATTCGCCGGATCGAAAGTCAGCGCCGGCCGGGCGAAGACCGAAGTCGCATTGGTCGCGATATCCATGCGATACACAGCCGTCGGCTGATTGAAGCTGGTGTAGCTGTAGAATGTCTCGGGATCGCCCGGCCGCCCCTTGAAGCCCGAAGCCGTTCCCAGGCCATTGAGCGACAGCACCTTCGCCCCCCGGCCATTGAGATCGAGGATCAATGCGCGCGAGGCTGCATCCTTCAGGTAGGACAGCACCAGTTTGTCGCCGATAATCGTCGCCTGCTGCAATGTCTCCTCGGTTTCCTTGACCAGCTCGCGCCAGTCGGGCCGCCGCGCGCCCAGATCGATGGCGGCCAGGCGATAGCGAGGCGCATCCTTGTTGGTGACGAACCACAGCGATTTGCCCATGCCGTCGACCAGCTTCCAGTCATGATCGAAACCGGAAACCAGCTGGCGCACCTGCCAGCTGCGTTCCCCGGTGCGTCCCCTGCGCCGGGACAGATCGACAACATGCAATTCGTGCCTGGCATCGGTGCCCACAGACGATGTGATTACGGCCATGCGCCCGTCGCTGGTCACTTCGGCGGAATGGTTGCGGTCAGGATGATCGGGCGTCGCATAGATCAGCAGATCGACCTCCTGAGCGGTGCCGAGGCGATGGAACCAGACGGAATGATTGAAATTGCTCTGGTGGAAATCCTGGCCGCCTTCAGGCCTGGGAAAACGCGAATAGAGAAAACCTTCGCTGCCGACCCAGGCCAGCCGGGTGAATTTGGCCCAGCGCACCTCGTCGGCCAGCACCGTGCCGCTGGCGACATCGATCACCTTGAGAATGCGCCAGTCGCTGCCGCCGTCCTGCACCGAATAGAGCAGGAACTTGCCGTCATCGGACGGCTTCCAGGCATCGAGCGCGGTCGCCTGATCGCCTGACCAGCTGTTGGGATCGATCAGCAACCTGGGTTTGCCGCGCAAGCCCCGGCGCACATAGAGCGGCGCCTGGTTCTGCAGGCCGCTGTTGTGTTCGTAGAAATAGCGCCCGCCCGCCTTCACCGGAAGACCATAGCGTTCGTAGCTCAGGAGGCCGTGAAGCCGTTTTTCGAACCATTCGCGCTGGGGCAGCCTGTCGAGATAGGCGCGCGTGACCCGGTTCTGACGCTCGACCCAGTCCGCCACTTCGGGATCGGAGCGGACGTCACCTTCCAGCCAGCGGTAGGGATCGGCAATCCTCTCGCCGAAGTGCGCTTCCACCACATTGTCGCGGCGGCTGTCGGGATAGGCAGGGGCGGGCATGGGTTCGGCCTGTGCGAGCGTTGCCGTGGCAAGAATGCCCGCCGCCACAAGCGCGCACAAGGCGCGGATCATGCCGCGCCTCGATAAACCGTAAGGTCTATTCCTCGTCGCCCAGAACCGGGCCGCTGTCCTGGCCCTTGGCCGATACATCGCGGTCGACCAGTTCGATGATGGCGATCGGCGCGGCGTCGGAGGCGCGGAAGCCGGCCTTGACGATGCGGGTGTAACCACCCTGGCGATCAGCGTAACGCGGGGCCAGTTCGTCGAACAGCTTGGTCAGCTGTGCCTCGTCGAGCAGGCGGGCGTGAGCCAGACGGCGATTGGAGAGGCCGCCGCGCTTGGCCAGCGTGATCAGCTTTTCCGCATAGGGGCGCAGTTCGCGGGCCTTGGCGGTCGTGGTCTGGATCTGCTCGTGCTTGATCAGCGCGGCTGCCATGTTGCGCAGCAGGGCTGCACGATGGGCGCTGGTGCGCTGAAGCTTGCGATGGCCGACTTTGTGACGCATTTTTCTTTCCTTCGTTCGTTTCCGGACCGTTCGAGGTATCCGGAGCCGGGCTTTCGCCCAATTCCTCCTCCCCCACCGGGAGAGGATAGTGTAGCTAGGCAGCTTTGCCGCCGTAGCGAAACTTGGTGAGGGTTTCCGCCCTTTCGAGCGGGCATCCCCTCACCCAGCTGCGACTAGCGAACAGGTTCGCAAGTCTTCGCAACCCTCTCCCTGCGGGAGAGGGAAAGCATCAGCCAAGAAGCTCCTGTTCCAGCTTCTTGGCCATTTCCTCGATATTCTCGGGCGGCCAGCCGGGGATGTCCATGCCGAGGCGCAGGCCCATGCTGGACAGAACTTCCTTGATCTCGTTGAGCGATTTGCGGCCGAAGTTCGGCGTGCGCAGCATCTCCGCTTCGGTCTTCTGCACGAGATCGCCGATGTAGATGATGTTGTCGTTCTTGAGGCAGTTGGCCGAACGCACCGACAGCTCCAGCTCATCAACCTTCTTGAGCAGGTAACGGTTGAGCTGGTTGGTGTCGCCTTCTTCGGCCGGCGCGGAAGTTGCGGCAAGGCCGATCATCGGCGACTGGCCCATCGGCGCCGCATCGTCGAAGTGGACGAACAGGGCCAGCTGATCCTGCAGGATGCGCGCGGCATAAGCCACCGCGTCTTCCGGCGTTACCGTGCCATCGGTCTCGATGGTCAGGCTGAGCTTGTCGTAGTCCAGCTCCTGGCCGATGCGGGCGTTGTCCACCTTGTAGGAAACCTGGCGCACCGGCGAATAGAGCGAGTCGACCGGGATCAGGCCGATCGGCGCGTCGATCGGACGGTTCGCCACGGCCGGGACATAGCCCTTTCCGGTGTCCGCGGTCAGCTCCATGTTGAGCGTCGCGCCCTCGTCGAGGTGGCAGATCACCAGATCCTTGTTCAGCACTTCCATGTCGCCGGTGACGGCGATATCGCCGGCCGTGACTTCGGCGGGGCCGGTGGCGGAAAGCTGGAGCCGCTTGGGGCCTTCGCCCTGCATCTTGAGCGCGATCTGCTTCACGTTGAGCACGATATCGGTGACGTCCTCACGCACGCCGGCGAGCGAGGAGAATTCGTGCAACACATTCTCGATGCGGATCGAGGTGATCGCCGCGCCCTGCAGCGAGGAAAGCAGCACGCGGCGCAGCGCGTTGCCCAGGGTCAGGCCGAAGCCGCGCTCGAGCGGCTCGGCGACGAAAGTCGCGCGGCGCTTGGCGTCACTGCCCTGCTTCACTTCCAGGGCGTTGGGCTTCTTGAGTTCCTGCCAGTTCTTGATGTTGATGCTCATGTAAATCCCCTAGGGTTTTCTCTGGCGGGACATGGCCGGTGGGTCAGATTACCCGCTCGGCCGATCCGGTAATCGGCAGCGCGCGCGCCGCCGGAAAAACTCGATCAGACGCGGCGGCGCTTCGACGGCCGCACGCCATTGTGCGGGATCGGCGTGACGTCGCGGATCGAGGTGATGGTAAAACCGACAGCCTGCAGCGCCCGCAGCGCGCTTTCGCGGCCCGAGCCGGGTCCCTTGACCTCGACTTCGAGCGTGCGCACGCCGTGCTCGGCGGCCTTCTTGCCGGCGTCGTCGGCGGCGACCTGGGCGGCATAGGGAGTCGACTTGCGGCTGCCCTTGAAGCCCATCATGCCCGCGCTCGACCAGGCAATCGCATTGCCCTGGGCGTCGGTGATGGTCACCATGGTGTTGTTGAAGCTGGCATTCACATGAGCGATGCCGCTGGAGATGTTCTTGCGCTCCCGCCTTTTGAGGCGCTGGGGTTCGCGTGCCATTTGCTCTACCTACTCTCTTTGAAGTCCGCTGATTCTGAGGAGCGGCTGAAAGCCGCGTCGCGCAGGGCGGCTTATTTCTTCTTGCCGGCGATCGGCTTGGCCTTGCCCTTGCGGGTGCGGGCATTGGTATGGGTGCGCTGACCGCGGACCGGCAGACCCTTGCGATGGCGCAGGCCGCGATAGCATGCGAGGTCCATCAGGCGCTTGATGTTCATCGCCGTCTCGCGGCGAAGGTCGCCCTCGACCATATGCTCGGCGTCGATGGTCTCGCGGATGTGGAGGACTTCCTGATCGGTCAGGTCCTGCACCCGGCGGCTGTGCTCAATGCCCAGCTTGTCGGCGATCTGCACGGCCTTGTGACGGCCGATACCGTGAATATAGGTGAGCGCGATGATAACGCGCTTGTTGGTGGGGATATTGACCCCGGCAATACGAGCCACTTACTTCTCCATGCTCCACAGGGTTCCGAGGCAAGGCCCCGTTTCCCCATCTCAACGCGAAACACTTGTTAAAACGGCGAAAAGCCCGGACGGCGCGCGCGAAGGCGGCTACCAGCCGGACTGACCCGTTTTTTCGAGTGAGGGGCGCGCTTAGGACGATTCGCGCAAGCTGTCAACGCCGCGATCGCGCAAGCTATGCGGGACTCACCGAACACTATCGATGAGGCATTTATCCATTGAAGGAAGTGTAGCCGATTGACAGGCAAAGGTCAAAAATCCGGCAAGCGCCCGGACGCGTCAATGCACCGGCTCGTTGGACGGCTGCGGCGCCGGCCCAAGCCTTGTCGCAAGGGCTGCGAACTGTTCGCTCAGGACCTTGTCAACGGCAGGGGCGATAGCTTCGGGTTTGAATCGCATATATCCGCCAACCACGTATTCCCAAGAAATCAGCGAGCCGCCCTGAGCCGGCTTGATATGAACGGTGAGCGTTCCGCGAAGGGCTTCGGTCTGCAACGGCCCCAGTGCCCCCGCCATTCGCAAGGTCGAACCGGGTTCGGCATAGATCACGCGCATATGTTCCGCGCTCCCCGCGCGCACCGCTGGACCGTTGTCCGGCTTGCGGCTATCCCATTTCTCGCAGAAGCACCCGCCCGCGCCCGGGTCCAGCGACAGATTGGCGGCCGAGCCTGACCAGGTGTGCGCCGAAGACCACCAGGCCGAAGGCGTCACCAGCTCACGCCAGCTTGCTTGCGGGTCCGACTTGACCAGGACACTCGATGCCACGGTGAAACCGCGTTCGTTGCTTTCGACCACGCTCGCTGCGACTGGAGCCCCGGTCAGGAGCACAAGTACTGCAGAAGCTGCGGCCTTGAGCATTGCCATCAGGTCTCTTGCAGGATCTTTTCGATCGCCATGGTCACATGGTCGATATCGGCCATACCGTTCACTCGCCGCACAATTCCGCGCGCTTCGTAGATCGGCAGGATTGGCGCGGTCTTGGCGCGGTATTCGGCCATGCGGGTTCGCACGGTTTCCTCGTTGTCGTCGGGCCGGCGCTTGAATTCGGTCGACCCGCACTTGTCGCAAACGCCGGGCTGGCGCGGTTGCTCGAATGTGTCGTGATACCCCTTGCCGCAATTGGCGCAGGTGTAACGCCCGCAGATCCGCTCGACCAAAGCGTCTTCATCGACTTCAAGCTCGACGACGTAATCGAGGTTGCGACCGCGCGCATCGAGAATCTTGTCGAGCGACTGGGCCTGGGCTTCCGTGCGCGGATAGCCGTCGAAGATGCCGCCGACGTCCGCACCCATCGCATCCAGCTCTTCGCCGATCAGGGCCGAGACGATTTCGTCGGAAACCAGCTCGCCGCGCTCCATCACAGCCTTGGCCTGCAAGCCTACCGGCGTTCCAGCCTTGACCGCGGCGCGCAGCATGTCGCCGGTCGAAAGCTGGCGCATGCCCTGGTTTTCGACCAGTCGCTGCGCCTGAGTGCCCTTGCCCGCCCCCGGCGGCCCCAAGAGAATGATATTCACGCCCTGCTCCCTTTCGCGGCTCTAGCGCATGCGGCCCTTGAGTTTCGCTTTCTTGATGAGGTCGCCATACTGGTGCGCCAGCAAGTGCGACTGGATCTGGGTGATAGTGTCCACCGTCACGTTGACGACGATAAGAATGCTGGTTCCGCCCAGAAAGAACAGCGTCATGCCGGTCTGGGCAATGACGTATTCGGGGATTACGCAGACAATCGCGATATAGGCCGCGCCGATCACAGTGATACGCGTGAGTACGTAGTCGAGATAGGTCTCGGTGTTCTTGCCTGGGCGAATGCCGGGAATGAACCCGCCAGCGCGTTTGAGATTTTCCGAGGTCTCTTCAGGATTGAACACGATCGCGGTGTAGAAGAAGCAGAAAAACACGATGCCCAGCGCATAGAGCGCCATGTAGAGCGGCTTGCCATGCGCCAGGTACTGGTTGAGCGAAATGATGAAGCCGCCCATGGTGCTGTCGGGCGACAGCGACTGACCGGCGAACTGGCTGATGGTCAGCGGCAGCAGCAAGAGCGAAGAGGCGAAGATCGGGGGGATGACGCCGGCGGTGTTGATCTTGAGCGGCAAGTGGCTGCGGTCGGCTTGCATCATGCCGCGCTGGCTCGCGCGCTTGGGATATTGCACCAGCAGCCGCCGCTGCGCCCGCTCCATGAAGCAGATGAACAGCACCATGGCGACCAGCAGCAGGATCAGGCCGGCAATCGTGAAGCCGCTGATCGAACCCTTGCTGCCGCCTTCGAGCAGATTGGCGACAAATGTCGGCATCTGCGCGACGATGCCGGCCATAATGATCAGCGAAACGCCATTGCCGATTCCGCGCGCGGTAATCTGTTCGCCCAGCCACAGGAGGAACATGGTCCCTCCGACAAGGCTGATGACCGCGCCGATGCGGAACAGGAGGCCCGGATCGACCACGGCCTGGAGCCCCGAGGAAGCGCCGTAGGCCTCAAGTCCGGATGCAACGAACCAGCCCTGGATGGCTGTCAGAACCACAGTGCCGTAGCGCGTGTACTGATTGAGTTTCTTGCGCCCGCTCTCGCCTTCTTTCTTGAGCGCCATAAGCGCCGGATGCAGCGACGCGGCGAGCTGCACGACGATCGAGGCGGTAATGTAGGGCATCACGCCGAGCGCGATCAGGCTCATGCGTTCGAGGCTGCCGCCCGAGAACGTGTTGAAAATATCGAGAATGCCGCCGCGGGTCTGGCTATAGAGATCCTCAAGGATCAGCGGATTGACGCCCGGAAGCGGCACGAAGCTGAGAAACCGGAACACAATCAGCGCGCCGATGGTGAACCAGATGCGGTTCTTCAGCTCGGTCGCCTTGCCGAAATTGGCGAGGCTGAGATTGCTTGCGATATTGTCGGCGCGTGATGCCATCGTCTGTGTGAGCCTTGCTGTGAGTCCGCAGCGAACCGCTTGCGATACCTATTCGGAAGGACCCAATATAGGGAGCAAAGCGGGATGTCGAACCCCTCCGCAAAAACCAATCCCGCGAACCGGCCGGTCCGGGGATGGCCATTGCGTCATTTCGATGCGGCGGCTGCCTTGTTGGCCGCGCGGCGAGCCGTCTTCTTCTCGTCTTCGCTGGGCTGGGCGGCGGGCAAATCAACCGAACCGCCGGCCTTCTCGACCGCCGCACGCGCACCGGCCGAAACGCCTGCAACCAGGAACTTGGCCTTGGCCTTGAACTCGCCCTTGCCGAGCAGCCGCACGCCGTCCTTGCCGCCACGGGCCAGACCCGCCGCCTGCAGCGCCGCATGGTCTATCGTTGCCTTGGCGTCGAGCTTTCCGGCGTCGATCGCTTTCTGGACGAGGCCCAGGTTCACTTCGGCATAGTCCTTGGCGAACTTGGTGTTGTTGAAGCCGCGCTTCGGGATGCGCATGTGCAGCGGCATCTGGCCGCCTTCGAAACCGGCGATGGAAACGCCCGAGCGCGCCTTGGCGCCCTTCTGGCCGCGCCCGGCGGTCTTGCCTTTGCCCGAGCCGATGCCACGGCCGACGCGCATGCGCCCCTTGCGGGCGCCGTCATTGTCACGGATTTCGTTGAGTTTCATGTCAGTGCACTCGCTTTCGCTTTGGTCGCGCTATAGGAGGCGCGCCCTTAGGGGATGTGGATAGGCCTGTCACCCCCCTTTTTGCCCCGCGTGCCCCCATGTATCGCCTGCCGATGGGCAACAGACTGACGGCATTTGCGAAGCATCCGGCGGGTCAGTTCGTCCTGCTTCTGGTCCTGGCGCTGATCTGGCGCTGCGACACTTTCGGCGATCCCAGCCTGCACGGCGACGAGACATTCTACTGGACGGTCGGCCTGGCCATGCACGACGGAGCGCTGCCCTATATCGACATCTGGGACCGCAAACCCTTCGGCCTGTTTGCGCTCTATTATCTGATCGCCGGCCTGTCTCCAGGCCCCATGGCCTACCAGATTGCCGCCGCGCTGGCGGCGGCGGGAGCAGCCTGGGCGATCTGCACCATGGCGCTGCGCCACGCCGGCCTGCAGGGCGCCTTGCTGGCAGGCGCAGCCTATCTGCTATGGCTGGGTCCCTTGCAGGGCTACGGTGGACAGTCGCCGGTATTTTACAATCTGTTCATTGCCCTTGCTGCCCTGATCGTACTGCGCGCGCTGCCTGCTCTTGAGCAAGGCAAGGCGCCGCGAACGGTGGCGCTGGCCATGTTGCTGGCGGGACTGGGCATCACGATTAAGACCACGGCGCTGTTCGAGGCCGCGTTTCTCGGGCTTTATGCCACGGCGATTCTGGCGCGATCGGGCGCAGACCTGCGCCGCGTTGCGGGCATGGCGGTTGGCTGGGCGGCAATCGGCGCGGCGCCGAGCCTTGCCATAGCGGGCGGATACTGGCTGGGCGGGCACTGGGCCGAATACTGGCATGCCATGGTTACGTCGAACCTGGCCAAGCCTTCCGATTTCCTCACGTCATGGATCCGCCTCAGGATCATGTTCCTGTTCCTGGCGCCCTTGGCAGTGTTAGCGGCATTCGGATGGCTGGAAACGAAGCGGCAGGATCGGCGCTTCCTTGCCATGTGGCTTATCGCAGCCTTTGTCAGCCTGCTGGCTGTCGCCAATTTCTACATCCATTATGCCATGCCGCTGACCATTCCGCTGTGCCTGGCGGCAGCCCCCTTTCTCGCGCGGGGGTCGGCGGGCCGCATCGGCATCGCCATGCTGGCCGCAATGTCCTTCTTCATCGCCCAGCCGTTCCAGTTCACCCACACCCGCGAAGCGCGCGCGGCTATGCAGAACCTGGCGGCCACTGTTCGCGCGCATGACGCCGGAAGAGGCCTGCTGACATTCGAAGCGCCTGCCCAGCTCTATACCTATGCGCACAAGAGCTTCATGACGCCTCTGGTCTTTCCGACCCATTTGTCGGCGCTGATCGAAAAGGACGTCAGCCACTTGTCGACCGCAGCGGAAATGCGCCGTGCGCTGGCGGCGAAGCCGGGCGTGGTGGTGATCGCCCAGCCGATCCACAACGGGCCGGTCAACGCGGAAACCCAGGGCATGGTCGAAAGCTATGTCCGAAGCCAATGCCGGATGATCGGGATGCGCAAGGTGATGGAACGCACGCAGGATATCGATCTTGCGGTCTGGGGCGATTGCAAGTCTTAATGTCTATTCCGAAACTCCATTTCGGGCCGGTGCCGTCTCGAAATTCGCCCTTTCGCGAATTTCGAATCAGACTCTTA
>JBFWSE010000026.1:0-36359 GCA_050248535.1 Novosphingobium sp.
AGGCCGGTCACGGTCTCGCCCAGCATCAGCACGTTGTCCGGAAACAGATCGGCGTGAATCACACCCCGGGGCAGATCCGAAGGCCAGTGCGTTTCGATGGCTGCCATTTCGCGTCCGGCAAGGCCGCTCAGCCCCGAATTGATCGAAGCCATCCCCTGCGCGCCGCAGGCATCGATCAACTTGCGCCAGGCGGCAGGTCCCATTCCATTTTCACGGCTGCCGGGAAAATCGGCGGCGGCAAGGTGGACCTGCGCCAGCGCCATGCCGACCGCGTGCACATGTCCGGGCGTCGCCGCCGAAACCGATATGCCCGGCAGGAATTCGATCAGCGCCAATGCCTTGCCGCCGTGCAGACGAAAAGCGCGGTTTTCCCGGTCATGGATGGTGCGCGGCACCGGGCACCCCCGGCCTGCGAGATGATCGAGCAGGCCAAGAAAGAACGGCAGGTCGCCCACATCGGTGCGCTCCTCGTACATGGTGAGGATAAAGCGCGCGTGCTCGCCCGCCGCATTCTCGGTTTCGATAAGCCAGTTGCTGTTCGAAACCCCTTCGGCAATGCCCTTTGCCGAGATCAGAGTGCCGACATCGAAACAGCCGACGATCTCGGCCAGCTCTTCGGCCCCCAACGCCGTATAGACCGCCACGCCGCCGCGCCTATTCCGCGAGCTGACGCGGCAGCTTGAACACCATGCGCTCTTCCGTCGTCGCCACTTCTTCCTGTTCCACCTGCCGCCATTCGCCCAGCCGCAGGATCACTTCGGTGACCAGCTCTTCGGGCGCGGAAGCACCGGCAGTGAGGCCGAGAGCGTCGACGCCATCGAGCCAGGACGGATCGATCTCACTCGCCCGCTGGATCAGCCGCGCCGGCGTGCCATACCGTTCGGCCACTTCGACAAGTCTGCGTGAGTTCGAACTGTTGGGAGCGCCGATCACCAGCAGCAGCTGGCAACGGTCGGCAATAGCCTTGACCGCAGCCTGCCGGTTCGACGTCGCATAGCAGATATCGTCCGCCCGCGGGCCGACAATGCCGGGAAAGCGCCCATGCAGGGCCGTGACGATTTCGGCAGTGTCGTCGACCGACAGGGTGGTCTGGGTGAGGAAGGCCAGCGGCGCATCGGGTGCGAATTTCAGCTTGGCGACATCCTCGACCGATTCGACCAGCGTCATGTTCCCATCCGGCACTTGCCCGAAAGTTCCGACCACTTCGGGATGACCGGCATGGCCGATGAAGACGATGTGCCGACCGGCATCGATCTGCCTTTCGGCCTGACGATGCACCTTGCTCACCAGCGGGCAGGTCGCATCGAGCCAGTCAAGCCCGCGCGAGGTGGCCGTCTCGGGTATCGCCTTGGGCACGCCATGGGCGGAAAAGATCACCTTGGCGCCATCGGGCACTTCATCGAGTTCCTCGACGAAAATCGCGCCCTTGGCCTTTAGCCCGTCTACCACATGCTTGTTGTGGACGATCTCGTGGCGGACATAGACCGGCGCGCCATAGCGCTTGATCGCCAGCTCGACGATGTCGATCGCCCGGTCGACTCCGGCGCAAAAGCCACGCGGGGCGGCGAGTATCAGTTTGAGCGGCAGTCTGGCTTGCGGAAATGGTGCGTTCATCCCGGGGCCTCTAGCGCTTTGCCGCCCGCGCCGCTAGGGCGTGCAGAACGCCGCTTCGGTCCGCCATACCTGGGATGCCAAGATGATACGCAAATCGCACCTCCTTGCAGCCGTCGCCGTGGTCGCCGTCCTTGGTGGCTGCCGCAGCAAGGGAGACATCGTGATCGACGGGGGCGTGGGCATCACCGCGATTCGCAGCCGCTGCCCCGCAATCGGCGTGCCCGATTATACCGGTGACATCACCCTGTTCCGTCTTGGCAGCGGACGCAGCGCCGACGATATCGACGTCGTGGCGGCCATCACCAATGTGCGCAGCCAGTGCGACGACGGCGGCCGCAATGCGACCGGCAATGTCACCGCCAGCGCCACTTTCGACGTGCTCGCCCGGCGCACCGATGTGCGCGGCGCGCGCCAAGTGGTTCTGCCCTATTATGTATCCGTGCTGCGCGGCGGCACGGCCGTGGTTTCCAAGCGCATCGGTCAGGTGGTGATCAATTTCGCCGATGGGCAGGACCGTGCGCAGGGCCGCGGCGCGGGATCTGCCGTCATTGACCGGGCTGAGGCGACTCTGCCTCAGGACATCCGCGATCGCATTACCCGCAAGCGTCGTGCGGGTGAGGACGATGCCGCCGTCGATCCGCTTGCTGAACCCGAAGTGAAGGCGGCGGTCGCGCGTGCGACTTTCGAATTGCTGGTCGGCTTCCAGCTCGACGATGCTCAACTGGCCTATAACGTCAGGCGATAAGCCCGCGCTCGCGCAGGTCGAGGGCAAGCCCGGCTGCATCGGTAAAGTGATGGACCTGCCAGCCGCAATTACGCGCGGTGGCAATGTTTTCGGCATTGTCGTCGATAAACAGCATATCGGCAGGTGCATGGCCGAATCTTTTCACGGCCAGCGAGAAGATCGCCGGATCGGGCTTGGCCACTTTTTCGACGCCTGAGACGACAACATCGACGAAACGATCGAACACGGGCCATTCCGGGCGAAAGACTGGCCAGAATTCGGCACCGAAATTGGTAATGCCGAACAGGGGCACCTGCCGGACGTCGAGCGCTTCGATCAAGGCTATCGTACCGGGAACCGGGCCGGGCACCGATTGATTGAAATTTGCCGCGTAATGTTCGATCAGGGGCCTGTATTGCGGAAACTGGGCGCTACGTTCGGCGACCATCTCGGCCAGGGGACGGCCGGCGTCGTGCTGAAAGTGCCATTGTTCCGTGACGACATGGGCGACGAACCATTCGAGTTCGGCCGGATCTGCAATCAGATCGCGGAACAAATGCCGCAGATCCCATTGGACAATCACGCGTCCAACGTCGAAAACCACTGCTTCGATCATGCTGCCACCCCGGTTCTCGCCGGGATGCGAATCAACCCTGGCGCGCCTTGAAGCGGCGGTTGGTCTTGTTGATCACATAGGTGCGCCCGCGACGGCGAATCACGCGGTTGTCGCGATGGCGGCCCTTGAGCGACT
Source organism: Novosphingobium sp. (assembly GCA_050248535.1). Classification (GTDB taxonomy): domain Bacteria; phylum Pseudomonadota; class Alphaproteobacteria; order Sphingomonadales; family Sphingomonadaceae; genus Novosphingobium. The sequence continues at coordinate 3,090 of JBFWSE010000026.1, forward strand.
TGAGGCTGTTGCGAATCTTCATCTTATCCTCGGGGCGGCATAGGCGCCGCGAAAACTGAAGGTGGGCCGTTAGAGGCGGCTCGATGCGAAGTCAACCGGCTCGGTTGTCTATAATGTCGTCCAGTCTGCTTTCCCAGGCCAGCGCATGCCGCACAATCGCATCGAGATCGTCATGACGAGGCAGCCAGGGCAAAGTCGCCTTGATCAGGCCATTATCGGATATCAGAGAATCCGCATCGCCCGGGCGGCGCGGGCCCATGCGGCGATCGAGCTTGCGATTGGTCACGCGATCGACCGCATCGAGCACTTCGAGCACCGAATAACCCCGGCCATAGCCGCAATTCATGGTCAGCGACGTCCCGGGATCGGCCATCAGCGCCTCGAGCGCCAGAACATGCGCAGCGGCAAGGTCCGACACATGGATATAATCGCGTACTCCGGTACCGTCCGGAGTGGCGAAATCGGTGCCGTAGACATCGACATGGCCGCGCTTGCCCAGCGCCGCCTCAACAGCGACCTTGATGAGATGCGTCGCGCCCGCGGTCGACTGGCCCGTGCGCGCATCGGGATCGGCCCCGGCCACGTTGAAATAGCGCAGGGCGCAATAGTTCATCGGGTGCGCGGCGGCGACATCTGCAAGCATCTGCTCGGTCATCAGCTTGGACCTGCCATAGGGATTGATCGGATGCTGCGGCGTTGACTCGGTCACAGCAGGAACGTCCGGCACGCCATAGGTTGCGGCGGTCGAGCTGAAAATGAAGTGCGGCACGCCCGCCGCGACGGCCGAGGCCATCAGCGCACGGCTCTTCACCGTGTTGTTGAGATAGTACTTGAGCGGGTCCGATACCGATTCCGGCACGACGATGGATCCGGCGAAATGCATTACCGCACGCGAGTCCTGTTCGGCGAATATGCGCGCCAGCATCGTCTCGTCGGCGATATCACCCTGATAGAACGGCACGCCATCGGGCACGGCCCAGCGAAACCCGGTAGTCAGATTGTCGATTACCGCAACCGGCCAGCCAGCGTCCCGCAGCGCCAGCACGGCATGGCTGCCGATATAGCCGGCGCCGCCGGTCACCAGGACGGGGATTTTGTCTGTCATTTCAACAACCGCGCTAGCACAGGCTTGCAGCATAATGGTTAACGCCGCCCGGTTCACCCCCCGGCAACGCTTGCATCTTTATGCCGCGCGCGTCAGGTTCGGCAACAGTCGAACGGAGGAGCGGCGATGAGACTTGTGCCCATATTCGGCAGCGTGCTGGCTCTGGCCGCGCTGCAGGGCTGCGTCGCACCGGTGGGGCCGGTCGAAGTGACGCGCTTTCACCTGCCCGATACGGCCGCGTTGGGACAGGGGACGATTGCTATCGAACCGGCGCCCGGGCAGGATGGTGGATCCATGGAATTCCGCAGCTATGCGACGGCTGTCGAGCGGCAACTGGCCCTGCTAGGATACAGCATGGCCCCCGGCGGAAGTTCCCGCCAGATCGCCCTGCTCAAACTCGAACGCCAGTCCTACACCGCCGGACGCGCCAAGGGGCCGGTTTCGGTGGGCGTGGGCGGATCGACCGGCAGCTGGGGTTCGGGGGTAGGTGTTGGCGTCGGGCTCGATCTATCGGGGCCGCCGCCGGAACAGGTGGAAACCACCATGGCCGTGGCGATCAAGGAACGCGGAAATGACAAGGCGCTGTGGGAAGGCCGTGCCAGTTTCACCGTGCGGGCAGGCTCTCCCCTCGCCTCGACCGAGCTCGGCGCGCCCAAACTTGCCGAAGCGCTGTTCAAGGACTTCCCCGGCACTTCGGGTGAGACTATCCTCGTAAGATGAATGACATCCAAATCGATGCCGCATTCGATTCCGGCAACATAGACGTTCTCTCCATCTCCGGCAGCCAGGCAAGGCTTGCGATCCGCAAGGACCGGAATTCGGATTTCTTCCAATGGTTCCATTTCCGTGTTTCGGGCAGCAGAGGGCGCGAGCTGGTCTTGCGGCTGACCGGTCTCGCCTCAGCCGCCTATCCACAGGGCTGGCCCGGATATCGCGCCTGTGTTTCGGAAGACCGGCAAGAGTGGAACCGCGCCGAAACGGAGTGGAACAAGGATGCGGACGGCGGCACGTTGACGATACGCTACACGCCGCAAAGCGACTTTGCCTGGTTCGCCTATTTCGCCCCCTATTCGATGGAACGGCATCACGATCTCGTCGCCGGCACGGCGCTGGAGCCTGGCGTCGATTACCGCTGTCTTGGCCATAGTCTGGATGGCCAGCCGGTCGATTGCCTGGAAATGGGCGAGGGCGAGACGCAGGTCTGGCTGATCGCCCGCCAACACCCCGGCGAGAGCATGGCCGAATGGTGGATGGAAGGCGCGCTCGACTGCCTGACCGACCCGGCCGACCCGGTTGGCCGCGCGCTACGGCAACGCACACGGCTGCATCTGGTGCCCAACTGCAACCCCGACGGATCGCGCCGCGGCCACTTGCGAACCAATGCCCTTGGCGTGAACCTCAACCGCGAATGGGCCGAACCGAGCATGGAACGCTCGCCCGAAGTGCTGGCGATCCGCAATGCCATGGACGAAAGCGGCGTCGATTACGCCATGGACGTGCACGGCGACGAGGCGATCGCGGCCGTGTTCCTCGCGGGTTTCGAAGGCATCCCTTCGCTCAGGCCCGAACAGCTGGAGCTCTTCAACCGCTACAAGGCGATTCTCGACCGCCGCACGCCCGATTTCCAGACCAGAGTGGGCTATCCCGTGGCCCGGCCAGGCAAGGGCAATCTCACCATGGCCACCAGCCAGATCGCCGAGCGCTATGGCGCGGTTTCGATGACGCTGGAAATGCCGTTCAAGGACCATGACCCTTTGCCCTGTGCCACCCAAGGGTGGAGTCCGGAACGCAGCATGCTGCTCGCGCGCGATTGCCTCGCCGCGCTGCTCGAATGGCTGGACGAGCGCGGCGTGTGAAGGGGCTTGTCCGGCCGAACCTGTTGCCGGCCCATTTCGCTCCCGCCCTTTCCGGCGCGCGCGGCTATAGCGAGGCTACAGATTCGCCCGTTTTCTGACTTCGCTTACATAGGCAGCAAGCCCTGCCTCCAGAGTGAATTTCGGAGCGAAACCCAGTTCCTGGCGAATGCGCGTGCTATCAAGCAGGGTCGGATTGCGCGGTTGCGGCCCTACCGAAATCGACGATTCGGGCAGTAATTCACGCAGAATCCTGGTATAGTCGCCGATTGGCCGATGCTCGTTGCTGACATTGTAAACCCAGCTTTCCGGCTTGGGCGCCGTTGCTGCCAGCCAGAAGGCCAGAGCCGTATCGGATGCATGCAGGAAATCGTCGATTTCCTCGTCAGGCGGCATGGAGATTGGTTGTCCCAGCGCGGCAAGTTCGGCATTGGCCCGGTAATTCGGCTTCTTCCAGCCATCGGGATTGAGCAGCCCCGCCGCCCAGTCGCGGGCGCGCTGGACCCTGCCGATGCCATAGGCCGACTGCAGGCGCAGCGAGACGATTTCCATGCCGTATCGGCTATTGTAATTTTCCGCGACATTCTCGGTCCAGACCTTGCAGGCGGCATAGAGCTGGCCGCCGGGGCGCAGGGCGTCGTCTTCTGTCACCGGCCGGTCGAACCGCGCGCCGTAAACCGCGTGAGAACTGGCATTGACCACGCGCTTGACGCCGGCCAGCCGCGCGCACTCATAGACGTTGGCAGTCGCACCGCACTGGAACTGCAGATAGGGCAGCGCCTTGCCCGGTTCCTCGACACCGGCGATGAAAGCAAGGTGCATCACGCAATCGATATTGTGTTGCTGCATCGCCTCGAGCAGTTCCAGCGGCTCCTGCACGTCACCCTGGACCACAGTCACCTCGTCGACGATGTCGCGAATGCGTTCGGGATTGAGGTTGCGCTCGAAAATGACCACGTCCTTGCGGCCTTGCTCCCAGACAAGGTAGCGCGCCAGATAGGAGCCGAGGAACCCGGTCCCGCCGGTTATCATGATGGCCATTATTCTCTCCCATTGTCTTATTGTTGGGCTGCCTGGCGAGAATCAATGCCTCAGGCCAGCGTCACGAATTGCACCCATATGGGCGTGCCGCCGGTTTCGTAAGTAGCGCAGTGCCGCAGCCGGCCATCATCCGGCGATACGGCATGGATGTGGATCAAGCCGTCGCCCTGGATGGCGCTGGCAAAGAAGCGGCCCGATGGATCGAGCGCCAGGCTGCGCGGGATTAAGCCCACGTCCACGCTCTGCACCGGCGATAACGCACCGCTGGTCTGGTCGACGGCGAAGACGTTGATCGTCCCGCGCTTGCGTTCGCAGCAATAAAGGAAGCGGCCGTCCTTCGATATCTGGAGATCGGCGCCCAGTCCGTGGCTGTCCTGCTGGCCGGCCGGGCGCTGGTCGGCGCTGTGGACCTTCGCCAGTGTGCGTCCGTCATCGCCAATGGCGAACACGTCGACAATACTGCTGCTCTCATTCATGCAGAACAGGAATTTCGCTTCGTGGTGCATAGCGAGATGCCGCGGAGTGGCATCAGGCAGCGAAGGCGGCGCGGCCCTGCGGGCGCGCAGCGGCGGGTCTTCGCCTGCAAAATCGAATATCTGGACCCCAGCCTCGCCGGTCGCGCCGGCATAGGCGAAGCGGTTGCTGGGATGCAGCACCGCCGAATGCGGCGTGACGATCCCTTCCACCACCTGCACGGGCGCCTGCTCCACGCCACTGCCCTCGGCGATCCGGGCCGCCCAGACGGCATTGCTGTGATAGGCAGCGCCCAGCAGCCAGCGCCCTGCCCTGTCGGTGGCGAGATAGACCGTGCCCTCTGGCACCGGCGCTTCACAGAGCCATTCGAGATCGCCGGACTTCGGCGAGATACGAAAGCTGACCACGCGGCAGGGCAAAGTGCGCATCGCGGCGAAAAGCACCCGCCCGGCGGGGTCGATGGCAAGCGGCGCCCCATTCGAGCGCAATCTCTCCGTAGCGTGCGCCGGAACCCCTTGCCCCGGCGCGGGCGCCCCCGGCAATCGTGTCACAGACCTGCGTTCCAGATCTCCGGTCACGGGATCCATGGCAAAGCAGATGATTTCCTGTGTCTCTCCGCAAGAGACATAGAGCACGGTTTCCTGGCCCATATCGTCCTCTCCGCCCCGTTTCCATTTTCTTGACCTGGCCGGGCGGCCTTGAACGGCCGCCTGCTTTTCCGCGGGCCACGCTAGCTAAGCGTGGAATGCAGGCAAAATGGGCGCAAATGCAATAGCGCAGCCGAATATCGTTGCAGACGAGGGAAAAGCTCGAGCTAGCTTTCCAGCAGGTTCGAATAGTCCCGCATGGTCTCGTAACACCGCGCGGTCATCACCATCAGCAGGTCGTCGCGCTCGAGCCCGGTGCGGCGTTTGATGGCCTTGAGTACCGCGTTGCGATTGGTCGGCACCATGTCGAACAGCGTCACCAGAACTTCGGGGTTGTGCGACAGTGTCCGGTCGAACAGCAGGTCGAGATTCTGCGCTTCGAACCCGAAGCCCAGAATGACCAGCCGCTTGCCAAAGGTCACCGCGTTCTGGATCTGCATGATCGACTGCTGGTTCTGCTGCAGTTCGCTTAGCGTCCGGATCTGCGTCGCCAGATTGTGGATGTTCCAAGGGTTCTCGCTCGCCCATTCGCAATCCGGGGAGTCGCCACCCTGCCAGGGCAGCCGGCCGACCGACCCATAGGGCCGGTTGATCTTGAGCTTGGCCGCGACGATCCGCTGCGCTTCCTGCAAATTCATGCCGAAGGCCATTTCGAAAGCGAACGGCAGGAAGTGCTCGAGCGAGCGATCGTAGTTGAAATTGACGAAGGAGACCATGTCGAGACAGCGGTCCGCCTGACTGCGCGGCACCCCTGTGGTAATCAGCTTGGCCACCTGAAACAGCCAGTTTTCCGTGCCTTGCAGCGGCAGCTCGTTGGCGATACGCGGGGTCTGGCGCAATGTAGACCTGGCTTCGGCCTGAGTGATGAAATAGGCGATAGCCAGCTTTCCGGTGTTGACCACCAGCGGGTCGTTGTTGTGCTGATCGAGAATCGCGTCGATCGAAGGCGCCATCTTGGAGGCAATCCGGATGCGATCGGCTGCGGCGCGTACTGCTTCATCGGTCTTCTGCATGCGAGCGGCCATTTTCGACAGGTATTGCCCCAACAGCGTGGAGTCGCGGGTCTGCAGATCACCAACGAAACGGTCGAAATCGAGGCTCTGGGCAATGCGCTGCGTCAGCTCCGGCCCGCTCGGCAATTGCAACTCGCAGCCCGCTCCCGCGCCGATAACAAAGGTTGTCTGAGTTCTGATCATGGGACCCGCGCTGCGTTCGCGACGGGCTTTACCGGGGAACCCCTTAAGCTTGGTTAACCCAAGACATTATCCGGGCCGAAAGCATGCGGCAGCAGTTCGGACAGGCGCAATTCCAGCACGTCCTGCGCGCCGATGCACCATACCAGCGGATCGGTTTCGCCCAGGCCAGCCAGTTCGTTCAGCACCTGCCTGCAACGCCCGCAGGGCGTAACCGGCTGGGCGCCAGGCTGCGCTTCGCCATTCGCGCCGGGCTGACCGCCCGCCACGGCCACGGCCACCAGCCCCCCGCGCCGCCCTCCGGCCATCGCCGTGGCGACGGCAACTGTCTCGGCGCAGAGCGACAAACCGTAACTGGCATTCTCAACATTGGCCGCGGCGATCACCGAGCCGTCATCGAACGCCAGCGCCGCTCCGACATGGAAATGCGAATAGGGCGCATGGGCATGGGCCGACGCCGCGCGGGCAGCCGCGATCAGCATTTCGCGGTCCACGCTCATGGCTGCACCACCACCCATCGCATCGGCTCCTCGCCGGCTTCGTTGGCATAGGCCTTGTTGGCGGTCCACAGCGTCCAGGGGCGGCCGGCATAGTCCGGCTGGAACCGGTCGCCGGTCAGCCACAGGTTGCGGTCGATCGCCGAGGCAATGCGGTAGTGTTTTTCGAAGCCGGGCGACAGTTTGAGCAGAGCGGGCTTGCCGGTATGCGCTTCGACCTGATTGAGAAACGTCATCAGCTCGCTCTCCAGCTTGGCGTCGCTTACTTTGACCGGGCAATCGCCTGCATCCCGATCAAGATCGATCGCCGGGGGCAACAGGGTGGAATCGCGCGGCACCACGGTGACGAAATTGGCTGCCTGCTTTTCCGCCGGCTGACAGGGATCGTAGCGATGCACCGCGCCCACCTGCAACTTCGCGGCGCGCGCTTCCTCCAGATTGCGCGTGAATTTGGGGTCGCGGGCAAAGGCGCTGGCGCTGGCGTCGAGATAGGCGAAGTCGGCGCCGATCGCCTTGACTGCCTTCCAGCTGACATCGCCGTCCTCGGCCCCCACTTCGACACCCTGGACCGGAAATTGCGCCCGTGCAGGCACCCAGTGATGCAAGTGCCACCATAGATAGCCGCCGGCCAGCAACGCCACCAGCAGCACGGCTCCGGCAAGGCGCATTCGGGTGCGGCTGCTTCTGCCTCTCGCCATATCTACCCCCTGATATGCAGAACGCAGATCAGGGTAAACAGCCGCCGGGCAGTGGGAAAATCTGTTTCAACCTTGCCTTCCAGCCGTTCCAGCAGCATTTCCGCGGCTTCGTTGTGTACGCCGCGGCGAGCCATATCGATGGTTTCGATTTCAGTGGCCGTCGCCTTGCGAATTGCCTGATAGTAGGAATCGCAGATGGCGAAATATTCGCGGATTGGCCGACGGAAACGGCCCAGTCCCAGAATCAGGGTTTCCAGCTCCATGCCGTCCTCGCCCGAGATCTCGAGCACAAGGCGGCCTTCATGCACGGACAGCCGCAAACGATAGGGCCCATGGTGGCCCGCCGCCCAGCTGCGCAGCGGCTTGAAACTGTTTTCCTCGATCAGATCGAAAATGGCGATGCGCCGTTCCTGCTCGATATCGGCATTGCGCCACAGGATCGTGGCGTCGTCCAGTTCGATATGCGAGATTCGCGGGTCAGGCATGGAGGGCCCGTTTCGCAAATGCGGCATGACTGGGCAAGGGGGCCGGGCCTTCCACACCCTGTGGATTAATTCCCCCGATCGCACCGCTTGCTCACGCCCGGCAACGCGCGCAATGAACCATGTCCCATGGCTGAAGAAGATCTCATGCTCCGCCCCAACCAAGGCGAAAGCGCCGTGCGCGCCCTGCCTGCCAATGTCGAGGCGGAAGCCGCCTTCCTCGGCGCGGTGCTGATCGACAACCGGGTGATCGAGGAATTGCCCGTTTCGCTGACCCCGGCGCATTTCTTCGAACCGATCCATGAGCGGATTTTCACGCGGATTCTCCAGTTGATGGACCGCAGCGCGGTGGTCACACCGGTGACATTGCGCCCCTATTTCGAATCGGACGAAGCGCTGAAGGAACTGGGCGGGCTCACCTATCTCGCCCGCCTGACCGCCGACGGTCAGGGCCTGCTCGCCCCACGCGAACTGGCCCAGCAGATCTACGACCTGGCGCTGTTGCGCGAACTTGTTTCCGTCGGGCGCAATCTCGTCGAATCGGCAATGGATACGAGCGAGACCGTCGAACCGCTCGAACAGATCGAACTTGCCGAAGCCGCGCTGTATAACGTTGCCGAAGGAGCCGGCGCGCAAAGCGAGGCGCAGGGGTTTGCCGCCGCCACCCGCGTCGCCATCTCGGCGATCGAAAAGGCGCTCAATTCGGGCGGACATATCTCGGGCAAGACCACCGGCCTCACTTCGCTCAACGAAAAGATCGGCGGGCTGCACGACAGCGACCTTATCGTGCTGGCCGGACGGCCGGGCATGGGCAAGACCTCGCTCGCCACCAACATCGCCTTCAACACCGCCAAGCGCTTCCTCGACGATACGCAGCGCGACGGGATCGATCAGGAAGCCTCGGTAGGCGCGCCGGTGGCCTTCTTCAGCCTGGAAATGAGCGCCGACCAGCTCGCCACCCGCATCCTCGCCGAACAGTCGGGCATTTCCAGCGAAATGCTGCGCATGGGCAAGATCAGCCGCGACGACTTCCAGAAGCTCAGCTTCGCCAGTCAGACGCTGGCCGAACTGCCGCTCTTTATCGACGATACGCCGGCCCTTACCATCGCCGCCTTGCGCAGCCGCGCGCGCCGGCTCAAACGGCGCCACGACATCGGGCTGGTCGTTGTCGACTATCTGCAGCTGTTGCAAGGCACTGGCCGGGCGAACGACAACCGGGTGAACGAAATTTCGGAAATCAGCCGCGGGTTGAAGACCCTCGCCAAGGAACTGGGCGTGCCGGTGATTGCGCTATCGCAGCTCAGCCGCGCGGTCGAAAGCCGCGACGACAAGCGGCCGCAGCTCTCGGACCTGCGTGAATCGGGCTCGATCGAACAGGACGCCGACATGGTCTGGTTCGTCTATCGCGAGGACTATTACGTCGCCGCCAAGGAACCCAAGCAGCCAACCGAGGGCGACGACGCCAAGACCCACGAAATGCATGCCAAATGGCAAGAAGACATGGAGCGGGTCTATGGTCTGGCCGAACTGATCGTCGCCAAGCAGCGCCACGGCGCCACCGGCAAGGTGCGGCTGCGCTTCGAATCGCGCATCACGCGGTTCTCCGATCTTGCCCCAGACGAGCTGGCGGGAGACCGCTACGATTGAGAGGGACTGGCCCTCTCCCGTCAGGAGAGGGCCTTGCGCCCGGTCAATCGCCGAAGCGGTACTTGAGGCGGAAACCCCACATGCGCGGCATGTTGAGATAGACCGATTCCGCACCCGTCGTCTGGTAAGTCGCGATAGGATAGACCACTCGTTTTTCGTTCGTGACATTGGTCATGAAGAACGAGAGGTCCATGGGCGTACCCGCTACTGACTCCCAGCCCACATTAAGGTTCAGTTGATCCTGTGCCGGCACCTTAAATTGGGTCGGAGCGAAGAACTGCGTGTGGACCTCGTTGGCGTCGGTATGAGTGTAGGTGGCACCGACCGACACATCGCCGATAGTGTCGCTGAGTGGCAACTTGTAGGTTGCCGTCAAGGTCAGCCGGTTCTTCGGCGACTGCGCCAAAGGCCCGCCAACCTCGGCGACCGGAATGAGCTGGCTATAGAATTCAGGCAAGGGCGGCGGTGTGATCGATACGAGCCTGGTGTTGAGATAGGCATAGCTTGCATCCAGCTTGAACCCAGCGAAAGGTCTTACCGAGGCGTCGATTTCAATGCCCCATATGCGCGATTTGCCGGCATTGGCGATGATCTGGCTGGGTGCAATCCTGCTTACCCAGTCGGGCGCGATGACCGTGTTGACCGCGATCTGCTGATTGCTGAAATCGTTGTAGAATGCCGCGATATTGAAATAGCCCGGCATTGCTCCGCGGAAGCTGGTCTTGGCGCCAATCTCGAAGGTATCGACCTTTTCCGGTTCGAACGTCGGCGATGCGAAATTGCCTGAAATGATGCTGCCTTGGCGATAGCCGCGCGAATATTTGGCATAGAGGTGCAAATCGGGGTTAGGATAGTAGTCGAGGCCGATCAGCCAAGTCGGACGGTTGGAGGAGATCTTGATCCCAAGCTCTCCCGTATTGACGTCCCGAGTCTCGCAACCCGGGCCATTGGGACCCGTTGCGGTGCCTGGAAAGAACGGATCCTGACAGACAAAGATGGCTGTGCCCGGGCTGAGGATCGTCGTGTTGATATTGCGCGATTCGTCGCGCATGCGGTCCATGGTATAACGGATGCCGCCGGTGACGCTGAACTTGTCGCTGATCTTGTAGGTGGCCTGGGCGTACAGCCCCTTGTTGTTGTAGAAATTCTTGATGCTCGATGTCGAAATGTTGGTCAGACCGAATCCGTAAAGGAAGCTGGACGTCGAACACTGGTAGGCAGCCGAGTTCGCACATTCGATGAAAATCTCGTTGAAACCGGAATTGTATTGATGCGGCTTTGAGACTTCCAGGTAGGCGCCCGCTTGCCAGTTCAGCCGTCCGTCGGCCGCGGTGCCAATGAGTTGCAGTTCTTCCGTGAATGTGGCCTGGTTGGCATAATCGCCGCTCGGCCCGGTTGCTATTTTGATTCCACCCGCACGGCCTGCAGGAAATCCCGGGAAACCGTCGAAGAAAAAATTGGCCAGCCAGCCATCCGGATAGAGGTAATTGTCGCCGAACAGGCTGTAGGACGTGTCCTCCTTGAACATCGCATAGGATATGATGTTCTTGACCGTCAGATTGTCGTTTGCCTTCCAGGTTGTCGTGTTGATGACCTGCCAGGTCGTCTGGATCGACTTGGGATCGGGGTCGGAATTGTCTACGTCCCAGAAGTCGTCGCCGCGCGCCTGCGCTCGTGCGATTTGCCTCGCAGCAAGCGGGGCGAGGAAGGGCCCCAGCCCATTGAAGTTCATCCCTACGCCGGCAATACCCGCCGTACAGAAATCGACTGTTGCACATGGGGGGGCGGAAATGATCTTGGGAACGTTTCCATAGGTGTCAGACTTGCTGTACCGTCCGATTGTGTAGTTCTCGATATCCGGCGTAACATCCCACACAAGGCTCAGTCTGGCCGACACGTAATTGGTGTTGCCAAGCGCTTTCGGCCCGATACCGCTCTTGTTCCTGAGATATCCGTCGGCCTGGTTCCAGTCGATCGCACCACGCACCCGCACATTATCGCTCAGCGGCGCGTTCAATACGGCTTGAACCCGGTGCATGTTGTAGTTGCCGACCGAAGCCTCGACAAAGCCTTCTAGCCGGTCCTTGGGCTTCGTAGGGACAAGCAGGATGGCACCGCCGGTTGTGTTACGGCCAAACAAAGTGCCTTGCGGCCCTTTCAACACCTGCACGTTCTCGAGATCGAAAAACGCACCGACGCCCGCGCCGTTGCCCGAAGTCGTGCCGGAATTGGCCCGCGGCGCGACGACGTCTGCGAAATAGACCCCGACTGAGGGGGAGGTTCGCCCCTCCTGAATGAAACCGCGGATCGAAAAACTGCTCTTTTCCGGACCGAAATTGGCATTGGTCGCAAGTGAGGGAACATAGTTGCCAAGATCGCCGGCGTTGATCAGGTTGCGCTTGGTGATCGCCTCCTGGCTCAGGACCGTAATCGAGATCGGCACATCCTGAAGCTTTTCCTCGGTACGCCGCGCGGTGACGATAATGTCACCGTCATCGCCACTGCCTGAATCCTGCGCCCACGCCGGAGTGGCTAGAGCCATGGCCAACGTCGAAGCGAGCGAGATTTTTGCGATATTCGAGAATGTCATTGTTTACCTCCCATATCAACCAATTGGGTCTAGGCACGGATGGCCCGTGCATTCGATGTCCAATCACGCCCAATTCGCACCATTCAGGGCGATGTTGCCAGATGAGCGGGCATTTGCAATCCCCGACATGCTCAGGCCTGCACCTGCGGCAATTGTGCGACAAGGCAGCCTCGCAACAGGATGCAGGCCGAAGGCAAACCCGATAATTCGCTGCAAAAGAAAAGGCGGCCGCCGCAGCACCCGCCTTCCCTGTATTGAATGCCGCTGAAATCAGTCGCCGAAGCGGTACTTGAGGCGGAAACCCCACATGCGCGGTTCGTTGACGTGGCCACCATCGCCACCGAAGGTAAAGAAACTGCTGCTCGGGAAGACGATGTACGCTTCGTTCGTGACATTGGTCATGAAGAAGGACAAGTCGAGCGGCGTATCGAGCACGTTATTCCAGTCGACGTTGACATTGAGGTGGTTCGACGCCTCGACTAGGTAGGCCGGTGTTGCAAACTGCGACCGGGCTTCGTTGGCGTCGGTATGGGTGAAAGTCGCCCCGATGGAGACCTTGCCCACCTTCTCGTCAAGCGGAAGGGTATAGGTGCCCGTCAGCGTGATCCGGTTTTTCGGCGAGAGGGGCAGCGGCCCCCCGACCGCCGTCGCCGGAGTCAGCGATGCGTAATAAATCGGCACGGGCGGAGTAGTGAAGGAGACCAGCCTGGTATTGAGATAGGTATACCCCACATCCATTTTGAAGCCATCGAACGGCCTGATAGCAGCATCCACTTCGATGCCCCAGATGCGCGATTTACCAGCATTGACCGTTGGTGCGGCCGGAGGAATTACGCCGCCGAAATCAACGGAGCCCCGGTGCCCCGCCGCAGGATCGCCGTTCGGGCCACGGTTGATGACCGAATTGGTTGCCAGCTGCTGATTGGTCAGGTTGTTGTAGAACCAGGTGATGTTGAAATATCCGGGCATAGCGCCGCGGAAACTGGTCTTGGCGCCGACCTCGAACGAATCGACTTTTTCTGGATCGGACCTTTCCAGACCGATGGAGTTGTTGGTGATGGAACCGGCGCGATAGCCGCGAGCATATTTGGCGAAGACCAGAATGTCGCTCGTCGGCTTCCATTCAAGGTCGATCATCCATGTCGGCGCACTGTTGTTGAGCAGGATGGTCTGGTTGCAATTGTCGCTGCTCGGCACGATCAGCGGCTTACTGATATCGCCTCCGACATTATACAGTGTTTGATTCTGGCAGGTGTAGATAGGAACGCCGACCGGAGCGCCCGGGAACCGGGTGCTGGCAGCAGTCGGGAAGTTGACGTTGAGCAATTGTGCTTCGTCGCGCTGCTTGTCCCAAGTGTAACGGAAGCCGCCGGTAATGGCGAACTGATCGTTGAACTTGTAAGTAGCCTGGGCATAAAGGCCCTTATTGTTGAACCAGTCCTTCGAGCTCGCATCGGAAATCGAGCCAGTATCCGATGGCGAGCACTGGTTTTTCTGGACGCTGGTACAGTTAATGAAAATCTCGACCAGCTGACTGTTCCAGTCGAGCGGCTTCGACACTTCAAGATAGGCGCCTGCTTGCCAATTGAGCTTGCCATCGGCGGTCGTGCCCTGGACCTGAATTTCCTCGGTGAAGGTCGATTGCGCGGTAGTAGGGCCCTTGTTGCCTTCCTGAAGCGCGATCGTCTTGCTGCCGACTGCGCCCACAGGCGGCAGAAACACGCCGGCAAAGGGCGTTCCCGCCGGAATGAGAAGATTATCGCCCCACAGGCTGAAATTGGCCCATTCGCGGTATTCCTGATAGGAAATGATGTTCTTGACCGTCAGGTTATCGCTGACCTTCCAGGTGGTGGTGTTGAATATACCCCACTGCTTCACCTGCTGGCGCGGATTGGGATTGTTGGTTTCGACATCGAACAGCGTGTCGCCGCGGGCGGCTTGGCGATCGATCTGAGCACAGGCCAGATAGGGCAGGAAATTGTTGAAATTGAATCCCAGCACCTCGGTCGGGAAGGCAGTGGCCCCCGCCCGGTTGCAATAGGCCATGCGAGGCACATCGCCCTTGGTGTTGGAATGGCTGTAAGTGCCGATGGTGTAATTTTCGATATCCGGTGTCAGATCGGCGACCAGGCTCAACCGCGCTGCGATATAATTGGTGTCGCGATAACGATCCGGCCCAATACCGCTATGATTCATCAGGTAACCATCGCGCTGGTTCCAGTCGATGCCGCCGCGCAAGCGGATCGTATCGGATAACGGCGCGTTGAGGACGGCCTGCACCCGGCGCAGGTTATACCCGCCAACCGAACCTTCGACGAAGCCTTCGAGCTTGTCCGTCGGCTTGGCTGGCACCAGCAGAATCGCGCCGCCCGTAGTGTTGCGGCCGAACAGGGTGCCTTGAGGCCCTTTCAGCACCTGAATGTTCTCAAGATCGAACAGCGAGCCGACGCCTGCGCCATTGCCCGATGTCGTCGGCCCCAGCGCGCGCGGCGCGATCACGTCGGCAAAATAGACGCCAACGGTCGGCGCCGTATGATACTCTTGCGTAAAGCCGCGAATAACAAAGCTGCTCTTTTCCGGCCCGAACTGCGAGTTGACCGAAAGCGACGGCACATAGGTGCCCAGATCGGCCGTGCTGACCAGGTTTCGCTTGCTGATGTCCTCTTTGTTCAGCACCGTGATCGAAATCGGCACGTCCTGGAGTTTTTCTTCGGAACGCCGCGCGGTGACGATAATGTCACCGTCATCGCCACTGCCTGAATCCTGCGCCCACGCCGGAGTGGCTAGAGCCATGGCAAGAGTTGAAGCGAGCGAGATTTTTGCGAGCGAATGCTTGGTCATCTGGTTCCTCCCGAAAGGACCCGGCAGCGTCAACCGAACCGCATCTTGCGCCCGGTAGCAGCAGCCACTGTTGGTGCACCTTCCCTGCTGCGACGTCTCGCAGGAAAACCCGGGACTTTGCAACTGGCTGCGCGAGAAAATTCCCGAGCGTGACCTTTTTGCAACAGGGGCGTCGGAAAAATCTGGGTCGCGTTGATGGCTGGTAAATTGCGCCTTGACCAGCCAAGCCTGTTGGAGCGGCTCCAGCGCACATTCTTCTGACACCGAGCATAGACGGTTTGCTATCGCCCAATCCGCCCTTCCCTTCGCGCGCGGCAGCCGCTAAGCGCGCCCCGCTGGTGGCCAAGACTCGATGGGGCGTCGCCAAGTGGTAAGGCACCGGTTTTTGGTACCGGCATTCGCAGGTTCGAATCCTGCCGCCCCAGCCAGCCTGTGCTGAACGCATTGCCTTATGATCCAGACAGTATCATAGTCTCCTGACAGGAGATTCGATGCGATGGCCACTTATGTCCTCGTTCACGGAGCGGGTCACGGTGGCTGGTGCTACCAGCGTGTCGCCCGGCTGCTGCGCGCGGCCGGACATGAAGTCTATGCGCCGAGCCTGACCGGGCTGGGCGAGCGCGCGCATTTGCTGACGCCCGCAACCTCGCTCTCCACCCATATCGAGGACGTGGTCCGCCTGATCGAGGCCGAAGATCTAAGCCAGGTAATTCTTGCCGGCCATTCCTATGGCGGCATGGTAATAACCGGCGCTGCTGACCGGGTGAATGACAGAGTGGCGCAACTGGCCTTCCTAGATGCCACGATTCCTGCCCAGGGAGAGGCGCTTGAAGACAGCTCGCCGGCAGTTCGCGAAGCGATCAGGCCGGAAGCGCGAGTGGTCGATGGGGTGGAACTGGTGCTCTGGCCCGATATGCCGGTGGCACGCGCGATCTACGGCGTGACTGATGAAACAGACTGGGCCTGGATGCTGCAACGCCTGCGGCCGCACCCCTGGAAATGTTTCGAGGAAAAGCTGGTCTTGGCCGATCCCGAACGAGTGGCACGCATTCCGCGCACCATCGTCAACTGCCCTTCGACACTGGAACTTCGCAAGCAGAACGAGAATATCGACCGCTACTTTGCCGCCGATAACGTCTGGGAAATCGACACCGGCCACGATCTGATGATCACCGAACCCGAAAAGACCGCCGAACTGCTGCTGCGGCTGGCATGACAGGACATTCCCGATGAACGCACCCGCTATCGATTACGCCACGGCCGATTTCTACACCGACACCGCGCTGGTCGAGGATCCGCACGCCTATTTCCACTTCCTGCGCCAACAGGGCCCGGTGACGCGGCTGCCGCACCGCAATGTCGTTGCCGTCACGGGTTACGAGGAAATCATCGAGCTGATGCTCGACAACGTACATTTCTCCCCAGTCAACGCTGTCACCGGGCCAATTCCCGGCCTGCCCTTCGAACCCGAGGGCGACGACATCGAGGCACAGGTGGAAAGCGAGCGCAAACGCATTCCTTTTGCCGACCAGGTCGTCACTGAGACCGGTGAGCGGCACCTCAACCTGCGCTCGATCATTGCCACCCTTTTCACGCCGACGCGGCTCAAGGAACTTGAGCCCAAGCTGCGCGCCAGCGCCGACAGCCTTATCGACGAATTCCATGCCTCCGGCAAAGTCGACTTACCCGAACAGTATGGCGGACCTTATGCGACGCTGGTGATTTCCGACTTGCTGGGCGTTCCCAAAGGTGGACGTGCCAAATTCCGCGAATGGCTGCAGAATACAGTTCCCGCACAAGTCGGCGCTTCGGTTGAGGACCTTTCGACCAACCCGCTGTTCAAGGTCGGCAAGGAGATATTCGGCTATCTCGCCAAGCGCCGGGTGGCAAATCATCCGCTGATCCGGCCCTTCGCCCGATTGTTCGGCCTCACCGGCGAGGGCGAAATCCTCACCGAACTCGCGCTCGCGCGCTTCCCCGACGGCAGCCGGCCAACGCTGACCGATGTCACCGGGCTGGGCGCCTTCCTGTTTGGCGCGGGGCAGGACACCACCAATCGGCTTCTCGCCAATGCATTCCGGGTGATCGCCACCCAGCCCGAAGTGCAGACCGAACTCCGCGCCTACCCCGAACGTATCCCCGACTTCATCGAGGAAGTGCTGCGCTACGACGGTTCGGTAAAGAGCGCCGCGCGGCTCTGTGTACGAACGACGACGCTGGGCGGCGTCGAAATCAAGGCCGGGACGACGATGCTGATGTCGCACATGGCCGCCAACCGCGACCCCAGGCGTTTCGACAATCCCGACAGGTTCGACATGAATCGGTCCAGAGCCAGGGAACACCTCGCTTTCGGCCGCGGCGCACACACCTGTATTGGCGCGCCGCTCGCCAGGCGCGAAGTGCAGGTCAGCATTGAGCGGCTATTGGCGCGGATGGGCAATATCAGGCTGTCCGAGGCGCATCATGGGCCAAACGGACAGGAACGGTTCGAATACGAGCCCACCTATATCCTCAGGGCAATGAAGCACCTGCATCTGGAATTCGATCCGATCTAACAATCAGCGCCGCGCCAGCTTCGGCAGGGCCAGGACGAAAAGCGCCGCCGAGAACAGCACGACCGTCAGTACCGCTCCGGTCGCACCGTAGCTGCGCGAAACGGGTTCGGTGAGGAACACCGCAACCGGCGATCCGAGATAGACCGAGCTCTTGACCAGACCCGCCGCACGGCCTTGCTGTTCGGGCGCGACACGACCGGCGAGGACGAACATCAGGTTGGGCTGGAACCAGGCCACGCCAATGCCGAACACCACCGATCCGATGATCACCAGCACGACATTGGGCGCCAGCGCCGCGATAAACAGGCCGAGCCCCGCAAAGGCGACCGAAATCGAAAAGGCCTGGTATTCGGAAAGCACCCGCCGCGCACGGCCATAAAGCAGTGCGGCAATTGAGCCGGCGATGATGTCGCCGGTCAGCACGATGGAAATCGTCCTCGGGCTCTTCATGCCGAGATTATCGAGCAGGAAGGGCAGGTAGACCGCCGGGATATAAATGATGATGCCCAGGCAAACGCCGAGGAAGGCAAAGCGGAACGGAAACCAGCTGAACAGCGGCGGCCCCGCCGGGTGTTCCTGCTCCACCTTTTTCGGCGCCTTGCCGTCAAGCGCGGCAAAGGCGAGGACCGCGAATGGCGCGGCGATGCCATAAATCGCGAAGGCCCAGTGCCAGCTGATCTCGGCCAGCATGCCGCTCACCGGGTTGAGCACGACCGAGCCTGCCTGGGCCACAGCGTTGTAATAGCCCAGCCAGGTCGCGCGCTTTTGCGTCCCCATGCGCGCGTTGATGATGATGATGCTGCCCGTCACCGCTCCCGCGGCTGCAAGCCCTAGCAGGAAACGCGACACCAATAGCAAGTGGAGATCGTTGAGATAGACTCCGGCTGTACCGGCCACCGCATAGACCGCGTAATTGATGGTCATGACTCGCTTGAGCCCGAACCGATCGACGAGAAACCCCGTCAACGCCGCGCCGATCGCCATGGCCAGGGTATTCACCCCCACCAGCATCTTGACCAGAAAGGCCTCGTCGGGCCCGTGCGCCAGGTCTCGCTGGATGCTGGGAAGCACCGCCTGAATCAGCGATGTCGCAAGTGAAATCGCCGGGCCGCCGGCCAGGATGATCGCCTTGGCGCCCCAGCCGATCGGCTGTTCTTCTTGTACTTTGTTCTGGGCCAAAGGCCTGTCCTCCCCCGGGGGCATGCCGTGCCCCTATTGTCTTTTGTTGCATTCATGCAGGCAACTGCCAGCCGGGCAATGCCGTTCAGCCGGCGCCTGTCGATGGCTGCCACTGATCGGCGAACCCCTTGGTGTCGAAATAGTCGCGCCAGGCCGAAATCTTTCCATCCGGCGTGATCTCGAAAATACCCATCACCGGAAAGGATATCGCCGGCTTGCCGTCGGACCCGACGATGTGATCGATGCGCTCGGTCAGCACCTTGTTGCCCTGCGCCGCGATAGCCAATGTATCGACCTGCATGATCAGGCTGTCGGCGTCCTGCCCGAAGCCGGCCAGCACGCCGATGGCTTCGTCGATGCCCTTCGATGTGACGAAGCCGTGGTTCTCCCAGACCGCATCGGGCGTGAAATGATCGCGGATCGCCTGGGCGAGGCCGCCGGGGCGATCCCACAAATCGAGGAAGGTGCTGACGGTTTCGATCGGGCTGGGCATCTTTCTCTCTCCCGGTTAGGTTGCGCGGTAAATGCGCAAGGGGAGAGCGGCATGCAAGACGAATTGGCCATCCAGCGCCTGATCAACACCTACAGCCACTACGGCAGCCTCGGCGACTGGGACATGGCCGTCGGCACCTATGCCGAGAACGGCGTCTGGGAGATCCCGCATTTCGCCATGCGCTTCGAAGGCCATGCCGCGATCCGCCAGGCGCTCACCGACTTCTTCGCGACGATGGACTATGTCGTGCAGCTCAATTCTCCCGCGCTGATCGATGTGTCTGGCGACACGGCAACCGCGCGCTCGAACATTCACGAAGGCGGCAAAGTGGCCGGTGAAGACCAGGGCTTCCTGTTTCTGGGCTACTACGACGACGAGCTGGTGCGGACGGACGCGGGCTGGAAATTCATCAGGCGCAGATTCGTCGGCACGGGGAGCAGTATCTACACGCTCATCAAGGGCGAGAAACACTGACGCCGCGCGCGCGGCTCGCGCTCACGTCGCCCGCGACGAATAGTCGGCCCAGCGCGCCGCCACTCGCCGCCGCCGCTCCTCGGCGGTCACCATGGGCAGCTTCAGCCCCGGCACCTCGGCGAGCTTGATCACCCTGAAATCGCGGATCAGCCCGTCCGGCTTGAGTCCGGCCGGAATTTGCTGCCAGCGCATGATGCCGATGCCGTCGTCCATGCCATCGGTATCGAGCCAGTTGGCGGCCATGGGATCGCTTTTGGCAATGACATAGCTGACCGTGCCGTCGGCATTGGGCGTGGTCTGGCTCAGTTCGAGGCAGACCTGCTTCGCCCTTGCGTCGGGCGCGATCATCCAGGGGTCGTTGAGTTGGAAGCCGGTATATTTCGAGCCGCCAGGATGCGTCGTCACCAGCATGGCCTCATCTGGCTTGAGACTGAAATTGAGCCCCCCGACAAAGCCCCAGCCATTGGGCCGTTCCATCAGCGCCGACTTGGCATTGGCGGCAATGCCGCCGAACCAGATGTCGGGGAAATGTGACCAGAAACGAATATAGCCTTCCAGGCTCTCGTGCACCCGGGCGCGCACCGTTGAAATGTTCCATGGTTCGGCGGGCACCCGGTCGAGCCGGCGGATCGAGAGCTTGCACGGCCGGTCAGTCCACTTGCCCAGCATGTCACGAACCCCGATCATCACATAGCCGCTGTCTGGGATCTGCATGTGGTTTTCGCCGCCGCTGGGTTCGCTCGAAACCGTAATGCGGAAGGAGCCGTCGGCAGAGACTTTCAGAGTCTTGTCGTCGATCATCGAAGCGGAATGGATATCGGCGTGCTTGCCCCCGGCGGTGGGCATGATGTTCTGCGGGCGCGCCATATCGCCGGCATCGGCTTCGAACAGCAGTTGCACAGGACGGCTGTCCGGGTGAAAACGTCCCGATATCTCGTACCGTCCGCCGCCCTCGACCCCGGCGGTGCGGTAGATCGCATCGGGATTGTCGCCCGAGGTACCAACCCCGCCCAGCTTGTGACCCATCCATTCGCGCGGTGTGTCGTCAGTGCCCCAGACGAAGAACGGGCGGCTGGTGCGGTGGATGACTTCGGCAAAGATCAGCGAGCGCGTCCACATTTCCAGTGCGCGGTCGAGCGTTGCCGCCGCCGAGGGGATCTTGCCGCGCGCACTGGCGGCAAGATCCTTGCGGATCCTGGCCTGGATCGCCTTGACTTCGGCGTCCCGCTCGATGGCAAGCAGGAAACGCTCGCTGCGCCATTGGTCAAGCGAATAGAGCCAGGGATAGACCGGCCGGCGCGCATGAAGCGGTGCAACGGCAGCCGTCGCAGCGAGCAGCGCCATCGCACTGCGGCGCGTGGTTGCAAATGCGATTGTCATCTCTCTCTCCCGATGTGCCGGTTCTTGCCGGACTGATGGTCTATCGAGCCCAAATTCTTGTATCTTTGACCGTTGCAATGGTATCGGCCATCGGGTCATGCCGCAAGCCACGCACAATCTCAGCCCCTTCGATGTCGCAGCCGTGCTCATACTGCTCGCGGCAGCGCTGGGGTATGCCAATCACCGTCTGCTCAAGCTGCCCGCCGCAGTCGGCATGACGCTGATGGGGGCGCTGGCCTCGCTCGCCATCATCGGCATTGGCGCGGCCGTTCCTTCGTGGGGACTGGCTCCCATGGTCGAGCGCTTTCTTGCGGGAATCGATTTCCACGCGGCGCTGATGGAAGGCATGCTCTCGTTCCTGCTGTTTGCCGGCGCGCTGCACGTCGACTGGTCGGAAATGCGCGCCAACCGGCTGTTCATTTTCGCGCTGGCAACGCTGGGGGTCATGATCTCGACCGGCATTGTCGGGCTTGGCTTGTGGTGGATCGCCGGCCTGATGGGCGTGCCAGTTTCGCTCCCCTGGGCGCTGGTCTTCGGCGCGCTGATCAGCCCGACCGACCCGGTGGCGGTCATGGCGATCCTCAAGCGTGCTGCGGTTCCGCCTTCGCTGCAGGCCACGGTCGCGGGTGAAAGCCTGTTCAACGACGGAGTCGGCGTGGTGGTGTTCTCGATCCTGCTGGCGGTGGCCGCGGGACAAGGCGAATTCACCTGGAGCCACGCGGCGAGCGACTTTGCCCGCGAAGCGCTGGGCGGCGCCTTGTTCGGCCTCGTCGCCGGCTGGATAGCCTTTCGCGCCATGCGCTCGATCGACGACTATATCGTCGAAGTACTGATCAGCCTTGCCGTCGTCATGGCCGGCTACAGCTTCGCCCGCCTGCTTCATGTCAGCGGGCCTGTCGCCATGGCCGTCGCCGGCCTGTTCATCGGCAATGCCGGCTTTGCCCATGCGATGAGCGACCAGACCAGAGACTACGTGATCAAGTTCTGGGAACTGATCGACGAAGTGCTCAATGCCGTGCTGTTCCTGCTGATCGGCCTTGAGGTTGTGCTGATCAGCCGGCAACCCAACCTGCTGTTGTTCGGTGCGGCCGCCATTCCGCTGGCCCTGGTGGCGCGCTGGATTTCGGTGTCGGTGCCGATGGTGGTACTGCGCAAGCGGATCAAACTGGGCTCGCTGGCCGTGCCCACACTGGTCTGGGGCGGGCTGCGCGGCGGCATCTCGATTGCCTTGGCGCTTTCGCTTCCCGAAGGGCCCTATCGCACGCCCATTGTCGCTGCGACCTTCGTCATAGTGCTGTTCTCTGTGATCGTTCAGGGCGGCAGCATCGGCGCGCTGACCCGGCGGCTGATAGCGCGCAGCGCGGATCGCGAGACAGGCCCGGCCTGATGCTGAACGCCCTGCGGCAGTTGCGGCCGGTGCGCGCCGTGAGGATGAGCTGGTTGCGCGCTCTGGCGCGACTGCGCATGCAGATCGACCAGACCGGCTGGTTTCCGGAACTTTCGGGCGAAGCCGGCAAGCAACTGCGGCAGACTGTGCGCGAGGAAGGCCAGCTTACCAAGGCCTATATGCTGCTATGCATGCTGTCCGCCGGCATCGCCGCGCTTGGGCTTCTCCAGTCTTCCGTTGCAGTTGTCATCGGTGCCATGCTGATTTCGCCCCTGATGGGGCCGATTGCGTCGCTCGGCTTCGGTTTTGCTTCGCTGGACGGCCGGCAGATCCGTTCATCGGCCAAGGTGGTCATGGTCGGCTCGCTTCTGGGTATTGTGACCGGCATGGTGATCACCTGGCTGAGCCCGATGCGCAATGCCACGCCGGAAATCGTCGCACGTACCGCACCGACACTGCTCGATCTTGCAGTGGCAGTCTTTTCCGGCGTCGCCGGCGCCTATGCGACAGTGCGGCAGCAAGGCGCGACTGTGATAGGCGTCGCAATAGCCACTGCGCTGATGCCCCCGCTGGCGGCACTGGGTTACAGCATCGGCGTCGGCAACCTGAGCTTTGCCTGGGGCGCATTTTTGCTGTTCCTCACCAATCTGGCCGCCATCGCCTTTTCCTTTGCGCTGATGGCCCGGCTGAGCGGCGCGGCGCGGCCATTTGGCCAGGTCGAACTGGCGCTTCGCCACATCGTCGCCGGGATCGCCGCCTTCGTCGTGCTCGCAACCCCGCTCGGCGTAACGCTCTACCGGGTGACGGCCCAGGCCTCGGCGCAAAGGGATGTCAGGCAGCTTCTGGCCAGCGAGTTGCACATCAAGCAGGCCAATATCGCGCAACTCGAAGTAACCTGGCCCTTGCGCGGGACACCCTCGGTCTATGCCGTGGTCGTCGCCCCGACCTATACCAATGGCGCCGAGCTGAATCTGTCGGACAAGCTCATGGAGGAATGGGGCACACGGCCCGAACTCAACCTGCAGCAGGTTGTCGCTGCCGACCTCAAGTCGCAGACTGAAGCGATTGTCAGCGCGGCGGTCGAGCGTTCCGCCGCCGGGATCACACGGGATGTGCCGCCGCTCATCGCCATCCGCGAAGGTCTGGGGCTGCCCACCCAGGCGCTCTGGGTCAACCGCACCGAGCGCTCGGTCCAGATCGTGCCTTTTGCCGCCGAAGGATGGGCCTTGGGCGACTATCGCCGCAGCGAACAGGCAGCCCTGCGTGCCGCCGCCGGTTGGCAGGTGCAAGTATTGCCCCCCGTCGCATCTCGCCTTTTCGTTCCTGTCGCAACCGAAGACGGCAAACCGCAAAGGTCGGTCGCGCTCGACGATGCGCTATGGGCAGTCGGTCGCTGGGGTGTGCAGGGCATCGAAGTGGCAGGCGTGACCGGCGGCAATCTTGGCGACGACGACAAGGCGAAGGCGCTCGTACTTTCACAATTCGTCGTCGATGTACTGGGCAAGGCAGGCATCCGCGCCCAGGCCGTGGCCATGACGCCGGAACGAGTGGCTGCAAACTCCGGCGCCGGAGCGGGAATCGAATTCCGGATCGTCCGAGACCCCGTGCGCCCGCCGCCGCAACCCTGAACGCGATGCGCCGCTATTTGCGCGATGCGCAGCCAGCAATGGCGGTCATCATTTTCTGTTCCACGGCCCGATCCATCTGCTTTCCGGCCTTGAGCGCGGCTTCGGCGTCCTTGAACGCTTCGTAGGGGATCAGCTTCTCGATTTCCGCCAGCGCGCAGGTGCAGGCGGCTTCGTTCGAATTGGCGGCAGTGCAGGACTGGATGAAACTGCGCTTCGACAGTTCCGGATAACCATGCTCATCCTTGTCGAGCAAGCCGCAGCCTGCCAAAGCCAGCACTGCCGCAATAGATAGCACCTTTCGCATTGTTATTCCTTTCCCCTTGCGGTGATAGACTGCATCCGAACCGCATTGGCTGCAAGCGTATTGCCCATTGCTCGCGATCAATGACAGGCGCTTTTCACCGGCCATGATGCCTTGAAACGCGAAGGACAAAAAACGATGATTCATTTCCCACTTTCCATCCGGCCGGCCCTGCTGGGACTGAGCGCCACAGCCTGCCTGGCGCTGGCGCCGTTTACGGTCAGCGCGGAGGCAGGCGAGCCGGTGGGCCAGAACGCCAATCCGCCGGAAAGCTCCGACATCGTCGTCGAAGCGCCCCGCACCCTGCCCAAGCCCCGCCGCGCCAACCGCTTCCTTGGCGAACCGGAAGTGTTCGCCACCGTGCGCGTGCCGGTGATGTATTACGACCTCGACCTTGCCGATCCCGCCGGCGCCAAGCGGCTCTTCGACCGGATTCACAACACCGCCCGGCAGGCCTGCTCCTATCTCGACACGCTCTACCCGCTGCGCCCCGATCCGGACTGCGTCGAGCGGGCCGAAGACAAGGTCAAGGCTGCGGCCGAGGCGGCAATCGAAGGCGCCAAGGCGAACAAGGCCGCAGCGGACTCTGCGCCCCAACCCGAATCCGCGCCCTAGACTTTCAGCACGGCAAGGGCCTCCAGCTGCTCGATGTAGTGGCTGCGGGAGCAGGCCTTGAGATCGGCGGAGTAGTATGCCGCGCCCAGGGCGAGCAGCTTGCCGATCACCTCGGCGGCCGCGTCCGGTTCGGCCATGGGATCGATCCGCTGTTCGTGGCGCAGCACCAGATCGACCGGCTTGTCGCGCGCGGCCCAGGCGGGAAGCTCGCGGGCCCAGGCGATCATGGCGGCAAGCTCCTCGTGCCCCAGGCCGAAAGGCATCCACCCCTCGCCCAGTTCCACCGCGCGGCGCAGCGAACGCCGGCTGCGCCCGCCGATCCAGAACGGCACGTGGCTTTGCACGCCGCAGGGATCGACTATGAAGCCTGAGTAATTGTAGTGCGGCCCGCGATATTCGGGCAGCCGCTGCGCGAAACTCGCCCGGATCGCGCGGAGCGCATCGTCGCCCCTTTCGCCGCGCTCGGCGAATTCCGCCCCGCCCAGCCCCAGCAGCTCGAACTCGGGCTTCAAGGAGCCGACACCCAGCCCCAGCACCAGCCGCCCGCCTGAAAGCCGGTCGAGCGTACCGTAGCGCTTGCAGATCTCCAGAGGATGCGAATAGCCGAGCACCAGCACATAGGTCGTCAGCCGGATGCGCGACGTCCGCGCGGCGAGGAAGCCCAGGGTCGAAAGCGGATCGTAATAGCGCCCGCCGCGCACCGCCTCGACTTCCGGCGGGATGCCGACGTGTTCGGAGCAGGTCAGGTGATCGTAGCCCAACCGGTCCGCCGCCTCGGCAATGGCGATCAGGTCCGCCGGCGCCATGTCGCGCTCCCATTGGGCGTGGATATCCTGCGGCCCGGCAAGACTGAGGCCGGGCGTCAGCAGGCCGTAGCGAGTGACAGCGGTCATGCGTCCGGGACTCCTTTTCCCGGGCCGAAGCTTGCCAGGATCGGCACACCGGGCGGATCGAGGTCCATCCCGCCTGTGAGTTCCGGCAGGCCGAAGCCGGTGTCGCCCTCCGGGCGGAACAGCAGGTTGACATCGTGGTGCGACGATCCCGGCTGCGGCGCGAACCGATCGTCCGGGCCATAGCGCTGCCCGGCAAACCAGTAACCCCGGTATCCCAGCTTACCCATCATGGCCTTGAGCGAATCGACGCTCTCGCGGCTGCTCGGCTCGACGAAGACCGAGGGCTGAAACCGCTTGATCAGCCCTTTCGCACCCTTGAGCACCGCCAGCTCATGCCCCTCGGCATCTACCTTGAGCAAGTCGAGCCGTTCGAGGTGGGCCAGCGCCGGGTCACTGTCGAGCGCGGCGATCTCCACCTCCTCGCTGGCGACCTCGCCGCCGAACCGGCCTTCGTTGCTGAAACCCTTGGTGATCGAGAAAGAGCCATAGTTCCATGCCTGATCATAGGAACCTGTCTCGATCGCGATGCGCCCGGCCTTTTCGCCCACCGCGGCATGGCGGGTGCGCACGTTGAGCCGGTTGTTGAGGGCGAGATTGGCGCAGAGCACATGGAAGACCGGCCGCTGCGGCTCGTAGCAGATCACCTCGCCGCCTTCGCATAGCCTCGACAGCGGTACTGCGTGCATGCCGATATTGGACCCGACCTCGATGCAGGCCCCGCCGGAGGGCGGCAGAAGGGCGCGGAACAGATCGACTTCGATATCGGCCCAGTGACCGAGCTTGTCGACATAGCCGCTGATCATGTCGCCGCGGATCAGGAGGAACTGGCCCCAGCGGCAATGCTTGAGGAAGGTTTGCATGGGGGCGGAACCTAGCGGATGCTGCGCATGGGGGGAAGGCGGGACGGATGGAGCGCGGAGTTAGTTGATGAAACATATGCACGGCGCACCATTATGTATGGTGCGGGCGGTTGGGCAGGGGACGATGATGGCAAAGCATGTCCAGAGCCTGCCGAAGGGAGCGGGTTCGGCGAACCTAGCAGCTTGGGGGGATGTAGGAAAATGGGACCGGAGACACGGTATTCCGTGTCCCCACGCAATGGTGCAGGTGATGGAATGGTTCGCGCGGAGCCGCGGTGGCGCGGAGATAAGGGGTTAAGTAAGGCGTCGCCGTAACCGCATCACCGCGGCGCCAGCTTGTCTCACCCCTTGATATCCCGCCGGTGCCCTTTCGGCTTTTCATCCCCCCGACGAGGCGCTTCACCCTCGGCGCGGTTCATGATCCGGTCGAACACTGCCTTGTCCGCCCGCCGCGCCCGCTCCTCGAAAAACTCGGCGGTCTCCAGCGCCGACAGCTTTTCCACCACCGCCGAGGCAATCAGCTGGTTCATGCTGGTGCCATCGAGCTTGGCCCAGCGCTCCACACCCTGCTTCACCGAGCGCGGCAGGCGCAGTTGAATGACGGCTGGCTTGTTCATCGCAATTTCTCCAAACATTCGCCCGGAATTACGGTGACGCGGGATTACGGGAATTACGCTGACGCCGAACTTAACCCCTTATCTCCGCGTCTTCGCGTCTCCGCGCGAACCAATCGGAAACTTGTCCCGCCGATCGGCCGCACGCAATCGCATGTTTCCGGACTAACCCAAAGGCTCAGCCCACCCCGGCTCCGCCACCGCATCATCCCCCACCCGGCACCCGCTCGATCCCCCGTCCACCGGCAGCACCACACCGGTGACGTACTTCGCCTCGTCCGAAGCCAGATAGACCGCCGGAAAGGCAATATCGTCCGGATCGCCGATGATCCCCAGCGGGATCGTCTTGCGCATGGCCGCGGCAATCGCCGGGTCGGCCATCATCGCGGCGACGCCGCCGCCGTTATTGATCAGGCCCAGCGCTATCGCGTTTATCCGGATGCCGAAGGGGGCATATTCGCCGGCCATCGAATGGGTGATCCCGTTCATCGCCGCCTTCGAGGCGGTGTAGGCATCATAGCCGTTGCCGGTCTTCGCCGCGCCGGAGCTGATGTTGACGATCGAGCAGCCGGGCTGCTTGTGCGCCAGCATGGCGCGCAGGGCATAGCGGCAGAGCCAGAACAGGCCGTAGAGGTCGCTCTTCCACATGATGTCGAGCGTTTCGTTCTCCAGCTCGTGCATCCGCCGGTCGGCATGGGGGTGGAGCGTGCCGATCATGTGCGTGGCCGCCGCGTTATTGACCAGTGTGGTAAGCGGGCCGAAGCTCTCTTGCGCCACATCCATCGCGCGGCGGCAATCTTCTTCCACCGAGATATCCGTACGCAGGAATTTCGCCTTGCCGCCGACCTCCAGGATCTCGCGCTCGACCGCCAGCCCCGCCTCTTCCGAACGCCCGGCGAGGAGTACCGATGCGCCGTTTTCGGCATAGCGTTTGGCGATGCCCCGGCCGACGCCCTTGGTCGCGCCGGTGATGACGGCGACTTTGCCTTGCAGTCTCATGCCATTCTCTCCTTTGCCGCCCACCGTAATCCGTATCCGTTTTTTCGAAACCCGAAATTTGGCGGGACCGCGCCGCCAATGTGCTTTAGGGCAGGCCCCCGCCCCAATCCGAAAGCGCCCATGCAACTGCTCGATTTCGACAGCACCCGGTTTCTGCGGGACACCTGGCAGCAGCACCCGCTGCTGATCCGCAATCCATGGGCGGCATGGCGCAATCCGCTGGAGCCGGACGAGCTGGCGGGGCTCGCCTGCGAGGATGGCGTCGAATCGCGGTTGATCACGCACAGCCGCAAGGCGCTGCGTTCCGAGCACGGGCCCTTCGCCGAAAAGCGCTTCGGCAAACTCGGCAAAGCGCCGTGGAGCCTGCTGGTCCAGGCCGCCGATCATCACGCGCCGCAAGTGGCCGAACTGATCGCCCCGTTCCGCTTCATCCCCAACTGGCGGATCGACGACGTGATGGTCAGCTATGCCAGCGACGGCGGCGGCGTGGGGCCGCATTTCGACCAGTATGACGTGTTCCTGGTCCAGGGACTCGGACGGCGGCGCTGGCAGCTGGGCGCCCGTTGCGACGAGGACACGCCGCTGCTGCCGCACGACGATCTGCGGCTGCTGGCCCGGTTCGAGCCGACCGCGGAATGGCTGCTGGAACCCGGTGACATCCTCTACATCCCGCCCGGCGTGGCGCATAACGGCATTGCCGAGGGCGACGGGTGCATGACCTATTCGATCGGCTTTCGCGCACCCTCGCGGGCCGAACTGATCGCGGGCTGGTGCGACGATCTGGTCGCGGGGCTGGAAGACGGCGACCGCTATGCCGATCCGGGCCTGCCGGCGCAGGACAACCCTGGCGAGATTTCGCCGGCGGCCCTTGCCGCGCTGCAGGCCATGGTCACGGAAAAGCTGGCCGATCGCGCGGCATTCGCCCGCTGGTTCGGCGCTTTCGCCACCACGCGCAAATATCCCGACCTGGACTGGCACCCGGACGAGCCGATGGAACAGGCGCAAGTGCGCGCGCTGCTGGAAGGCGGCGCAGACCTGATCCGCAACCCGGCCAGCCGGTTCTCCTTCATCCGGGGCGAGGCGGGGGCCGTATCGCTGTTCGTCGATGGCGAGTGCCACGAATGCCATGGCGAAGCCGGGCTGCTGGCCGAGCGGCTCTGCGCCAGCGAGCGGCTTGCCGGGGCTGCGGATCGGCAGTCGCCCGATGCCGTCGCGGAATTGATCGCCGGCCTGTTCAACCGGGGCAGCATCGCTTTCGAGGATGGCGGCTCGTCAGACTAGGTCGACGTCCTTCCACTCGCCCGGGGCCAGCCCGTCGAGCGCCCACCCGCCGATCGCCCAGCGCACCAGCCGTAAAGTCGGGTGCCCCACCGCCGCGGTCATCCGGCGGACCTGCCGGTTGCGGCCTTCGCGAATGGTCAGTTTCAACCAGCAATCGGGCACGGTCTTGCGAAAGCGCACCGGCGGATCGCGCGGCCACAACTTGGGGTCGTCGATCCGCTCCGCCTCGGCCGGAAGAGTCATGCCGTCTTTCAGCCGCACACCCCGCCGCAACCGCACCAGGCTCTCCTCCGTCACTTCGCCTTCCACTTGCACCAGATAGGTCTTGGCCGTCTTGAACCGCGGATCGGCAATGCGCGCCTGCAGGCGGCCATCGCCGGTGAGCAGCATCAGCCCCTCGCTGTCGCGGTCGAGCCGGCCGGCGGGATAGACGCCGGGCACCTGAACATAGTCCGACAGCGTCTGCCGTGCCGGACCCTCGGCCCCATCGGTGAACTGGCACAGCACGCCATAAGGCTTGTTGAACGCAATCAGCCGCGTCATGGCGCCATCAACGCCCGCTAGGCCGCAGCCCCCGCAGTCGCCGCCGCGAGCGATTCCATCATCAGCGGGCGGGCGTCGCGATAGGGGTCCTGCCCGTCCCATTCAGCCGCCGCCTTGTGCATCGCCTCGAACCACTTGTCGAACAGGCCGCGGTGCATCAGCTGGTAGAAGATCGGGTCTTCGACGCCCACCGGCTCGCAATAGATCTCGATCTGGAAGCCGGTCGCCGGATCGCGCATGTCGACCACCAGATTGAGCGGCATTCCGGCATCGGCCATCCGCTGCATGTCGGCCTCGAAATCGTCGGAATAATAGGCGATGTGGTGGAGGCCGCCGTGGGGGTTACGGTCAAGGAATTCATTGTAGGCGGAAATGCCGCCGACGTTGGGCGTGATGATTTCCATACAGGAGTCGCCCGAATAGACAAAGGCGACCTGCGAAGTGAACGGTTTCTGCTCCCCGCGATAGTCGCCCATGCCGCCGACTTCGTCGAGGATGAAGAAGGGGCCGATGCCGGCGGCGGCGAACTTGGCGAGGGCCTTGTCGAAATCGGGATAGACGAAGCAGTGGTGGGCGGGGTTGCCGAGGATGCGGCTCATGGGTTCTCTCCAAGGGTTGTGGGTTTGGCGGTGTTGCTGCCACGGGGCGGGGGGCTTGTCGAGGCGGAAGGTGATTTGGTTCACGCAGAGGCGCAAAGGGCGCAAAGGGGCCGCGCTTTGGCCGAAGGCCCCTCGCCGATCGAACGGCGCGTTTTCGGCGGTGTGGCGGAGGAACTTTCGCCTGCGGCGCAGAGCGGCACCTTTGCGGCCTTTGCGCCTTTGCGTGAAATTCCTGCAGCGGTCTTCTGTGCCTGCTTCGGGGTTTATGCACCTGTCACCGTAACCCCCGCAATCGCAAGCCCCCCTCCTCGTCCTCCGACACGATCTGAACGCACCTTGCCGTCGATGTCCTAACATCCGATCCGAGAGGGCATGGCCATCGCCCCTCAAAAGATGACGGAAGTCGACCTCGTGGCGCCGCTTCTCAACGTAAAGGGCAAGCTTGCTAAGAAGATTCCTTTATCTCTAGCAGATAACGTGTCTCTTCGTGAAATTCGAGCTGACGATCTCGCATTGATTACTAGGCTGGATATAGAAGGTTCGTCACATATCAGGGGAGGCGTTCTTGCATTTACGTTCGAAGGTATTCCCAGCACAACGTCGGCAAATGATCTTGATCGCTTGATTTTGGCAGCCGCATTCTCAGCAAGCGTATTGGGCGAGGGATCGATATGTTTGGACGAGATTTACGCCATTCGCCTTCCGAGGAAGGTTAAGCTCGAGGCGATTCACCGATTTCGAGGACTCGCTCATGGCACCGAAAATGCATTCGAAATCAAAAGGTCAACTGATGTAGGATCAGCTGAAATTCTTTATAGCTCGACTTATAACGCATTGACTGCTCATGACCCTTTAAGACTTACCTTAAGCCGCTTTTGCTCTTCTTTAGGAAAATCTACAGATGAACATAGATTGATCGACTTATGCATATCTCTTGAATCAATATTTCAGGCGCAGACTGAGATTTCTTTCCAATTTTCTCTTTACAATTCGCTTCTGGCCGAAGCGGAGGTTGCAAGGCGTGAGATTGTATTTGATCTTCTGAAGAAATTGTATGAGCAACGCAGCAAAATAGTCCACGGCGTCGGCGGCATTGACACAGTGTGGCTGGCGCAACACTGGCCTGACCTCGTTCGTATCGCCAAGGCGGCAATCATAAAGAAGATTGAGTTTCTAAATCAACATAATAAAAATCAATGGAAAACCTATTTACGCTCGCTCGCATTGGGAAGTGACAATGGCTAAAGTTGTTAGGAGGCTCAGGGACAAGCTCCGAGTCCCAGTTCTGATTTCAGAAGTTATGGGTGTAAAGGTAGCTCGTGGGTTTGCCCGGCTATGCGATCTAGCGGACATGTCTCGTCCGGATATCTACGACGCGAAAACGAACCCAGCAGGGACGCAACGTGACCTTAGTCCAAAGCATGCTCGCGATGCCTATGAGTACATAAGAGGCGAGGAACTCGGTTTTTTTCCGGAGGTCTTCTTGGCACTCCGAGACGCCGATGCGGTCTCGATTGAACAGCCAAAGACTGCAACGGGGCTTGGCTACCTCAACTTGTCGCTTTCTGACCTTAGGAATTCGAAAGCCATAAAGATCTCCCGGATCGATGGGAACCATCGCCTTCACTACGCCGATGGCAAGAGCGAGGGCTTCCCTAAGGTGACACGGACTGTGTCATTTTGCTTGGCATTTGACTTAAATAAGAATCAGGAAATTAAACTATTTCGGGATATAAATAACAACCAAAGGCGGATGAATACGAGTCACCTCGATAATATTGAAGTTAGATTGCAGGGAACGAAAAACATTCTCGAACGAAATCCGCCTTTGTACATTGCGAATAAATTGAAGGACGACAAAGACAGCCCGCTTTTTGGAAAGGTTTACGATGGTGGCCGAACCGATGTCACAAAGTTCATACCAATTCGAACGCTGAAGACCGGTATAGAATATATGCTCTCGCAGCACTCACGACTTTCATCCCTAGAGGATACCGAAATTGAGTATGTTGTTGTAAAAAACTACTTTTCTTCCCTCAAGCTCTGGCATCCGGAGGCATGGAACCACCCAAAGGACTATCTCATGCTCCGCGGCGCGGGATTGTGGGGCGTGTGTTTCCTTGGCGCCGAAGTTATCGACCGTGCCTTGGCCAAGGGAAAGTTCAAACCTACAGACATGCTTGCCATTTTGCGTTCTGGTAAGGAATGGGACTGGTCCAAAAATGGCGACTTCCAAGGACTTAGCGGCAGAGGTGGTGCGTTGAAAATCAGCGGCATGGTTTCGTCGGAATTTGCGGACGAAGGCGGTACCTCATTGAAATCACTAGCGCGAAAGATCTCTGCTGAGATAAAGTAGCTTACTGTTGCGATGGAAGGTTGAACTCTAAAATTACGCAGACTC
>JBFWSE010000027.1:0-35747 GCA_050248535.1 Novosphingobium sp.
CACTCAGCGCGGCATAGTTGCCGCGTCCGCTCAGCCGCGCACCCAGCGCCGCCAGCGCGGGGTAGACGGCCAGATAGAGCGACAGCAACCCCACTGCGATCCAGCCGAGCCATGCCGGCATAATGGCCTGATAGGTGAAAGCCGTGGCGATCCAGGCATTGCCCACGGTGAAATGGCCAAGGCCGAACAGCCACCCGAGCAGTGCGGCCTGCTTCCAGTTGGGTGCGCGGGCGATCAGCTCGATCAGTCCGGCGAGCGCGACCAGCGTCAGCGCCCACAGGTGCAGCGGTTCGAAGCCCAGCGCCGCCAGTCCCCCAAGCGCGACCGCGCACCAACGAGGGTGCGCGGCGCAGGCGGTCAGCAGGTTTCGGGCGAATCCCATCGCGGGCGTCTTAGCCGGACTTTTCCTCGGCGGTATAGCCCAGCAAATCGCCTGGCTGGCAATCGAGCTCGCGGCAGATCGCTTCCAGTGTGGAAAAGCGGATGGCCTTGGCCTTTCCAGTCTTGAGGATGGAGAGATTGGCGAGGGTGATGTCGATCCGTTCGGCAAGTTCGGTCAGCGTCATGCGGCGCTCGTGAAGGAGATCGTCGAGCCGGCAGGAAATTCTGCAGGCAATGTCGCAGGTTTCCTGGGGCATTACACCGTCCCCTCGATATCCTGCTCGAGCCGCACGCCATGATCGAACACGCGGGCGAGGATGAACAACAGCAGGGCGATAATCAGTCCGCCCAGATCGCCGGATACTTCGATGTGGCTCTTGGGAAGGGCGCGGCTGAGCAGCAGGGTGCCGGGTGTGGCGAGCAGCACAATCACCTGAAAGGCGAGCGCCAGCCATCCCATCGCGCGCAGCCGCTTGGCATTTTCCGGGACGAACGGCGATCCCTGCGCGACTGTGTCGATGATCGCGACCAGCTTGCGCAGGAACAGGAAGCCCAGCGAGACCAGCGCGATGCCGAGGCCGAGCAGACCCGATACAGTCAGCATCGCGTCTTCACCGGTCAGCGGAATGCCATTATTATTCGCTTCGACCACAACCCGCCCGCTGAAAATCCAGACCGAGGGTATGGCCGCGAGCATGGCCACGACCGCCACTGCGGCGAGGACCATGGCGGCGACAAGCAGGAAGCGTGTGCCGCGCAGCAGCGGGTCGGAATGGCGGGCAGGTTTCATCGCCGGGTCTCCTTGCTTCGCGGCGTTACGCGACAGGTGTAGAGACTGTCGGCAGCCAGGTCATCAGGACAGTTGCGGCAGCCATGGCGACGATGGAAATGCGGCTGGCGAGCGAGAGAGTCATGAGTCGATCTCCGAGGGGTATTGAAGGTGCCGGTCAGGCGATGGCGGCGACCAGAGCGGCGCTCGGGCTGGTTTGCGGCGCGGTCACGGTCGGCACCCAGGCGGCCACAACAATGGCGGCGGCGAGCAGGACAGCAGTGAAGCGCGTGGTGTAGGACAGGGTCATTGATCGTTCTCCGATATGGCTGATATCGATATTCAATAAGTCGAGTCGGTCTTATTGTCAATCGATAATATCGAAAAACGATATGGAGCTCATTGTTTTACGGAAAGGCGCGTGTTTCAGCCCTGCGCGGCCTCCTGCCTGTGCAACTGGTCCCACGTCACGCCCACCTGCGCGCGGTCGTAGCGAATCACCGGCTCTGCGGTGCCATAGGGATCGAGCGTGTGGAGGAAACGGTGGGTGCCGATCGAATGGGCGCAGGTCAGGCCCAGCTCGATGATTTCCGCCGTGGTGAAATGCTCGGCCAGCCTGCGGTAGAGATCGTCGCCGATCTTGTGGTGGTCGGTGGCCAAGAGCTCGATGAATTCAAGCGCCAGCCGCTCGCGGTCCGACAGGTCGCCGCGCAGGGCCGGATCGGTCAGGCAGGCGACCGTCTCCTCGTCGGCGCCTTCGACCTTGCGCGAGGCCATGCAGGGCTCGCAACCGCCCAGTTGCGCGCTTCTGATTCGCATCAGTTCGAGCAGGCGTCCGGGGAGCAGGTGGCGGGGAAAGTTGGGATGCCGGTCGCCATCGTCGGGCGCGTCGTCATGCGCGGCATAGGCGAAGATCTGCAAGGGCATCGGATCCGTGAAGCCTCCGTTCGCCATCCCGGCCTCGATCATCTCGCGTTCCCTTTGGGGCACTTCGTCCCATGGAATCGGCTGAATTCGGGGCATAACCATCTCCTCTCGCAAATCAGCATGCGGCGGACGCGGTGTAGGGTCAACCGGGGCCGCAGGCGTGTGGCCAAGGGGCCGGTGAAGTGGTATCCTGCCCGCCAATGGCAAGATGGCGCCCGCACGAGTCGCCGGTTGCCGATCAACGGGAGAATGCAATGGCTACCGATGCAAAAACCATCAAGCTCGACAATGCGCGGGCCGACGACGCCAAGTTCTACTGGCTGGCCGACGGCTATGTGCCGGGCGGTTTCGTCAAGGAAATCGATCATTC
Organism: Novosphingobium sp.; assembly: GCA_050248535.1. GTDB lineage: Bacteria > Pseudomonadota > Alphaproteobacteria > Sphingomonadales > Sphingomonadaceae > Novosphingobium. The sequence goes on from JBFWSE010000027.1 coordinate 2,448, forward strand.
GGCCTATGTCCAGGGCACGCATCCGCTGTTCAACGGCATCAAGATCATCGATTGCGACGCGCACTTCACCGAGCCGCCAGACCTGTTCAAGGACATTCCCGAACGGTTCAAGGACAAGGCGCCGCGGGTGGTCAATGTCGAAGGCATCGACCGCTGGATGATCGGCGACAAGGATTTCGGTTCGCTGGGCGGCAATGTCATCGCCAAGAACCGCGACAAGCTGCTCGAACGGCTGTCCTACCGCACCTATGACGAAATCCACCCTGGCTCCTATCGGGTCAAGGAACGCGTCGAGGAAATGGACAAGCTGGGCATCTGGGCGCAGATCTGCTTCCAGAACGGCGGCCTGACGCAAGCCGGCTCACTGCTCGCGCTGGGCGACGTCGATTTCGCCATGTACGTCATCCAGCGGTTCAACGATGCCTGCATCGAACGCATGGAAGAATCGAACAACCGCGTAGTCTGCATGGCCACTTTGCCCTATTGGGACAAGGACCTGATGGTCGCCGAAACCAGGCGCATGCTCGATGCGGGAATCAAGGGCTTCACTCTGCCCGACAAGCCCGAGCGCCTCGTCGCCGGCTTCCTTGGCACGGACCACAAGGTCAATCCGTTCTGGGAAGAGTTCTTCGACATCTGCAACAGCACTGGCACATCGCTCAACTTCCACATCAACACCGCGATCGACGGTGGCACGGCGATCTGGGACAATGTGACCTTCAGCCAGCGGCTACCGATCAATGCCATGATCAACACCATGGCGACCGGCATCACCATGAGCAATTTCATGGTCTCGGGCATCCTCGACAAATACGAGGATCTCAAGATCGGCCTGATCGAAAGCGGCATCGGCTGGGTGCCGTTCATGCTCGAAATGCTCGAACACCAGTTCGATGAATTCCGCACCATGGAGCAGAACGGCCTGAAGCGGCGGCCCAAGGAATATTTCGCCAAGAATTTCTGGGTCAGCTTCTGGTTCGAAGAATATGCCCCCAAGCACATGCTCGAGGAAATCGGCTTCGACCGGGTGATGTTCGAAACCGACTTCCCGCATCCTACTTCGCTCTATCCGGGCGCGCAGGAGAAGATCGCGGAAACCGTGGGGCATTACGATTACGCCACCCGCAAGCAGATCCTGCAGGACAACGCGGCGACGCTGTTCAATCTCGATCTTTGAGGACCCGGTTAGTTCCTCCCCATTTCCACGGAGTGCAAATGGGCAGGTGGCAGCCGCGAAGTGGCTGACGGAGGGGTAATTTCCGGCGCTGGAAATACCCCTCCACCATCGCTTCGCGATGGTCCCCCTCCCCAAATGTGCTTCGCAAATTTGGGGAGGATCTTTGAGGTGGATTCCCCGCAATGCGCGTCGCGATTTTTCACGGGCCCAAGAATATCACCATAGAAGACGTGCCCGACGATCCGGTCGGGCCGCTCGATGTACTGATCGAAGTTGCGCGTTGCGGGATTTGCGGCAGCGATGTGGTGATGACCTCGGGGTCCCATTTCGACTATGCGCATGGCCGCCGGCTGGGCCACGAGAGCGCGGGGACGGTGCTCGAAGTCGGCAGGGAGGTAACCAGAGTGCGGCCGGGAGACCGCGTTGCCGTGCTGCCCAATGGGTACTGCGGCGAGTGCGAGCAGTGTCATGCCGGAAGGCCGCTGTTCTGCTCCAATGCGCGGCCGCTGTTCGGCGGTTTCGGCGAGCGCATGGTCATCACCGAAAATGCCGCCTTTCCCTATCCCGCCACGGTCAGCCATGCCGAGGGCGCGCTGGTCGAACCGATCGCCTGCGGCAGGAAAGCCCTGCTGGGTGCGGGGATGGAAAAAGGCGCGACCGTGCTGGTGCTCGGCGCCGGTTCGGTGGGGCTGGCGTCGATCTACTGGGCACGGCGGCTGGGCGCCGGGCGCATCGTCGTCGCGACCCGGACGGCTGCGCGGCATGAAACCGCTATGGCCATAGGCGCCGACGAAGTGGTTCTGGTGGGCGGCGAGCAGGGCGACGTGCTGACGCAATTGCTGCCCCACGGCGCCGACATTGTCGCCGAATGCATTGGCAAGCCGGGCATGCTGCAACAGGCGGTGGAACGCGTGCGCCTCGGCGGCTCGGTGATCTCGATGGGCATGTGCGTGGTAAACGACACGCTGCTGCCGGCCTTCACGGCATTTCGCGAAGCGACGCTGCACTTTCCAGTTGGCTATTCGCCGCAGGATTTCATCGAGACGATCAGGGCCTTCGATGCTGACAGGATACGCCCCGAACTGATGGTGAGCGAAGTGATGCAACTCGATGCCTTGCCTGCGCTGATCGAGGAAATGCGCGGTGTCCACAGTCACCAGAAGGTGCAGATCGCGCCGAATTGACTTCAATTGTCCCGTCCTGCTTGCGGGAGGGGAATCGGAGACAAATGAATGGCTCAGTCCAACGTGTTTTCCCTGCCGACGGAAATCGATGGCATCACGGACGACTGGCTGACTGCCGCGCTGTCCGCCTATGCGCCGGGCGTTCGGGTCAAGGCCTTCGAAATGGTCGATTTCATCAATACGACTTGTACCAAGATCCGCATCCGGCTCGATCTCGAAGGCAATCGCAGCGACGCCCCGATCCCCGAAACCGTGATACTCAAGGGCGGGTTCGAGGCGCACAGCCGCAAGATGTGGCCGATGCACATGAACGAGGCGCTGTCCTATTCCACCCTGATGCCGCAGCTCGGCCTCAGAGTGCCGACCCCCTATTTCGCCGCCTGGGACGAACAGGCGCTGCAAGGCATCGTCATCATGGAAGATCTGGTCGCGCGCGGCGTGACGTTCTGCTCGCCCCTGGCGCCGCACAGTTTCGAGCATACCGAAAAGCGGGTGAGAGCGCTGGCTCGCTTCCATGCCCAGACGTGGGATTCGCCGGAGATCCGTCCGGGCGGAAGATGGGGCTGGCTGTCGGACATGCCGGCCAACTGGAACCATTATTTCCACCCCTATCTCGAACCGGAAAGCTGGAACCACTACGTCTCTTCGGCGAGGGGCGCGGCGGCTTCGGTGCAGTTCCACGACCGGGAGTGGATGCTCGGCGCGCTCGACCGGATGGCAGCCCTGGCCGGGACGCTGCCGTTCTGCGCCAACCACGGCGATACCCACATCGGCAACCAGTATGTCGATGTCGATGGTCAGCCGGGTTTCTTCGACTGTATTGCCTGCGCCGCGCCCGGAATGATCGAGATAGCCTATCACCTGGGCTGCGCGCTCGATCTCGGAGATCGTAGGCGCTGGGAAGGCGCACTGATCCAGGCATACCTGTCGGAACTGCGCGCAAGTGGCGTGGAGCCGCCGGGATTCGACGAAGCCATGCACCAGTATGCCTGCTTCCTCGCCTTCGGTTATGCCATCTTCATCATCAACGAGGCTGTGTTCCAGACCGAGGCCAACAACACCGCCTATACCGCGCGATTCAGCCAGGCGATGCTGGACCACGATACCAAGGGCAAGCTCACGGAGATCAAGCTGTGAAGGAACTGCGCTTCGACGGCCGCACGGCGATTGTTACCGGCGCCGGTGGCAATCCCAGCCTCGGCCGCTCTCACGCCCTGCTGCTGGCGAGCCGCGGGGCCAATGTGGTGGTGAACGACATCGGCGCATTGCCGGAGGCGCTGAACTATCCCGGTGTGGCTTCGGCGGAAGCAGTGGCTGAGGAAATCCGCGCGGCCGGAGGCAAGGCGGTTGCCGACACCCATTCGGTCGCCGAGGCGGACGGCGCGGCGGCGATCGTCGAGACGGCGCTGTCGGCTTTCGGGTCGGTGGATATCCTTGTGAACAATGCCGGGATATGCCGGGTCGTAAGCTTCGAGGACATGACGCCCGCGGACTTCGAGCAGACCATCCAGATCAACCTGATGGGCACGGTTTACATGTGCCGCGCCGCCTGGCCGCACATGAAGCGCGCGGGCTACGGACGGATCGTCAACATCAGTTCGGGGTCGATGGCCGGCATTGCCTGGCAGACGGCCTATGCTGCCTCGAAGGGCGGGGTATACAGTCTTACCCGCGGGCTGGCTTCGGATGGCGAGGAATTCGGCATCAAGGCGAACAGCCTGGTGCCCGGCGCGCTCACGCGCATGGTCTATGCTGCGCAGGGCGAGGATTCGGTCCATATCGCCGCTACCAAAGACGTGCTGAAGCCCGAGCTGGTCTCGCCCACTGTCGCCTTCCTCGCGCATGAGAGCGTACCCTTCACCGGTGAGTGCATTGAGTCGATGGGCGGGCATGTCAGCCGCTATTACCTGGCGCGCACGCCGGGTTTCGACGATCCGGATATGACGGTCGAGACTCTGGCCGAGCGCTGGCCGGAGATCATGGCGGGGACTGCGCAGGGTATATCGACGCACAAGGATTCCGATCCGCGCGAGTGGAGCCCAAAGCCCTATCGGCCGGTCATCGAAGATTAGCGGCACTGCTCCATGGCCGCGCGCGCCAGCCTGGCGAGCGTGGGAAAACTCTCCGCCCGCTCGGCAGCCTGGGCGGAGCTTGCCGTGCCGCGGATGACCCTGCCTTTGATGCCATGGAAGATGGCGGCGAGGCGGAAGAGGTTGAACGCGAGGTAGAAGTCCCAGTTGGGGATCTCGGCGCGGCCAGTGCGCTGGCAGTAGGCCTCGATGTAGTCGGCTTCCGATGGCAGGCCCAGCGCCAGGGGATCGCGGCCGCCGATGCCGGCGACGATCTCAGGTGGCATGCGATACATCATGGCGTGGTAGGCGAAGTCCGCCAGCGGATGGCCGAGCGTGGAAAGCTCCCAGTCGAGCACGGCCAGGACGCGCGGCTCGGTGGGATGGAAAATCATGTTGTCGCAGCGGAAGTCGCCGTGGACGATCGAGGTTTCGTCTCCTTCGGGAATGGCTGTGGGCAGCCAGTCGGCCAGTGCGTCCATGTTGCCGTCGCGTCCGGCGGCCTCGTCCTCGCGGTACTGGCGGCTCCAGCGCGCGATCTGACGCGCGAAGTAGTTGCCGGGCTTGCCATAGTCGCCAAGGCCGATGACCTGGTAATCCACAGAGTGGAGGCGCGCGATGGTTGCATTCATCGCATCGAAATAGCTCCGGCGCTCTTCCTTTGGCACCTCTTCGAAGGCGCTGTCCCAGAAGATGCGGCCCTCGATCAGGCCCATGATGTAGAACTGGGTGCCGATGACGCTCTCGTCCTCGCAGATGCCGTGGATCGGCGCGACCGGGAAGCCGGTGGTGCCTAGAGCCTTCTGTACCCGCGCCTCGCGCAGCACGTCGTGCGCGCCGGGCAGCAGCTGGCCGGGCGGCTTTCGGCGCAGGACATAGCGCGCCTCAGGCGTCGATATCGCGTAGGTCGGGTTGGACTGGCCGCCCTTGAATTGCTCGACTTTCAACGGTCCTGAAAATCCCTCGATATGGCTTTGCATCCAGCCCGCCAGCGCCGCCTCGTCGAACCGCAGGCCATCGCGAACTTTACTCGTCCCGACGTTCTCGTCGGCGCGGACGCTCACGAGCCTTCTCCAGCCGGTTGCATGGCCTGTTTCAAAGCCGCGCCAAGGCCCTCAATCTCTGCGTCGGAGACATTGAGCGTCACGGCAATGCGCAGCCTGGCGGTGCCATGCGGCACAGTCGGCGGACGGATGCCGCGCACATCGAAGCCCTGCGCCTGCAGCTTGGCGGCGGTGTCCATGGTTCGGGCATCGTCGCCCAGGATGACAGGCAGGATCTGCGAACCGGTTGCCGCAATGCCTGCCGGGGCCAGGGCATTTTCGGCAAGCCGCACCTTGCTCCACAAGGCGCTGCGCCGCGCGGGTTCGGCGCGCAAGAGCTCCAGCGATGCCCGCACGGCGGCGGCCATCAGCGGGGAAGGCGCGGTCGAGAAAATGAAACCGCGCCCGCGGTTGACGAGAAAATCGCAGACCACCTGCGGCGCACAGATCAGCGCGCCTTCGCAGCCCAGCGCCTTGCCGCAGGTGCGCAGCGTGATGACATTGCCCCGCCCGTCGAGGTGGGCCGCGAGGCCGCGTCCATCCGGGCCGAACAGGCCGGTGGCATGGGCCTCGTCGATCAGCAGGACAGCATCGTGGCTTTCGGCCAGCGCGACAAGGTCGTCTAGTGGCGCTCGGTCGCCATCCATCGAGTAGACACTTTCGATGCCGATCCAGACCCGGCCTGTGTGACCTTCCGCGCGCCATCTGAGAAGGGCATGCTCGAAGGCATTGGCATCGTTGTGCCGCACCGCCACTGTATCGGCCCGGCCCAGTCGCATCCCCTCGTGCGCCGAAGCGTGGATCAGCTCGTCGTAGACCACCAGATCGCCCCGCTGGGGCAGCGTTGCAAACAGCGCCGCATTGGCGGCAAAACCCGATGAGAAATAGAGCGCACGCTGCGATCCGAAAAAGGCCGCCGCCGCCTGCTCCAGCGCTTCATGCTCGGGATGATTGCCCCTCAGCAGCCGCGAGCCGCCCGAACCGACCGGAACGCCCCGGTCCAGTGCCTCCTGCACGGCATCGGCCAGCACGCGCGACCCGGCCAGCCCGAGATAATCGTTCGAGGAAAAATCCGCGCCCAGGCTCGGATCGAGCCGCCGCAGGCGCGAAGCCTCGTCCAGCCTGGCAAGATCGGCCCGGTGGACGGGAAAGGAACTCATTCCGCCGCTTCCCGCATGGCGCAGGCGCTGGCCGCCCGCATCGGCTCCTCGCCCTGCATCGGCTTCATGCCCAGCCGCGCCAGCATCGCCGCATCGGCGTCGTCGCCCGCATTGGGAGCGGTGAGCAGCTTGTCGCCGGTGAATATCGAGTTTGCTCCGGCCATGAAACACATCGCCTGCACCGCCTCGCTCATGGACTCGCGGCCCGCTGAGAGCCGCACCATGCTCAAGGGCATGGTAATGCGCGCCACCGCGACAGTGCGCACGAATTCGATGTCGTCGATCTTGGCCAAGGGCGTGTCGGCCAGCATGTCGCCCAGCACCGTGCCTTTGACCGGGACCAGCGCGTTGACCGGCACAGATTCGGGATGGCGCGGAAGGGTGGCGAGGGTGTGGATGAACCCGGCCCGGTCGCTGCGGGTTTCACCCATGCCGACGATGCCGCCCGAACAGACGTTGATCCCGGCGCTGCGCACATGGTCCAGCGTGCCGAGCCGGTCTTCCATGGTGCGGGTCGTGATCACATCGCCATAGCGTTCGGGCGAAGTGTCGATATTGTGGTTGTAATAGTCGAGGCCCGCTTCGGCGAGTTGGCCAGCCTGCTGCGGCGTCAGCATGCCCAGCGTCATACAGGTCTCCATGCCCATGGAGGAAACGCCCTTCACGATCTCGACGATCGCGGGCATGTCGCGGTCCTTGGGGTTGCGCCAGGCGGCGCCCATGCAGAAGCGCTTGGAGCCTGCATCCTTCGCCTGCGCCGCGCTTTGCAGCACTTCGCGCACGTCCATCAGCTTGGTCGCCTTGACGCCGGCATCGGCATGGACCGACTGCGCGCAATAGCCGCAATCCTCCTGGCAGCCGCCGGTCTTGATCGACAGCAGCGTGCACAGCTGCACTTCGTCGGGCGCATGATGGGCGCGGTGAGTTTCGGCGGCGCGGAACAGCAGCTCGCTGAATGGCAGGTCGAACAGCCCGGCAATTTCCTCGCGGGTCCAGTCGTTACGGGGTTCAATTGGCATGGGCGGCCTTCCAGTCGCGCTTGATCTTCTTGGCGAGCGACCACTTATGCACTTCGGTCGGCCCGTCATAGATGCGGAAGGCCCTGATCTCGCGGAACACCTGTTCGACAATGGTCTTGTCGGTAACGCCCGTACCGCCCATGACCTGAACGCATTTGTCGGCCACCCGCATCAGGGCTTCGGACACGGCGACCTTGGCCATCGAGCTTTCCACCGTGCCGAGTGAGCCGGTATCCAGCACGCCGGCGCACCAGTCGATGATCAGCTCGCACTGTTTGAGGTCGATCAGGTTCTCCGCCAGCATGAAGCCGACGCCTTCGTGGTCGATCAAGAGCTTGCCGAAGGCCTCGCGGCGGCAGGCATAGTCGGTGGCGATCTCTTGCGCACGGATACAGCAACCCAGCCAGCGCATGCAGTGCGACAGGCGCGCGGGGCTGAGCCGCACCTGGGCATATTTGAAACCTTCGCCGGCCTCGCCCAGAATCTGGCTGGCGGGGACCCGCAGATTGTCGATAGTGAGGGTCGCGTGGCCGCCGGGCATCGAATTGTCGATGGTGTTGGGAATGTGTTCCACGCGAATCGCCGGGTCGGGCAGGTCGATCAGGAACATGCAGGCACCGCCCTTCTCGAAGCCCTCAGCCTTGGCCATGACAATGCCCACACCTGCGCCTTCGCAGCCGGTAATGAAGGTCTTGCGGCCGTTGATCACCCAGAGGTTGCCGTCGGGTCGGCACTCAGTCTTCATCATCGACGGGTCCGATCCCGCGCCGCCCCAGTCCCACGGCTCGGTCATGAAGAAGGCCGAGCGCTTGCGGCCTTCGACAAGGGGCTGCAAAAACTGCTCCTTGAGTTCAGGACTGCCGACCTTGCCCAACAGGTACATGTTGCCTTCGTCGGGCGCATTGGTGTTGCAGGCAAGCGGACCCAGCGGCGAAAGCCCGCTCTTGACCAGTACCACAGCGGTTTCGCGCTGGGTGAGGTGCGAGCCATCAGGCAGGATGTGCGGGGTGAGCACGCCCGCCTGACGCGCCAGCTCCTTCAGTTCGGCGACCAGTTCGTCGGTCGGTGCGCCGTGGTGATCGCGGCGCGGATCCTGCTCATAGGGCACGACCACGTCGCGCACGAAGCGCTCCACGCGAGAGGCGATCTCCGCCGTTCGTTCCGGGCCGGCGCCTGACACGCGCGAATTCTCCTTATCCTGCCGACTTTTTTGCCGAATCCGGCGGCGGTTACGCCGGAACGGCCTCAAGATCAAATTCGACCGGTAAGCCGCGCAGGCCCCAGGTGCCCGGAAAGGGGCGATAGCCGAGCGGGCCGGTGCTGTGCGGGTTGCGCAGCCGCCGGGCGATCAGGTGCAGCCCTTCGTGAATCTGAGCGCGGGCGATGTACTGGCCCATGCAGATATGTGCACCGAGTCCGAAGCCGATGTGGCTGTGGCCTCGCTTGCGTTCGGGGTCGAATGTATCGGCTTGTTCGGCATAGCGCGGGTCGTGGAGCGAAACGCTCAGGGGAAACCAGACAATCGCGCCTTTTTCCAGCACCACGTCGCGATAGGTCACATCTTCGAGCAGCAGCCGCTGCGATGACGTCGTGCTGTGGATGCGGAAGCCTTCCTCGACGACATTGCGGGCATAGGAATGATCGTCGCCGCATCGGCGATAGATATCGGGATTGTTCAGCAACTGGCGCATGATCAGCGTCAGCATGTTCTTCGAGGTGTCATAGCCCGCGACGAACAGGAAGATCAGCACGTCGCCCAGCTCGCGATCGCTCAGGTCGCCACCGTCTTGCGCCGCGAGCAGCAGATCGAGCAGGTCGGGGTCGCCCGACGGGCGCTTGCCCGCCCGGCGCTCGGCGATGAGCTGGTCGGTGAAGCGCTCCATGGTAATCACCCCTTCCTGCATGGCGGGGAGCCAGCGCTTGTCCATACTGGTTGAAAGCCCGATCGCCTCCATCGCCGACCGAAGACTGGGGATCACTGCGGGGTCGGCGCCGATCAGCCGGCACATCACCGTGATCGGGAAATAGGAAGCGAACTCCTCGAAATCGAAGGCGCCTTTGGGCGCCCATTCGTCGAGCAGTTCGCGGATGGTCTGCTGCATCAGCGATCGGTGCGCATTGGCCTGGCGCGGGGTGAACGAAGGGGCAAGTATGTCGCGCACGCGCTTGTGCGTTGCGCCAGTCATGCTCAACATGTGCCGCTGCTGGAAATCGCCCCAGGGCGTGCCCTGCGCCTCCATGATCTCGACGATGCCGTCGTAGAGCATGCCGAGCTTGCTCTCGTCGGCGAAGAGGTCGCGCATTGCCTGGTAGTCGGTGACGACATAGCCCAGCGGCCAGCGCGCCAGCCAGGGATGCTGCGCCCGGGCCTTGGCGAAGTGCGGGAAGGGATCGACCGAGAAGGCATCCTCGTCCATGGCCAGCCAGGGCAGATCGAGTTCACTTGCGCGCTGCATTGCCGTTCCCTCCGTACCGGGCCGCGTTTGACGAGGCATTATGCCCGATCCGGCCGATCTTGGAAGAGCACGTATGCTCCGCTCAATCCAGCAGATGGGCGCGCATCTCCGCCAGATCGCCGGCGCTCAGGCCCATGTCGCGCGCATAGCCCTCTACCGAGCCGCATTGCTCCTCCACTGCATCGAGCAGGGCGAGAATCCATTCGGGGTGTGCGCCGCTGATCACTTGCCCGACTTCGGGCGCGATGCTGGCGAAGCCCTCGTATCCCTTGCGCGGGGCCGATCCGAGTGCCTTGCGCAGATCGACGGCGCGTTCGGTCATGTTGAAGTCCATGGCAATGGTCTCGCGCGGCACGCCGAGCAGCGAGAGCACCAGTGCCGCCGCGCCGCCGGTGCGATCCTTGCCCGCGGTGCAATGGAACACCAGTGGCACTTCTCCGCCTGCCAGCGCGCGGAAGATTTCGGCGTAGGCTTGTGCCTGCTGGAAGGGCAAGTGGCGATAGCCGGCCAGCATGATGGCCTGCGCTTCCTCGACCGAGCCAATGCCTGTAGCCGCCATCTGCTTGAGCTGGCCGAAGGTCTCCTCATGCTCGCGCGCCCAGTAGCGCGCCTCGGAAGCTAGCGCCCAATGGTTGGGCTCTTCCTGTTGTTCGGTGGCAGTGCGGAAATCGACGACCATGCGGATACCGCGTTCTTCCAGCGCCGCAGCGTCGTTTTCGGTCAGCCGGGTCATCATCCCCGAGCGGTAAAGATGCCGCCACTTCACCGTGCGGCCGTCAGCGGTCGAATAGCCGCCGAGGTCGCGGAAATTTACTCCACCCTCCAAGGGCACGAGACGGGCAGCGAGTTCGACTTCCATTTCCGGCGATCCTCCAACAACGCAGCGGGGGGAATCATCCCGCCGTGCCGTTGCAGAATTGTGGCAGTTTGCCGCTGCGCTTGAAAGCTATTCCCCTTCGCAGAGACCCAGCGCCTTATCGTAGTTCTTGTGGAAGTTGCGGATCACGGCTTCCTGATAGCCTGAGTACCAGACATAGGGCTGCCGCTTGGCCTTCAGGCCTTCGTGCACCCATGGAACGTTGCCAGTATCCTGCATGAAGACATGCGCCAGCGTGCCCAGCTCGGGCGCGTCGGTCCAGGGATCGTCGGCGCCAAGGTAGCGCGTCTCGACTGGCTCGGGCTTCTCCTTGCCTTCGGGCCAGGGCGCCAGCAGCATGGCCTGCATCAGGCACTCGTCGGGATTGTCGCCGTTCGGACGGAAGCGATAGACGATCCGGCCCCAGCCGCCCCAGGGGCTGAAATTGGGGAACAGGTTGCTGAAAGTCTGCTCGACCAGTTCCGCGTCGGAGAACTGTTCGACTTCGTCGCCCAGATAGGTGCGCAGGAATTCGCGGTTGAAGTCCGCCGCGCCGCGATAGGCCTCGAGCGCCTGTTCCTTCGACACATACATGCCGCGATGCGGGCTGTTCGAACTGATCCCGGCATGGCCGAGCCTCCCCCAACGGCCGAATGTGTCGACGCGGGTGTCGCCGAGATCGCCCCCGGCGAGCAAAAGCTGCGGGTGGGTGGCAATGACGTGATATGCTTCGAGGAAAGCCTCCATGGCCAGCTTCCAGTTGCAGCGCAGCACCTTGACCACGTCGGCCTGCTTGTAGCGGTTCTGCAGCTTGATCTTGGCATAGTGCTCGAGCATTTCCGGCCCGGCATATTCCTCGAAACTGATCGCCTCGGGATCGGGATTGATCATGACGAAGCCACCCCAGCGGGCGACTTTGGCTTCGGGCAGTTTGCAGACGTCGGGCTTCACCCCGGCGAAGTCCCACTCGGAGGGCATGTCGATCATCTGGCCGTCGATGCCCCACGACCACGCGTGATAGGGACAGCGGAACACGGTCGCAGCCTTGCCGCTGCGCTCGCGCAGGATGCGACCGCGGTGGAGGCAGACATTGGCGTAGGCGCGGAATTCTTCCGGGCCGGTGCGCACGACGAGGTAGTTGAGGCTGGCGACCTTGTAGACATAGTAATCGCCTACTTCGGGGATGTCGTCCTCGCGGCAGGCCATCTGCCAGCACTTCTTCCAGATGTGTTCGACTTCGAGGTCGTGGTATTTTTTCTCATAAAAGCGCGCACTGGGCACCTTGGAGGGTCCGCCCGGCATCGGCGAGCTGCGGCGGAAGGCTTCGGGCACGAGTTCGGGCTTGCGGTCGTTGTCGAGCAGGAAGTCGAGCGGCAGGAACGAGGCCGAGCGTGGGCCTTCCGGCGTCTGCTGGCCCGGATCGCCGACATATTTGCCAATGATCTTGGGGCGCTGCATCGCTTCCTCGTCGGCGCCGCGGCCGAAGTTGCCCCGAAAATCCGGGGGAGGGCTGTCCTCGGTCGGCGGCATGACCGTCCACCAGATGTCTTTCTCGGGCGGCAGGCTCGGCCCGCCGACCAGATAGAGCATATGCGGATCGGCGTAAGTGAGATCGCCTTCCAGGTGTTCGCCGGTCCACTTGAACGTGCCGGACTGGCCGTGCGTGGCATCATCGACCTTGACGATTCCTTCGCCCACTTCTTCGTACACGGCCCCGGTGAAGGGATGGGGTTCTCGGCGCACAGCAATTCCTCCTCGCAATCCAGGTTTCGAGGCGAGAAACATCGCGGCGGGCAGGACTGCCTTGATTTACCGCAAACGCCCGATCTTTTTCGACATAGGTGTATAAAAAGAATTCGCGGACTTCCTCTTGTGGCTTGAGACAATTATGCATAATGCACTATCCGGAGCCGCCAGCATGCAGTTCAAGACCAAGGAAGAACAAGTCGCCGACTTCCTGCGCGAAGGCATTATCGCGGGGCGCATCCCGCGCGGCGCGCGGTTGAAGCAGCAGGAAATCGCCGGGCAGCTCAATACCTCGATCACTCCGGTGCGCGAGGCGCTGAAGTTGCTGGAGGCGGAAGGTTATGTCACTGGCGACAGCTACAAGGGCGCCGTGGTCGCCCCTTTCGATATCGAGGCCTCGCGCGAAGTTCTCGATCTCAGGATCGTGCTCGAAAGCCGGCTCACCGAAGCGGCGGTGGCCAAGGCGACGGCCGCCGATGCCGCCGAATTGAAAGTAATCGCGGACGAATTTGCCGAGGCTTTCGATGCGGGCGACAATGAACGCGCCCGCGCCGCCAATTACCGCTTCCACCACCGCATCTTCGAGATCGCAGCGATGCCGCAGACGCTGCATTTCGTCCAGATCCTCTGGGCGCGCTACCCCTTTGACCTGATCAACCGCCTGAAAGGCCGGGTCAGCCGCGCCGCCGAGGAGCATGACCGGATGCTGGCGGCGCTGATCGCCGGAGACAGTTCCTCCGCCATGCTGGCGACACGCCAGCACATCGAGGCGGGGTGGCTGGAGTTGAAGGATTCGCTGAACGCCGATGCGCGTTAGCGTCATCGCCATTCATTCCCCTCCCGCAAGCGGGAGGGGAGAAGAAGGAAAACACATGAAAAAAACACTCTTTCTCGTCATGGACATGATGAACGACATCGTCGCCGAGGACGGTTTCAACAAGGCGACCTATGGCGTGCAAGTGAAGGAGCGCAACGTCTTGGCCAATACGGCCACGGCCATCGCCACGGCGCGCAAGGCGGGGGCAAGAGTCGGCTATGTCCGCGTCGGCTTTTCGCCTGACTATCGCGAATGCCCGCCTGCCTCGCCGATCTTTTCCGGGGCCCGGGCCAATGGCATCTTCCAGCTCGGCACCAAGGGCACCGAAGTCCACCCGGCAGTGGCGCCGCAGGAAGGCGACTTCGATGTGGTCAAGCACCGCGTCAGCCCATTCTACGCGACGTCGCTAGAGGCAATCCTGCGCGCCAATGGCATCGAACGCATTGTCATGTGCGGCGTCTCGACCAACGGCGTAGTCCATTCCGGCGCGCGCGAGGCGCATGACCGGGATTACGAAGTGGTGATCCTCGAGGACTGCTGCGCCGGCGTCACGCCGGACGAGCACGAGCATGCCGTCGCCTGTCTGGGCCGCTACGCAAGGATCGTCGACAGCACGGATTTCGACTGGTCGGCGTGAAATCGCCGCTTGCAAAATAATGCATTATCCATCATCGGGCGGCGCAACGACAACGATAAGCGATTCCCGCGCTGCTTAAGGAGCACCGAAACATGGCTACCCAGACCGACGACAAGGACATCGGCCACGCCGCCGCCGAAGGCAAGATCACCCCCGAGGCGATCAAGGCCGCCGAGAACATGATCGGCATGCAGCTGCGCCCCGAAGGCCCCTATCTGCAGGACGCCACCGAAGACACCATGCGCAACTGGTGCAACGGCATCGGCGACCTCAATCCGCTCTACCGCGATCTCGAACACGGCCGCCTGTCGCGCCATGGCTCGATCGTCGCGCACCCCAACTTCCCGATGGCATTCGGCTGGGTCGGCCGCACCCGCTGGGGCCTGCCGGGCGTGCATGGTTTCTATGCCGGCAACGACTGGGAACTGTTCCGCCACATCCGCCCCGGTGACCGTATCACCGCGATCGAGCGCGTGGTCGGCATCGACGTCAAGGAATCGAAGTTCTCCGGCACGCTGGTGATCCAGTATGTCGAGGCGAGCTATGCCAACCAGAACGGCGACCTCGTCGCCCGCGCACTGGGCACCTGCACCCGGCATGAGCGCAAGGCGGCGCGCGATGCCGGCAAGTATTCCGAGATCAAGACTCACGAATACTCGGCCGAAGACTTCGCCAAGATCGACAACGCCATCCTCAACGAGGAAAAAAACATGCGCGGCGCCAACGTGCGCTATTGGGACGAAGTCCAGGAAGGCGAGGAGCTGCCCGAAATCGTGCGCGGTCCGCTTTCGCTGATGGACACCATGGGCTTCCTCGTCGGCTCGGGCCGCGGCCATACCCATGGCGTGATTTTCAAGAACGCGGTCAAGCACCCCGGTCACTTCTTCCGCAACCCGGAAGCGGGCGGCGGCATTGAATACACTGGCATCGGCCACCACCGCGAATCGACTGCCAAGGAAGTCGGCGTGCCGGGCGTCTATGACTACGGCCCGCAGCGTTCGAGCTGGATGGCCAGCCTGGTCACCAACTGGATGGGCGATGCCGCTTTCCTCAAGCGCGTGCGCACCCAGATGCGCGGCTTCAACATCATGGGCGACTGCACCTGGGCCCGCGGCAAGGTCGTCAAGAAGTACGTCAAGGACGGCTACGCCCTGGTCGACATCGAGATCCGCGGCGAGAACCAGCGCGGCGAACTGACCACGCCGGGCCTGGCCACAGTGCTGCTGCCTTCGCTCAACCCGCAACACCGCGTGTTCTTCGACGGCCGCGATTGCGACCTCGAACTGCCGGTGGTGCGGTGATCCGGCAGTAGCATAGTCCAGACAAAACCGTCTGTGCTGAGCTTGTCGAAGCACTGTCCTTTTCTTCGTGCCTCGCGTGTAACCGCCAGGAGAAAAGACAACCTTTCGAAAAGCTCAGGGTAGGCGGGGACAGGAAAGACTGTTTTGCCCATGCCAAACCTCCCCCTCGCCGAACTCCGCGTCGTCACCACCGCGCGCGGCGTCGCGGCTGCCTATGCGGCGCGCTTGCTGGCGACGCTGGGCGCGCATGTGCTGCTGATCGAGCCCGAGGGCGGCACGCCGCTTCGGCGCGAACCGCCGTTGCTGCCCGGAACCGAAACGAGCGCCCTGTTCGCCTATCTCGCCGCCGGCGCGATGAGCCGGGTCTGCGACCTTGCCAGCGAGCAGGGCCGCAAAAGCCTGGGCGTGATGTTGAGCGCGACGGACATATTGATCGACGACACGCCCCTCGACGGGCGCGCGGCGCTGGGGCTCGATGAAGCAACGATTGCAGCCAGCCACCCGGACCTGATCCACGTCTCGGTGCTGCCCTTCGGCGCCTATGGCCCCAAGGCCCATTGGAAGGGCGAAGAAATCAATGTCCTGCATGCCTCGGGCGAAGGCTACCTGCTGCCCAATGGCCTGACTTGCGAGCTCTTCCCCGATCGGCCCCCGGTCAAGCCCTTCGGTCATTTCACCGAAATGCAGGGCGGCATTGCCGCCGCGCTGGGCGCGCTGTCGGCGCTGTGGGCGCGGCCCGAGACCGGCGGGCAATATGTCGACATTTCCAGCCAGGATGCCGGGCTTGCCGTCGGCGCTTTCGCCATTCAGCGGCTGGGCGACGGCTCCGTCGAGCACCGGGTGGAGCGCTCCTTCCGCTATGGCGGCGTGATCCCCTGTACGGACGGTTATGTCGAATTGCTCACGCTCGAACAGCGCCAGTGGGACGGGCTGGTCAAGTTGCTGGGCGAACCCGCATGGGCGCTCGATCCCGCGCTTGACGATTCGCTCGAACGCAGCCGTCAGGGCCCCATGATCAACCGCCACATTCGCGAATGGGCGGCGACGCGCAAGGTCGAGGACATTGTGCGCGAGGGGCAGAAGCTGTCTGTGCCTTTGGCCAAGTATTATACCCCCTCCGAAGTGGTGCACGACCCGCACGAGAAATTCCGCGGGCTGTTCCAGCCAGTGGATATCGACGGAGCGGGGCTGCTCGACATGCTGGTCTCTCCCTTCCACTTCGACGGCGCACCACTCGAATTGCGCGCCGGCCCGCCCACGCTCGACAACTATCGCCACATTGTCGCGGCGGCGGAGGTCTGATCATGGCGAAACCGCTTGCCGGCATCCGCATTGCCGATTTCACTGTCCACAATGCCGGACCCTTTTGCACGCACATGCTGAGCCAGCTCGGCGCGGAAGTGGTGAAAGTGGAAAGCGCGATGCGGCCCGATGCCTTCAGGAAACCGCACCCGGTCTATGGCCGCATGGGCCCGGCGACGTTCGATCAGGTCGCCTCGACAAAGCTGTCCATCCGCATCAACCTCAAGAAGCCAGAGGGCATTGCCCTCGCCAAGCGGCTGGTGGCTATTTCCGACGTCGCCGCCGAAAGTTTCCGCGCCGGCGTCATGGCGCGGCTGGGGCTGGGTTATGAGGCTTTGAAGGAGGCCAGGCGCGACATCGTCATGCTCTCGGTCTCGTCCTCCGGGCAGGCGGGGCCGGATTCGCACTTCGCCGGCTATGCGCCGCTGTTCGGCGCTTGGGGCGGGCTTTCCGATCTCACCGGATTTGCCGATGGGCCGCCGGTCGAGATGCGCCACGTGATGGACCATACCGTGGGCATGAACGCCGCGGTGGCGACCATGGCGGCACTGCATCGGCGCCGGGCGAGCGGGGAAGGCGCCTGGGTCGATGTGGCGGCGCGCGAAGTCGCAAGTTCGCTGATTGGCGAAGCGCTGCTGATGGCGGCAGCTGGAGGCGAACTGTCCCGCATGGGCAATGCGCACCCGCGAATGGCGCCGCATGGAGTCTATCCTGCAAACGGCGAGGACAGCTGGCTGTCGATTGCCGTAGCAAGTGAAGCCGAGCGCACAGCCCTCTCAACGCTGATCGGCGGCGAACTCACCGACGATGCCATTTCGGCCTGGTCGCGCACGCGCGATGCCAATGAAGCGGCAGAGGAACTGCAGGCCGCGGGCATTGCCGCCCACGCCAGCTGGACCACGCCTGAGATCGCGTCGGACCCGCATTTGCACTCGCGCGGTGCGATCGTCGATGTAGCGGAGCCCGATGGCACCCGGCGCGCTGCTGTCGGCGTGCCAATGCGGCTGTCCAAGGGTCCGGAAATCGGCATCCATCGCGGCACGCCCAAGCTCGGCGAGCACGAGGACTATGTCTATGGCGAGTTGTTGGGCATGAGCCGGGCGGAGCGGACTGCGCTGGAAGAGGCGGAAGTGATTCATTAAACCTCCCCGGAACGGGGAGGGGGACCATCCCCTTCGGCTGGCCGGCAGGCCGGCCGCTCAGGATAAACTGCGCCATTCGGCGCAGGATGGTGGAGGGGGCTGACGGCTGGGCGCAACTTCGCGAGAATGCGCCCAGCGACGAACCCCCTCCGTCACCCCGGCCCAAGGCCGGGGCGCCACC
This sequence comes from Novosphingobium sp., assembly GCA_050248535.1. Lineage (GTDB taxonomy): Bacteria > Pseudomonadota > Alphaproteobacteria > Sphingomonadales > Sphingomonadaceae > Novosphingobium. Next base: position 20,538 of record JBFWSE010000027.1, read on the forward strand.
GCCCCGTTCCGGGGAGGAATTGAGAGGAGACGACATGACGATCCCAACCCTCGGTTTCATCGGCCTCGGCGTGATGGGCAGCGGCATGTGCGCCAATGTCGTCAAGAAGCACGGCGCGCCGGTGCATGTCTTCGATATGGTTCCTGCCGCAATGGCGGAACAGGTAGCGGGCGGTGCCCTTGCCGCTTCTACGGTGGCCGATGTCGCCAAGGCCGCCGAGATCATTTTCCTCTCGCTCCCGGGCGGCAAACAAGTCGCGGCGGTCTGTGAGGAGATTGGCACCCACGCCAAACCGGGAACCGTCGTCGTCGATCTTTCGACTACTTCGGTCGCGGAAGCACGCGAGATCGCCGCAAAGCTGGCGGACAAGGGCATGCTGTTCGCCGATGCGCCCGTCGCGCGCACTCGCGAGGCGGCACAGCAGGGCACTCTCTCGATCATGGTCGGCGCATCGTCGGAACTGTTCGCCCGGGTCGAACCGCTGCTGGGTTACATGGGTAGCGACGTGACGCTGTGCGGCGAAGTCGGTTGCGGGCAGGTAGTCAAGCTGGTCAACAACACGTTGAATTTCGTCCACGTGCTGATCCTCGCCGAGCAGATGGTTTCGGCCGAGCGCGCCGGGGTGAAGCCCGAAGTGCTGCTGGAGGCAGTGTCGAAGGGTTCGGGCGACAGCTTCATCCTGAGGAACCACGGCGTTAAGTCGATGGCCCCGCGGGTTTTTCCCGAGAAGAGCTTCCCGCCCGAATATGTCTTGAAGGATATCGGCTATTCGATCGAACTGGCGAAAAGTATGGGCGTTGATCCGCAGGTCTCATTGCTCGCCGAGAAATACTACAGGGAGGCGGTTGAGCAGGGCTATGGCGGGCGCTATTTCCCGGCGGTGATCGAGATGATCGACAAGGGGAAGATGCCGTGACTTTACTCCCCTCCTCTTCAGAGGAGGGGTTGGGGTGGTGGCGCGGCGCTCGAGCGTCGCGTGTGGTGCCAAGCATCACCCCGCTGCGACTAGGCGTCTGCGACGCCAAGTCTCGCTGCCCCTCCTCTGGAGAGGAGGGGGAAACGAGGAGAGAATGCCGTGAAGCTCAATTTCCGCGAAGTCACAAGGGGCCTCAAGTTTCCTGAAGGCCCCATTGCCATGGCCGATGGCTCGGTGCTGGTTGTGGAGATAGAAGGCGCGACGCTGACCCGGGTCCTGCCTGACGGGGCCAAGCAGGTGGTGGCCCACCTCGGCGGCGGGCCAAACGGGGCGGCGATTGGTCCGGATGGCAAGTGCTACGTCTGCCAGAACGGCGGGTTTAACTGGGTACATCACGAAGATGGCTTCGCCCGCCCGCATGGTCGCGCCGACACCTATGAGCGCGGTGGCATCCAGCGAGTGGACCTCGAAACGGGCGCGGTCGAGTGGGTCTACGACCGTTGCGGCGATGTGCCCCTGTTCGGACCCAACGACATCGTTTTCGATGCCCAGGGTGGCATGTGGTTTACCGATCACGGCAAGAGCTATGACCGCATCATGGACCGCGGCGCGATATATTATGCGCGCACCGATGGCAGCCTGATCAAGGAAGTCGTCTTTCCCATGATCACTGGAAACGGGGTCGGCCTGTCGCCCGATGGCAAGACGCTCTATGCCACCGAAACCGAAACCGGGCGGCTGTGGGCCTGGCCGATCATGGGGCCGGGCGAAGTCGCCAAGGAGGCTTGGCCCTCGCCCCATGGCGGCAAGATGCTGGGCGGGCCGCAGGGCTACCAGCGCTTCGATTCGCTGGCGGTGGAGGCCGGCGGCAATATCTGCGTCGCCAGCCTGGTCCATGGCGGTATCAGCGTGTTTGCGCCCGAAGGCGGCCTGGTCGAATGGTACGAGGCGGACGAACCCTATTGCACCAATATCGCCTTTGGCGGTCTGGACATGCGCACAGCGTTCATTACGCTGTCGGGTTATGGCCGGTTGGTCGCGGTCGACTGGCCGAGACCGGGCCTGGCGCTCAACGACCCGCTGACCGCGCGGTAGTTCCCCTCCCGCTAGCGGGAGGGGAGATGCCCTTGCGCACCATCGCATAGCAGTTTAATCGCTCGATTAAATCTGCGGATTCGCGAAAGGCGGGCATGTCGATCCTATACGACGAGGCACAGCAGGCGATTGCCGAAAACGCGGCGCGGGTGCTCGCTGCGCGGTGCGACAAGTCTCGGCTGCTGGCGCTGCTCGAACAGAGCGGGCGTTTCGATGAGAGCTTCTGGCAGACCTGCATCGAACAGGGCTGGACCGCCATGGCGATCCCGGAAGAGAACGGCGGCTTGGGCCTCGGCCCGGTCGAACTGGGTATTGTCGCCCAGGCCTGCGGCACTGCGACGGCGGGCGCACCCTTCCTGCTGACCAATTATGGACTGTCCGAAGCCTTGCTGCTGGCTGGCGAACCGGCAGTGCAGGCGCTTTGGTTGCCCCGGCTGGCTTCGGGCGAGGCAATCGGCGCTTTGGCCTTTTCCGAAGGCAACGACCCCTTGCCGCACGGAGCCAGTGCGGTTCTCTATTCCGCAGGGATGCTGAGCGGGGCCAAGCCGGGCGTGACGGCCGGGCTCGTGGCCCATGTCGCTCTGGTTCTGGCCGAGGGCGAAAGCGGGCCTGTGCTGGCTGTGGCGGAACTGGAGGGAGTGACACGGACGCCGATCGACGGTTTCGACAACAGCCGCTGCCTTGCGGACCTGGCTTTCGCCGAAACGCCGGCCACGCCGATCGCACAGGGCGCCGAGGCACTCGCGATCGCCCGCGAAGTGCTTGCGCGTCAGGCTGTCGCCATGGCGCACGAGCAATTGGGCGGGGCCGAGGCGCTGATGGTCATGGCGCGCGACTATGCCTTGGATCGCAAGGCATTCGGTCAGCCGATCGGCGCCTTTCAGTCGGTCAAGCACCGGATTGCCGAACTGTACACGCTGGTGGAACTGGCTCGCGCCAACTGCATTCTCGCCGCCTCGCTGGTGGGGAAACCGGGCTTTCTCAAAGCCGCCGCCTCGGCCCGGCTTTCGGCGACCGAGGCCTATGACACTGCAGCGCGCGATTGCGTGCAGATCCACGGTGGCATCGGCGTCACCTGGGAGCACGGCCTGCACCTGCACATGCGCCGTTCGCGCAGTCTGGCCATCGAATGCGGCAACATGTTCGCCTGGGAAGACTTGCTGGCGCGCGAGCTGACGGGAGTGGAGCCATGATCGGCCTTGAAGAATGGCGCGAAAAGGCGCGGACGTGGCTGCAGTCGAAGGCGCCGACCTATGGCTATCCCGCCCGCAAGCACCTTTCCGAGGAGCAGGACCTGGCCCTGTCACGCCAATATCTCACCGAACGCCATGAAGCGGGCTTCGGCGGGATCAACTGGGATCCGGCCTTCGGCGGACAGGGGTTGACCCCGCTGCACAAGGTGATCTTCGAGGAAGAGGAAATGCCGCACGCCATGCCTACGGGCTATTACGGCGTATCGCTGGGCATGCCGGTGCCGATTATCATGAAGTACTGCGAGGACACCGCCTGGGTGAAGGAGCGCGTGCTCAAGGCGCTGCGGGGCGAAGAGATCTGGTGCCAGCTGTTTTCCGAGCCCTCGGGCGGTTCGGACCTGGCGGGTCTGCGCACCAAGGCCGAGCAGGATGGCAACGGGTGGAGATTGAACGGGCAGAAGCTGTGGACCACCTGGGCGCAGCATTCCGACTATGGCGTCATCGTCGCGCGCAGCGACCCCACAGTCGCCAAGCACAAGGGCCTCACCTATTTCTGGGTCGACATGAAAGCGCCGGGCGTCACTGTCCGGCCGATCAAGCTCGCCGATGGCGGGCACCATGTGAACGAGATTTTCTTCGACGATGTCCGGCTGGACGATTCGCAGCGGATCGGGCCAGTCGGCGGCGGGTTCGGCGTCGCCATGGCGACTCTGATGATCGAGCGCTATTCGGCGAGCGATCCCGATGGCTTCGGCCCTTCGATCCAGACTTTTATCGAGCTGGCGCGCGAGTGCGAGATCGGCGGCAAGCCCGCGCTTGCCGATGCCCGCATCCGCCAGGCGATTGCCCGCAATCATGCCCTGCGTTCGGGCCTTGGCGCGATCACCAGACGCGCGATGAAGATGATGGAACAGGGCATGGAGCCGGGTCCTGAGGGTTCGCTGGGCAAGTTGGTATCGGTGCGCAGCCGCCAGAAACTGTCGGAAATGGCGATCGACTTGCAGGGCGCGCTGGGCCTTGCCTGGGACCAGCAGGCCTGGGTCAAGGAAAGCTGGATCGACTCATGGCTCTCCGCGCCGACCGGTCGCCTCGCGGGCGGGGCCGACGAGATGCTGCTCAACACCATCGCCGAAAGGATTCTGGGCTTGCCCCAGGACCACCGCCCGGACAAGGGCGTCCCGTTCAACCAGATTCCCGCCTAGGAGCACATATGGCCATCAAGACCCGCGTTACCGAAATGCTCGGCATCGAGCATCCGATCGTGCAGGGCGGCATGCAGAACGTTGGCTATGCAGAGCTTGCCAGTGCGGTGTCGAACGCTGGCGGCCTGGGCACGATCACCGCGCTGACGCAGCCCAGCCCCAAGGCGCTGGCCGAGGAAATCGAGCGCTGCCGCTCAATGACCGACAAGCCCTTTGCGGTGAATGTTACCGTGCTGCCTGCCGTCACTCCGCCCGATTACAAGGCTTTCGCCCAGGTGGTGATCGATAGTGGCGTCAAGATCTGTGAAACCGCGGGCACCGCCGAAGTGCGCGAGCTGTGGGAGATGATGAAGCCGCACGGCATCAGGATCTTGCACAAGTGCACCGCCGTGCGCCATGCGCTCTCGGCCGAGCGCAATGGCTGCGACATCATCTCGATCGACGGCTTCGAATGCGCCGGCCATCCGGGCGAGGACGACATCCCCGGCCTGATCCTGATCCCGGCAGCGGCCGACAAGGTGAAGATCCCGATGCTGGCTTCGGGCGGCATCGGCGACGGGCGCGGGCTGGTCGCGGCGCTGGCGCTGGGGGCGGAGGGGATCAACATGGGCACCCGCTTTTGCGCGACGCAAGAAGCGCCGATCCATCCCAACATCAAGCAGAAGTACGTCGAAAACGACGAGCGCGGCACTAACCTGATCTTCCGCTCGCTGCACAACACCGCGCGGGTCGGCAAGAATGGCATTTCGGACACAGTGGCGGAAATCCTGAAGAAGCCCGATGCCAAGTTCGAGGACGTCGCCGAGCTGGTGCGCGGCTACAAGGGGGCGGAAATGCTAAAGTCGGGCGACACGGAGGGCGGCATTTTCTGGGCCGGCATGATCCAGGGCCTGATCCACGATATTCCGACCTGCAAGGAGCTGATCGACCGGATTATCGGCGATGCGGAAGAGATCATCAAGGCACGGCTGGGCGGCATGCTGGCTTAGTTCTTAAAGTTCCCCTCCCGCTTGCGGGAGGGGGCAGGGGTGGACCAGTCCTGATTCGAGTCACCCACCCCCTGCCCCTCCCGCAAGCGGGAGGGGGGAAGGAAGAAGAAATGACCTACGAAAAAGTCCTCTATTCGCTCCATGACGGCGTCGCGCGCATTTCGATGAACGATCCCGCCACGCGCAATGCCGCGTCTGTTCAAATGGGCGAGGAACTGATTGATGCCTTCAATCGCGCGGCGGCGGAGTCGCGCGCTGTGCTGTTCACCGGCGAGGGCAAGGGATTCAATTCGGGCGCCAACCTTGCCGATGCCGAAGGCCTGATCGACGATCCGCTGCGCGATGTCGGTTTCCTGCTCGATCGCTATTTCAATCCGCTGGTCGTGCAGATGAAGGAAATGCAGCAGCCGGTGGTCACGGCCGTGCGTGGGGCGGCGGCGGGGGTCGGCGCGGGGCTGGCCATGGCGGGCGATCTTATCGTCTGCGGCGAGAGCGGATTTTTCCTGCAGGCCTTCCGCCATGTCGGCCTGTCGCCCGATGGCGGCTCGTCGTGGCTCCTGACTCAGGCGGTCGGCCGGGTCCGCGCTATGGAACTGATGCTGCTGGGCGAGCGGCTGCCGGCGGCCAAGGCCTTGGAATGGGGGCTGGTGAACTACGTTGTGCCGGACGAGGAAGTCGAATCGAAAGGCATGGAACTGGCCAGAATGCTCGCCCAGGGGCCGCGCTCGCTAGGCATCATCAAACATGTCGCCTGGTCCGCCGCTGACATGAGCCTGGAAGAGGCGCTGATTCATGAGCGGCTCCACCAGAAGGAAGCCACTCGCACCGAGGATTTCGTCGAGGGCGTTACGGCCTTCGCCGCCAAGCGGCAGCCGGAATTCAAGGGGCGGTAGAAGTTGTAGCCCTCTACCGTCTGTCCTGAGCCTGTCGAAGGACTGTCTTTTGTATTGGCGCGGCGCAGCAAGAAAAGAACGGCCCTTCGACAGGCTCAGGGCAGACGGGGTTGATGGGAAGGAAAGTGATCATGTCCGACGACGAACCCACCGGCGCGCGGCAGGCTTTCGGTCACATTGCCCCCAAGCTGGCTGAAGTGACCGACAAGGTCGTGTTCGGCGACATCTGGCGGCGGAGCGAACTTTCACCGCGCGATCGCAGCCTGATTACCGTGTCCTGCCTGATCACCGCCTATCGCACCAACGAGCTGCCCTATCACATGAAGGTGGCGCTCAATAATGGCGTGACCCGCGAGGAACTGGTCGAGATGATCACCCACCTGGCCTTCTATGCCGGGCTGCCATGCGCAAACACCGCGGTCGCGATTGCCGACACGGTGTTTGCCGAGCTGGACGCGGCTTAGCTCACTTCCCCCGCCATTCCTCGGCAACCGGCCCGAAGGCCTCGGCGATCTTTTCCTCGCTCCAGCCATAGTCTTCCAGACTGTAACCATAAGAGCCCAGCTTGTGGCGCGGATTGTCCGTGTCCCATTGCCGCATCGCCGCTTCGCCCTGCCGGGTCCAGGGCAGGCCGGCAAGGTCATAGAGATCGCGCGCCACGCTGATCGCGTCGCTGACGCAGACATTGTAGTCCGCCTCTAACAGCCGCACGTTGGAACCCTTGTCCTTTAGCTGCTGCAGGTAGCGCCGGGTCTCGTGGGCCCAGATATCGACGGTGTACTGACCGACGAAGCGGGGGTCGAGCGGATCGAAGGTGTTCTGCAGGATTTCGGTGCCCATCCGCATGCTCGAGCCCATGGTCTTGTAGATGTCGCGCCTCGAGATGACGAAGGTTGCCCTGGGGAAGACGTCGAGTACTTCCAGGAACTCCCCGGTGTTGCACGGATTTTTCAGCAGCCAGGGGCCGCGTTTGCCGCCCTGCTGCCATTGCAGGTATTTGAGCATCTGCTTGAGGTAGCCTTGCGAGGATCTGCGGTCGATCGAGCGGAACCATTCGAGATACTTGTAGTCGGGCGCGGTGATGAACTGGCCGATAGAGTCGAAATTGGCGATCGGGATGAAGCTCGATTCCTCGGCCTCGTCGGCGGCGAATTCATGCATCTTCTGGTAGCTCTCGCCGGTGTTGGTCACCGCGTTCATCATCGCCGCGGCCCACTGTCGGCGCGGCGTCGGGTCGCCGCGCTGCTCGCCGGGGAAAGGGGCGGGGTTCCACATCGCCCAGGCGGGCGTCGCCTGAACGGTGGGATCGGCGGAGAGGAAGCGTTGCAGCTTGGTCGTGCCCGAGCGGGGAAGCCCGAGGACGACAATGGGATCGTCGACATCCTCGTCGAGGATTTCGGGGTGCTTCGCGACGTCGGCTTCCCAGCGCAGCCGATTGACCAGAAATCGGGTCGAATTGATCAGCATGATCTGCAGCCCGGTCTGCGAGATCGGGATGTTGTTGGGGATTTCGAGCACGTGCTTCAGGTTGGTGATGAAGGCGGTGTCGCGGAACTCCTTCGCGCCGGTTCCGGATTCCTTTAGGGCAGCGTCGAGCAGGGGCTGGAGCTGGAAGGTGTCCTTCAGTTTTTCGAATTCGTTCACGTTCAAATACCTCCCCGGAACGGGGAGGGGGACCGTTCCGCGCAGCGGAATGGTGGTGGGGTCCCTCTGCTTCCCCAAACGGTGCGAGCAAGGAGAGGCACTGACCCCTCCGTCACGGGCTTTGCCCGTGCCACCTCCCCGTTCCGGGGAGGTCTTGAAATGTCAGAAATCATGGAATCGCCGCCGATAGACCGAGATCAACCGCTGCTCCATTTGCGCCTGCCGCTCTGCGCGCGAAATGCGCGGCATGTCGGGGCTGATGTGTCCGGGCAGGTCGGCCAGCTTCACAGTCTTCACCCGCGGCTCGGCATGCTGTCTGCGCGCCTCGAAAAAGCGGAAACCGATGAGATGCAGCACGCGGCCCGAGACATCGAACCAGTTGGGCAGGCCGGGATCGTTCCAGCAGGCGACAAAGCGCACTGAGCCGTCCGCCTCGTAATGCACCTGCTTGAGGTTGTAGTTCACCAGTCTGGCCCACCAGTCGCCCGGCTCCCATTGCAGTTGGGCCAGTTCGACGTTCCAGTATTCGCAGTCGGGCCTCTCGATCTCGATGATCACGGCCTCGTCCTCGCGGCAGCGGAAGGCCCCGGAGAAATAGTCGGTGCCGGCAAAGGCCCCGGGCACCACAAACCGCGCGATGCGATCATCGGGCGAGGCGAGATGCGATTTCACGCCCGCCTCGCAGAAATCGGCATGGACGCGCAAGAGATCGACGAGGCGCTTGAACCGGGTCTCGGATGCTTGCTGATCCAGCAGCGGCGCGGGGAATTGCTGGTTCTCGCAAGTCAGCATCAGGTCGGCGGGCTCTTCGCCGAACCAGTCGGCATAGTACTGGCGGATGTGCAGTTCGCAGCGACCCTCGGGCAGTTCGAGCCACAAGGCATTGCCGAGGTCATCCGGCTTGCTGAGGCTCAGCACCACGTCGATCTCCTTGCCCGGCGCAAGACTGGGCGTGTCGACGTTGTTCATGTTGCCCACCATCTTCCAGCCGCCGGCAAAGTCGCACGAATGGCTGTTGAAGGTGCTCATCTGGAACACCGCGCAAGTGCCGCGATAGCCCCGGAGGCGATAGCGATAGGCCCCGTGCAGCACGGCGGAGTGATAGTTGCAGTCGGTCGATTGCAGCTGGAACTGGATGCGGTTCATGCCGCCCATCTTGGTGAGCGTGGGGTTGCCGTAGTCAGCTTCGACGTGCGCCGCATGGCCGAAGCTCATGTTGCGCAGGAGATGGCGCAGCGCTTCGTAGGTGTTGAGCTCGCGGTCGTCATCGGGCCAGCCGGTGATCTGTTTTTTCAGCGAATAGCGCATGGCCGCAACCAGGGTATCGAGCTGGGCTTCGGCATAGGCGAGCGCGCTATCGTCGCTGGAAAAGTCGGCGGGGGCAAAGTGTTCGGGCGGCCCCGCCGAAGCGAAGTTTTCCTGTGCCATGGCCGGTTTGGTTTCGCTCATCGCTCAGTCCGCCTCGGCGCCGTGGAACATCTGCTTCTGCCTGCCCGAGGCAGGGCCAAGGAGCCCAGTGCCGACTACGGCGCCGCCATCGGCCACCATGGCATGCCCATTGACGTAAGAAGCGGCGGGCGAGATCAGGAATTCCATTACCGAGGCCTGCTCGTCAGGCTCGGCCCAGCGTTGCAAGGGTACGGTTCCCGCCAGCCTTCCATATTCGGCGGGGGCCGCGTCTTCCATCATGCCGGTCATGCCAGTCTTGGTCAGGCCCGGGCACAAGGCATTGATGCGGATGCCTTCCCAACCCAGCTCGCGCGACAGGCTGCGCACCAGGCCGATGAGTCCGTGCTTGGCCGCACCATAGGCCCAGTTCTCGCTGTCCCCGGCGATACCCATGGTCGAGCTAGTGACGACGATGGCGGCATTGTCGCGCCGCCGCAGCAGCGGCAGGCAGGCGCGGATGCCGAGTACCGGGCCGACCAGGTTGATGTCGAACACCCGGCGGAAGCTCTCGGTCTTCATCTCGTCGATCGAGCCGCCGCCGACGATGCCGGCGTTGAAGATCGCCGCATCGAGCCCGCCGAACAGGTGCTCGGCTTCGGCCGCGATGCGGGCGTTGTCTTCTTCAGAAGAGACATCGGCGACGAGGGTGGAGATATTGGCCTTGCCTTGCGCCCACTTCAGGTTGTCGGCGTTGTAATCCACCGCCAGCACCTGCCAGCCGTTCCTCGCCAGCCGCTCGCACACCGCCCGGCCCATGCCGCTCGCCGCACCGGTAACGACGACGCTCTTTGCCTCTCCAGCCATCTTGCTCTCCTTATCCGCCGGCGATCTGCCATCCGCCGCTTGCATCGATTACCTGCCCAGTCACCCAGCTCGCCCAGTCGCTGGCCATGAAAGTCACCACCCGGGCAATGTCCTCCGGCTCGCCGATGCGGCCCAGGGGAGTAACCGTGCGGATCCAGGCTCTGGAATCCTCATCGTCGAAACCGCGGCTGCCCTCGGCATATTCGCCGCGCGTCAGGCCCGGCGCCACGGCATTGATGCGGATGCCCTTCGGCCCCAGCTCGGGCGCCACCGCGCGCGTGAAGTGATTTAGGCCCGCTTTCGATGCGCCATAGACTGACAGCAGTTGCGAAGGGCTCAGCACATAGCGTCCGGCGGTCGAGGAGATGATCACCACGTTGCCCTTGCTCTTCTCAAGATAGGGCACGGCCTGCTGCACGAAGCGCACGGTGGACGCGAGGTTGGTATGGTAGATGTCCTCGATTTCGTCGACGGAGGTGTCCTCGAAGCTCTTCCAGAGTTGTGAACCGGCATTGCTGATCAGCGCGTCGATCCGGCCATGCCGCTCGACGCAGGCCTCCAGAGCGGCCAGGCGCTCATCGGCATCGTTGAGATCCATGCGTACCGCCGAAATGCTGCCGGGCGCCAGTGCGCAAGTCTCTTCCAGCTTTTCCATGCGCCGCGCGGCGATCACTACCCTGGCGCCTTCGCGCGCGAACATCAGGGCAATGCCCTTGCCGATACCCGTCCCCGCGCCGGTGACTAGCGCCACCTTGCCGTCCAGCATGCCCATATCAGGCGATCTCCTCATCCAGACCCCATCCTGCCCGCCCCTTGCGACACAATGCAAGCGCCGATAGCGTCGCCCCGGTGATGGGAGAGTGGACTATGAAAATCGGCATTACCTGCGGCGGTATCGGTCCTTATGCCAGTGGCAGCTTCATCCGCACCTCGGCCATGGCGGCGGAGCAGGCGGGCTTCGCGCATTACTGGATGCCCGATCACGTGGTCCAGTTCGCCGAGTACCCGGAATCGACCTATCCTTATGCTGGCGGATCGGGCCAGGATGCGCCCGAGCAGAGCGATGCGGCGCCGTTGAAATGGGACGATCACACCTATTCCAACCAGGACGCCGCCAATCCGCTGATCGATCCCGTCATCGGCATGGCCTGGGCGGCGGCGGCGACCAGCACGCTCGAAGTTGGCACCAACATCCTCGTCCTGCCGCAGCGTAATCCGCTGGTGCTGGCCAAGGAACTGGCGACGCTGGACAGTTTTGCCCAGGGGCGTGTGCTGCTTGGCGTCGGCGTCGGCTGGGCCAAGGAAGAGTTCGACGCGACCGGCGCCGATTTCCCGGTTCGCGGAAAGCGCACGGACGAGGCAATCGGCGCCATGCGTGCAGCCTGGACTCAGCCGGTTTCGGAATATTCCGGCCAGTTCGACAACTTTTCGGGAGTCTATTCCTATCCCAAGCCGCCGCGTGCGAATGGCGTGCCGGTGCTGATCGGCGGCGAGAGCAAGGCCGCCCGGCGGCGGGTGGCGACGATCGGGGATGGCTGGCTGCCGTTCAACCTGCCGGTGGAGCAGGCTGCGGGGGCGATTGCCGAAATCAGGCAGATGGCCCGCGAGGCCGGTCGCGATCCCGATGCCTTGCGGATCATCAAGATCGTCTTTTCCAATGCCACGGTGGACGATCTCAAACGCTACCGCGATGCCGGCGTCACCGAATTCAACATGGCGTCGAGCGGGGAACTGCCCGGGGAAGGCCCTGGGGTCGAAGCGCTATTTGCGGAGTGGGCCGAACGGATTGTCGGTCCGGTTTCCGAACTCTAATATTGCTCGCCGTCGCCGAATCGCGTCGGCCCGCTAGCCGCCAGCTGTTGCAGGCCGGCCCGGGAAATCGCGCATACTTCACCTGACTTGCCGGCAACCATGCGCATGCGCGCCGGCAGATAGCGGCAGCCGATGACCACGCCGTCCGAATTGCGGCTGACGAGATAGGCCACGGGATCGGTGATAACGCCCTTCCAGTCGCCCAGCACCCCCAGCCGGTGCATCGGCATGGTGTGATGCTGCAGCGCCAGATAAGTGACGTCATCGACCAGTAGCCGGTTGAAGCGCTGTCCGCCGCCCATGCCTGCGCGATCCATGGCCGTGGCGATGTCCTGGCGGACCTTTGGATAGCCATAGGCCGAGACCGAAACGCGCAGGTTGGGGATCCAGCCCGCATGGCTGCTGGCCTCGCTCAATGGGACTGCCGCGCTTGCCAGCACCGCTGCCGCGCTTGCCAGCGCTGCCGGAATGCCCAGTTTGCAGAAAAAACCGAGTACCTGTTTGGGCCATTGCGCCGTGCGGTGCGGCAATGTCAGGCACATGGCGTACAGCACGATGGTCATCGGCAGGTATTGCGCGGCTTCATAATGATTGCGGTTGAGCTGGCTGGCTCCCCATGCTGCCAGGCAGCCGAGCAAGGCCAGCGCGATCAGCACACGCCGTTCGCGCAAGGCCTGCAGCCGCTCGTTCCAGCAATAGAGTGCCAGCGAAAAGAGCGAGCAGACGAGAACGCCACCCCATAGAAAGAAGATCGCCAGGACGAATGTAGCCGATCCTGAGGTCATCGTCATGGCGCTGGGCAGCCAGTTCACGTTGTTGCCCGGCACCGCGAGCCAGAAATAGTAAAGCGGGTTGGTGCCTTTGGCGATCGAGCTGGCTACCGACATCCAGTCACCGCCGCTCGAGAGCAGCGCGGCGACATTTTCGCCTGCCAGCTTTTTCGCGATCACCGGATCGCCGGAGCACTGGAAGCGGTGCACCCAGTATTGCGCCGAAGCCAGCGTCAGTGCGGTGAGAGTTACTGCGCCGGCAAGTCTGGGCCACCAGGTTCGCGGCCCATTGGCGCAAGCCAGAAGACAGGCCAAATATACCGGGAAATAGGCCACGCCCTTCAAGTGGTAACTCAGGGCGATCCAGGCAAAGAGCACGATTCCCGCAGACCGGAATGCCGCCCGTCGTGCAGTCGTCGCCGGGACGGCAAAGGCTGCCAGCATGGCCAGCGACAGCATCAGGATTTGCGGCTGTTCGGGCCGGCTCAGGACCATGAGAAAGGGCAGGATGCCCATAGCCAGCAAGCTGAACAAGACCGTTCGAAGATTTGCCCTGGCCGCGCTGTCGGCTTCCAGCCTGGACGTCAGCCGCCACAGCAGCACTACCCAGACAAGCGCGCAGGCAATGCCCTCGATCCGCACGAACAAGGGGCTGGCGAGAGCCTGATTGGCCATTGCCGAGAAGAAACGTACCGGCATCATGAACCAGGGCGCATGAACGATGGTGTTGGGTCCGCACAGGTCGTTGAACATGATGTCCAGGCCATCGATCGCGGCGCGTTCCTGGAAGCGCCAGCCGATCTCGTCGGTATAGACAGGCAGCAGCAGACCCGCGAGCAGCATGAGGACAAAAGTGCCCAGCGCCAGCAAGGGTGCGCTTGTGCGCAGGCGGTCGATCGTTCCGGTCATCATGCGCATATCGGCCGCTGGTTTCGGCGAGGCAGGTCCCGGCCGCCCACAATGCCGATCAGTCTTTCCAACACATGCGCCTCCGGCTGATTTCCCCGGCCTCGGGCCTAGGCGGTAATGGTTAATCGCCGGTTATCGCTATTTCATTGCAGGCGGCAAAGCTACTCCTGTTGCCGAGGCGCCCGGCTCTATTTCGACCCGGTCAGCCCCAGTTCCTCCAGCACTTGACCGGTATGCTCGCCAAGCGAAGGACACGGCCCCGCCACTCGCCCGGGCGTTTGCGAAAACCAGGTCGGCACGCCAGGAAAGCGCATCCTGCCCTGTGGCGTTTCCACTTCCTCGAAAAATCCGACGGCATTCAAGTGTTCGTTGTCGAACAGTTCGTCGGTGGTTCTGAGCGGCGCGGCGGGAATGTGGAGTTCTTCCAGCAGTTCGAGCCATTCAGAGGTGGTGCGTGTGGCAAAGGTCTCACCTAACAGGCCATAGACGCGGTCGATCTGTCTGGCCCGGTTCTCAAGCGTGTCAAGATCGGGGGTGGCCCATTCGGGTTTGACTTCGCCGACGAAGGCTTTCCAATGTTTGTCGTTATAGACCAGCGCCGCGATATAGCCGTCCTTGGTCTTGTAAGGCTTGCGATTTCTTGCGACGACGCGGTGATAATGCGCCGGGCCGAGCGGCGGCTGAAAGATCATCCCGCTCGCATGCTCAGCCAGCATGAAGCTGGCCATGGTTTCGAACATACCGATCTCGACTTCCTGGCCCTCACCGGTGCGTTCGCGGTGGAACAGCGCCATGATTGTCGCGTAGAGTCCGGTCAGGCCGGCTACCTTGTCGGCGATGATCGTCGCCATGAAATCGGGCTTGCCGGTCATCAGTTCCTGCAAGTGCGGGATGCCGCATTCCGCCTGGATGGTGTCGTCGTAGGCGGGCTTGTCGCCGTCCGGCCCGCGCCGTGAATAGCCGTAGCAATTCGTATAGACGATGTCGGGCTTGATCGCCTTGACCGCGGCATAGTCGAAGCCCAGCCGTGCGATCGCCGCGCCGCGCATCGAATGGATGAACACGTCGGCGCGCGCGATCAGGCGGCGCAGCGCTTCCTTGCCCTGATCGCTCTTGAGGTCGAGCACCACGCTTCGCTTGCCGCGGTTGACGTTGACGAACACGCCGCCGAGCCCTGGGGCGGGGCCGGCGTTGATATAGCGGGTGTTGTCGCCTTCGGGCGTTTCCACCTTGATCACGTCCGCGCCCATGTCCGCCATGATCTGGGTGGCGTAGGGGCCGAAAACCATGCTCGTGAGATCGACCACGCGGATGCCCGAAAGGGGGCCGGTATGCTCGGCGGCTTGGCTCATGCTGCTCTCCTGTTCAGCGCGCCTCTAGTCGCCAAGCTCGCGATTGTCATCGTCTGCGTTCCGGTTTAGGCGCGGGGCCATTCCACCAGGAGACGCACCTTGGATTTCGCTTTTACCGAAGACCAGCGCAATATCCGCGAGGCAGTGCTCAAGCACTGCGCGCAGTTCGGCGATGACTATTG
>JBFWSE010000028.1:0-35731 GCA_050248535.1 Novosphingobium sp.
TGCGCCCCAGTGGCATTGGCTAGCGGTGAGGTATAATAGTTCCACAGATTGCCAGCGCCTTCCGTACCCCTGAAATCCGAGTACTGAACAACAAGGGTGTTCTTGATGGTCTCGGTGGGCTTGAACCAGACGGTGATCCGGCCAGAGATATTGTCCTTTCCGCCAAGGGGGTTTCCGGTGGCCTCATTGAGAATGTAGCCATCGTCCTTGATATAGTCGCCAGCCAGACGAACCGAGAGGACATCATGGATGATCGGAAGGTCGATCGCGCCTTGCACCTGGACCATGCTGCGTTCACCGGCGCGAACGACAAGGTTGCCGGCGACTTCATTGCCCGGCGTCGGCGTGGTGTAAAGCACCGCGCCACCAGTGGCGTTGCGGCCGAACAGCGTACCCTGCGACCCCTTGAGGACCTGGATCGATGCCAGGTCGAACAGGCTGGTCGCGGTATTATAAGGATTGTACGGTGCATCATTGAGATAGGTAACCACGGCTGGCGAGGTGCCTGAGAACGGGTCGAGAGTCTGGCCACGCATTGAGTAGCTCAGCTGGTTCGAGGTCTGACCGTTCTTGACCTGCAGGCCGGGCACTAGCGTTCCCATGTCCTGCTCGCTGACCACCACCTTGGACTGTAGCGCCTCCGCGCCGAAGGCAACGACCGAGACCGGCACCTTGGAGAGCTTCTCTTCCTTGCGCTGAGCGGTGACGATAATGTCGCCGGAACTGGCTTCGTCAGCCGATTGCGCATCTTGGGCCAAAGCCGGTGTAGCAACGACAGCGGCGCAATAGAGCGAAATGCCTGCCAAAAGGGCGCTACGGAGCGATGAAAGGCGATTATCAATCATGTTATTTACTCCCCTTAAGAGTTTCATTCGGGTTATGTATTCGTTCAGCGTTCAACACACCTGTTGACTGCTTGGGCAAATTTTTTTCGGTCAACTCGGCTTTCTTGGAAAATCGGATGGTTCAGGCTCACCGCCGGGCCAGCGGACATTGTTGATCTCGGTCAGCGAAGAGGCGACTAGATCCCAGCTTCCGAGGTGCACTGTCTTCATGGACCGTGCGGCAATGCGCCAACGACCATCCTCGCGTTCATACTTGTCGATATAACGCACTGCCGCGTAGACAGTGGTACCGTCCATGCCGAGTTCCAGATGCGCGGTCACGATCCCGTCTGCGGTGTCGGGTCCGGTAGGCGTGACGTGCGCATAGTCGATCGTATGGACCGTTTGCCCCATTCCGGCCCTCGCCGCCTGCAGGAAGGCAATGATGCCTTCGCGTCCCTCGCCGCCCTCGAAGCCGGTTGCTTCGAAGTCCGCGTTTGCCGTGAAGCAGTCAGCCAGAACGCCGTAATTATCGTCATCGGTCGCTAGAAAGTAACGCGCCGCGAGATCGCGAATCTCGGCGCGATCCTCCAGTCTGGCAATGCGCTCTTCCAGCGTCGGCATGCGATTGACCCCATTCGATGCCTTTTATTTGTCGCAAATCGCCGATCCAGTCAACGCCTAAGTTGACAGGATGCGAAAATGGTGTGAAACCGCAGAAATGCAGGACATTTCTCTATCATTCTTGCGCAATGAGGCCGAGCGCGCATGTGCCGAAATCGATGAAGGCGCGCCGCTTGACGAGCTTTCGGCCGCGCTCGTCGGCCTTGCCGTTGCGGTGTCGGTGACGCTGCTGGATCGCGACTTGATCGAGGCAGGAGTGTCCGCTGCGTTCGATGCTGGCGCCAGTGTCGAGCAGGTGCAGGAGATAATCGCACTGAGCTCCGGCTTGGGCGTGCACAGCCTTATGGCCAGTTCGGTCCCGGTCCTGAACGAAGCCGCCCGTCGCGGTCTCCTCGATGAGCGCGCGCCGATGGACGACATTCGTCAGGCGCTTTGGGACAAGCATATCGGCCACGACCCCTTCTGGGTTGCATTTTCCGAACATGTGCCTGGTTTCCTTGACGCCATGTTGCGCCTCTCGCCCGATATCTTTGTCGGCTTTTTCGAATACTGCGCCATTCCCTGGAAGAGCGGGACGGTTAGGGCGAGAGTGAAAGAGCTTGCAGCGCTTGCCTGCGATGCCACGCCATCTCACCGCTTCGCGCCGGGGTTCCGCGCCCATTTGTCCAATGCGATCAGGCTGGGTGTCGGGCGCAAGGCCATCCTGCAAACGCTCGATATTGCCGCGCGCGCGCCCGACCACAGCGGTTACGATAAGGCCTAGGCGATTATCAGTTGATGCCGCGCCAGGCGAGCGCGCCGCCGTCAATCAGGTACGATGCGCCAGTAATGAAGGAGCTGTCGTCGCAAGCCAGAAATACGGCGAGCTTGGCGACCTCTTCCGGCTCACCCAGCCGCCCGAGCAAGTGGGCGCCGCTCAGTTCACGCTCAACCGCCGCCGCATCTTCAGCCGCTTCGGTGTATTTCTGCAGCATCGGCGTCCGGATTGCCCCCGGGCAATAGCAGTTCACCCGAATGTTGAACTTTGCGAGGTCGGTTGCGCTGGCCTTGGTCAGCATGGCAACGCCGCCCTTCGAGGCGCAGTAAGCCGCGGCCATAGGGTAGGCAACGTGTGACCCGGTCGAGGCGACATTGACGATGGCCGGCGCTGCCGACTGCTTGAGGTAGGGCACCGCGAACTTGGTGCACAGCCACACGGCCTTGAGGTTGATGTCGTGGACCGTGTCCCAGATCGCTTCGTCGAGTTCCTCGATCGATGTCTTGTCGGTCAGGTCGGTTTCATGGACGGCCCCATTGGCATGGACCACGTCTATTCCGCCAAATGTGGCGGCGACCTCATCCATCAGCGCCTTGATCGAATCCGACTTGCGCAGATCGACCGCGATGAAGCGCGAAATCCCGCCCTCGGCTTCGATCAGCCTCGCAGTCTCGGCACCGCCTTCGCGGTTGATGTCGGCTATGGCAACCTTGCCCCCTTCGCGCGCCATCGCGATGGCGCTGGCCCGGCCCATTCCCTGGCCCGCACCGGTAACGACGCATACGCGTCCCTTTAACCGCTCACCCATTGCCGATCCTGTTTGCCAATGACCCGCCGATCACCATTCAAGCGGAATACCATCGACAGCAGCAACGATGCCTGACTGGTAGACAGGGTTTGCCCCTTCGGCGAGGCGGAATTCCGGAATGCGCTTGAGCCATTCCTGCAATGTTACCGTCGCTTCCATACGGGCCAGATGAAGTCCGGCGCAGCGATGCGGCCCGCCGCCAAACGTCGTATGCTTGGGCCCATTGCGCTCCCAGTCCAGGTTCCACGGATCCGGATTTTCATCGGCATCTAGACCGTGCAACACAGTCGGCAGCAGCACCATGTCGCCATGCTTCAGGTCAACGCCGCGATAGGTGAAATCCTTCGCCACCATGCGGGCTTCGGATACGACCGGGAAACGCCGGAACAGCTCCTCGACCCCGCGCCTGAGTTTCAACTCGTCACCGCGGACCTCCGCCACTTTTTCCGGATGCCTGGCAAGGTAGAGCATCATGTAGCCCAGGAAGTTGACCACGGTATCCAGGCCGCCGAGCAGCAGGAGCGAGATCAGGCCGAGCATCTTGTCGTGCGGCATCTCCTCGCCGTCGATCCGGCCATTCACCATCGCGGTGATGATGTCTTTTCCGCTGCCGCCCTTGCGCGCCTGAATGATCGGGTCGACATAACGAAAAAAGCCCTGGTTCGCCGCATCGAGGCATTCGGCCATTTCCTCGGGTGTATTGCCGCTGGGACGCGTCATATCCTCGGCGAACTGAGAGAGCATTGGCACGTCTTCCATTGGAAGATCGGCCATCGCCATGAACACCTTGACCGGAAAGACCTTGGCGAATTCCGAGGAGAATTCGCACTGCCCTTTGGCGACCATGGGCTCGATCAGCTCGACGGCTGCGTCCCTGACCATGGCGTCGAGCTCGCGAACGCGCGCTGGATTCAGTGCGGTGTCGAGCAGCTTGCGATAGGGCGTGTGTTCGGGCGGGTCCATGCGGGTCGGGACCATGGCGTATTTCTCGCCTGCTTCCTTGGGCAGGAAGATCACTTCGCTCGAAAAATGCTCCGGATCCTCATAGATATCGCGGACCATTGGCCCGCTCATGGCAATCCAGTGGCCGCCAGTCAGAGGAGTCCACACCAGCTCCGGCGTGTCGCCCGCCTGCAGTGCCGCCCATGCCTCATGGTAGCCTTTTTCGATGCCATCGAGCGCATACATGTCGATGTCGCGCACCAGCGCCTCGGGCACATGATCGGGACGGGGTGCCCGGGCGCGGTTGTCGGCAACAGCTGCTTCGCTCATCTTGAATCCTCCGAAAGTCAGCCCAGTTCCGGGTCGATTACTGCCTTGATCATTTCGCCGGCAGCGGTCAGGCTCAGTGCCTTGGTCGCATCGGCAATGCCGAATCTTTTCGTGACCAGCTCGGCCAGCGGAAAGCTGTCCTGAGCCCTCGCCGCCAGATGCAGGGCCTGGTGATAATGCCTGGGCTTGGGGAAGGTCGCACCGGCAATCGTCAGGTTTCTGGTCGTCGTGTCGCGCGGCGATATCGGCTGCTCCCCGATCGCCCCCCAAAGCCCGAGAATAATGTACCGGCCGTGGTTTCCGGTAAGATCGACGCCCTCCGGAAATGCCGGCAGGGCGCCCGCGGCCTCGACGACGACATCCGGACCATGCGCCCGGCATCGATCATAGACCTGCCGCTTGCGCTCTTCCTTCGAATCCTTGAGCGAAACCGTCGCCGTCGCCCCGAGCGCCTTGGCAATGTCCAGCCGATTCTGGTGCTGATCGATCACCACGATCTCGCTCGCCCCGGCGAGCTTTGCAACCAGCACTGCCGCCAGGCCGACGGGGCCGGCGCCCTGGACCACGACCGTTTCACCAAGCCGCACCGGCCCGCACCGGTCGAATCCGCGCAGAACCGTGGGTAAGGCGCAACCGAGCGCGATTACCGCGTCGACTTGTGCGTGATCCGGAACGCGGAAGAACGAGTGGCCGCGCGGAAGCCAGCCGAAATCGGCGTAGCTGCCCCAGTTGGGCTTATCCGCATGCTCGAAAAAGCTCGAATTCTCGCAGGGTGTTTCTTCCAGCACTGTGCAGCTATGGCAGCGATGGCATAACGCGATCGGCGCCCAGTAAACGAGATCGCCAACCTTGACCGGCTCTCCGGCGTAATCAGTCTCGGTGCCGTCGCCCAGCTTCTCGATGCGGCCAACGCCCTCGTGCCCGAGGATGATGGGGAAGGGCATGACCCCGGCTTCGCCGGTCTGAAGGTGCACGTCGCTGCCGCAAACGCCGCCCGCGACAATGCGCACTAGCACGCCGCCTGGCTCGGGATCGAAGACCGGCACGTCCCAGGTCTCGATCCGGTTCGGCTCAACCAGAACACACGCTTTGGCGGAGGCCATAATTATCCTTTCCCTTGCTGCCTTCGAACAGCTTCCTGCTAGGCGCGGACTGCGCGTCCTTACATCGGCATTTTGACCTTGGGGCAAACTTCGGTCGCAAGTCTACGTAATGATTCTTCCCAGGGCTTCGGGTCGTCGAGGCTGTCGTGCTGGTTGGCTACGATCTGCCCCCAGCCCCCGCACTTGTCGGCAAGCACTTCGAGCTTTTCGATGACTGTTTCTGGCGAACCGCACAGCACCACATGCTCGGCCAGGAAATCCTCGTCGATATTGTCCGGGGTCATGTCGACACCCGAGTCATAAATGATGCCGTCGAACAGACCAAATTTGACGTAGATTTCCTTGAGGTATTCGCGCCATGTGGCCATCATCCCGCTCTTGAGGAACAGGCGCTTGGCTTCCGCGTCGGTGTCAGCGATGAACACGTCGCGACATACCCGGTACCGACGGCGATCGGGTGTGTAGCCAGCGCTTTCTTGTGCAGCAGCCCAGGTGTCCCAATGCGCCTTCATCTGCGGCGTGCCGCCGAAGAACGAGATCGGGCTGTAGTCACGCTTGCCCGCGAATTCCATGGACTTGGACACCTGCGACAGGCCGGTAACCGCAATTTCCAGCTTATCGCGACCGCCGTAGGGATTGTTGTCCGCGATCTCGACCCAGTATTCGGGCATCGAATCCGGGCCGGGGAACCCCGCCCGGAAATACTTGCCCTGCTCTACGAAAGGCTTGCGCTCCCATACGCGCTCCATGAGGTGCAGAGCTTCAAGCTGCATCGGAGGAAGCGGGCTGAGATCCTCGTAGCCATGGAGGACCGCATCCGTCTTGTGCCCACCCGGGGCAACGCCAAGGAAGTAGCGCCCTTCCATGACCTGGCTGAGCCAGCCGATCCTGATCGCGAGTGTTGCGGGGTCATGATAGGGCAAGAGGTGCGCCATCGGGGCGAAGCGGATCTTCTTGGTAGTCTGAGCGCAGGCGGCGATGATCGCTTCCGGTATCGGGATATTTTCCCAGCCCAGCGTGTAATGTTCGCCGATCATGAAATCGACATATCCGGCCTCGTCCGCGATCCTTGCAATGTCCACCGCCCAATCGAACACCTGCCGCGGGGTGCGGCTGGGCGGATTGTATGGCGTCATGAAAATGCCACACTGCAAGCCAGTCGAAGTCATCACCATTCTCCTCCAGGAGCAAACCAAACAACGAAAGCCAGTCGGCCCGAATTGACCCCCGGGCCGTGATTGCCGGACCGCGCGATCGTGCGTACCAGCTTGCCTATCAACGCATGTGTTGATAGGTAGGTAGCGCCCCGCGTGTCAATCGAAAATTGCGGGCGAGAAAAATTATCAACGCTCGCGTTGACTTTATACGGATATGGCAAAGAATTGCCATGGGAACAGCGCTGCTGGAGAATGCCGAAATGAGCTTCGCAACCTGGAACGAAGTGTGCACGCTGGGGGATTTGCTGATTCGAAGTG
Organism: Novosphingobium sp.; assembly: GCA_050248535.1. Classification (GTDB taxonomy): domain Bacteria; phylum Pseudomonadota; class Alphaproteobacteria; order Sphingomonadales; family Sphingomonadaceae; genus Novosphingobium. The sequence continues at coordinate 6,864 of JBFWSE010000028.1, forward strand.
CGGCTCGGCATCCCGATCGCCGGGCGCTCGTCATGCCCGAACTGGAGTTGACATACAGCCAGATGCTCGCCGAATCCGTGAAAGTCGCCAAGGGCATCGTCGGATCCGGCATTGCGCCGCGTTCGCATGTCGGCCTCTTGGCCAACAACGGCCGCGAACTCCTGACCGGCCTGTTCGGGACGATGCTCGCCAATTGCGTGGCAGTGCCGTTGCACACCCGCCACAAGGCGCACGAACTGGCCTATATTATCGACAACGCGCAGCTCTCGCTGCTGCTGACGACGGCTGCCGACACCGACTACATCGATTTCAGGCAAGTCGTCGCGGATGCCCTGCCTTCGCTGGCGACACGGAAATCCACTGACGAACCGGTCACCGAAGCGCCGATGCTGCGCGAAGTCGTATTGCTCGAAGGCGAAGCGCCGCTGGGTTTTACCGACTCTGCGGATTTTGCGCGCGCCGCTCAGGCGGTTTCCGACGAGCAAATCGATATGCTTCGTTTGAACACGCGCCTGTCCGATCTTGCGATGATCCTCTATACCTCGGGCACTACAGCCAATCCCAAAGGCTGCATGCTGACCCACGAAGCGCTGTCGCGCGGGCCTGTCCAGCGGGCCGACCGCCGTTTCCGTACCAATGAACACGATGTGACCTGGGGCGGCGGGCCATTGTTTCACATTGGCTGCCTGTCCCCGTTCCTCGGCACAATCGGCACCAATGGCACTTATGTTTGCGATACCTTCTTCCAGCCGGAACGCGCGGTGGCGCTGATCAAGCAGGAACAGCCAAGCGCGATCTGGCCCTGGTTTCCCGCCATCCTGCAACCCTTGCTCGACCACCCCGAATTCCTGCCAGCCGCACAACAAGTGAGAAAGATCCTTCTCATTGCGCCCGAAAGCCTCGTCCGGCGCGTCCAATCGCTGCTTCCCGAGGCGGAGCTGTTGCAGGGCTGCGGCATGACCGAAACTGCTGGTATTTTCGCAATCAGCGGCCAGGACGAAACGCTGGATGAACGCGCCAGAACCCAGGGCTTGACCGTGCCCGGTGTCGAGGTGAGGATTGTGGACCCCGCTTCAGGCAAGGACCTGCCCCCCGACACCGTCGGCGAGATCCTGGTCCGCGGTTTTTGCGTGACGCAAGGCTACTTCAAAGCCCCCGAAAAGACGGCCGAGGCAATCGACGCGGACGGCTGGCTCCATACCGGCGATCTCTATTCCAGGAGCGCGAACGGCAACCTGACATTCAACGGCCGGGTCAAGGACATGCTCAAGGTCGGCGGCGAGAATGTCGCGGCTGTCGAAATTGAAGCCTATCTCTGTTCACACCCCGCGGTACGGTTTGCGGAAATCGTCGGCAAGCCGGACGAGCGGCTGGACGAAGTACCAGTTGCCTTTGTGGAACTGCAGCCCGGCACAAAGGCGCTGGCCGAGGAACTGATCGAATTCTGCCGGGGCAACATCGCCAGTTACAAGGTTCCGCGCGAAATCCATTTCATGGGTCCGAACGACTGGCCGATGTCGGCCACGAAAGTAAACAAGGTAGAGCTGCGCAAGATGGCCGTGGCCGGCGGCTGAGCGATGTGTGCCGCCTATTTGGTCCGCATCCCATCGAGAAAGATCGAGGCAAATGCGCTTCCGATCTCGTCCGAACCATGTGTACCGCCCGGCTGATACCAGCGATGGGTCCAGTTCAGCATCCCGAAGATGGCATTGGCAGCGACGGAAACACTGATGTCGCTCCGGAACAGGCCATCGTTCATCGCTTGGGCCACCAAGTCCATGATCAGGCGCTCGAATGTGCGGGTCTGAAGAATGATCTCCTGCGCCCAAACGCTCTTTTCGGTCGTGATTTGCTCCATCTCCTCCTGGAGATAGACGTACATATGCGGGTAGTGCTCGTCATACGCGTTCATCATCTGCTTAGTGATGGCAGTGATCTTTTGAACCGCATCGAGTTCCGCGATTTTCGAGATCCGGACGCATTCCTGTATGTTCGCGGCAACACCCTCGCGCAGAATCTCGCGAAACAGTTCTTCCTTGCTACCGAAGTAATAGTAAACCGTCGCCCGATCGAGGCCGGCCTTCCGGCCGACTTCCGCAAGGGTCGTGGCGCGATAGCCGCTGAGTTTGAACTGCCGTGCCGCGATCTCGACAAGCTCGGCCCGCTTGGCCCGGTATTCCGGGCTTCCGTCGGTGATAGCCGATTTCCTGCGGCGGGAAATGTTCGAGGAAGGTTTCATGCCTGTCGCCCCTGTAATCGTTTCGCTGGACGGCACGCAAGTAGAGCGCGCGTTGCCGAACCTACGCAACTTCACGGCGTCCGACCCGTCGCTGGAAGGCAGGTCGTAGATCAGCCGGCCAGGTCGCGCAAACGCCATCGACAGTCGGGGGCGATAACGGGCCTCGGGACTTTAGCCTAAGTGTACTCGATCAAGGCAAGGAGAAAAGCATGGATCGCCTGAAGGGCAAAGTTGCCATCGTTACGGGCGCGGCCCGGGGAATGGGGCGCTCGCATGCAGAGCGCTTCGTGGCGGAGGGCGCCAAAGTGGTGCTGACCGACCTCAACGAGGAGGCCGGCAGGGCGCTGGCGAACCAACTCGGCGAGAGCGCTCATTTTGTCCGCCATGACGTGACCAACGCCGAAGACTGGCAAGCGGTTGTTGCCGAGGCAGAATCACACTTCGGCAAGCTCGATATCCTCGTCAACAATGCCGGCATTCTCGGCGCGATGGCGAAAACTGCCGATATTGGCGTCAGCGACTATCTGGATGTCATCAATGTCAACCAGCATTCCGTATTCCTAGGGATGCATTTCACCATTCCCGCCCTGTTGCGTGCAGGGGGCGGCTCGATCGTCAACATCAGCTCGATCGCAGGCATGGTGGCGAATTACGGTTTTCCCAGCCTCGCCTATGTCGGCAGCAAGTTCGCGGTCAGGGGGATGACCAAGGCGGCGGCAGTCGAATATGGCCCGAACAATATCCGGGTAAATTCGGTCCACCCCGGTTTCATCATGACCCCGATGATGATCGAGGCGACCGATGAAGGCGGCGGCGACGCCACATCGATGATCCCGCTGGGACGGATCGCCGAACCGGAGGAAGTGACAAATCTTGTCCTGTTCCTCGCCTCGGATGAAGCCTCCTACATCAGCGGCGCCGAGCACGTTATCGATGCGGGGATGACTGCCCAGTAGTTCGACCAGCCCGAGACCGTTCGATCAGGCCAGTTCGAAGCCCTCGTAATCGGCATAGGCGACCTGTTCGCAGCGCTTGCGATATTCCGGTCCGCCGCTGACATGGACCAGCGTGCGCCGCACGACAGTGCCATCAGGTTGCGTGGTCGTGCGCACCCACCATGCGTCGCCTTTCGCCAGCAGCGTGCGGGCAAAATCGCGATAGACTTCCTCGGTCCACTGGTCTTCCGCCGCCTGGGTCGGTTCGGAGAAAGTCAGCTCCCGATCCTTCATGTAGGCGACCATGCGCAGAACCCATTCGGCCTGAAGCGCCCCGCAAACCCCGACGTTGCAGAACGTGGACCCGTTGTGCGGTCCCACGAGAGTGAAGAAATTCGGAAAACCCCGCGATTGCAGGCCGAGGAAAGTGACCGGCCCATCGCGCCAGGCATCCTTGAGGTCCAGCCCGCCCTTGCCGGTGATCTCGATACGATCGAGCGATCCGGTTACCGCGTCGAAGCCTGTCGCGAAGATGATCACGTCGAGGTCATAGTGCCCGTCGCTGGTGGTGATACCCGTGGCGGTAATCTCTTCGATCGGCGCTTCCCTGATGTCGACGAGATGGACGTTTTCGCGGTTATAGGCCTCGTAATAGTTCGTTTCCATCGGCACGCGCTTGGCGCCAAAGGGATGGTCCTTCGGAACGAGCTTTTCGGCGACCACGGGATCCTTGACGCGCTGGCGGATCTTGTCGGCGATGAAATCGGCCAGGTAATCGTTGGATTGCTGGTTGACCAGCAGATCGCGGAAGGTGCTGAGCCAGATGCCGTAGCCTGGCTGATAGTAGAGCTTCTCGAAAATCTGAGCCCGCTCTTCCGCGGAGACATCGGATCCCTTGCGGGTGTCGCGGTGATAGGGAAAGGCCGTGTCTGTGGTCTTGACGTATTCGAGAATGGTCGGGAACTTTTCCCTCAGATGCTGCATCTCCTCGTCGCTGATCGGCGTGTTGCCCAACGGCGTGCACCAGTTGGGAGAGCGCTGGAAAACGTAAAGTTCCTTGGCCGTCTCGGCCGCGATCGGAATGATCTGGACGCCGGTTGCACCCGTACCCATTATCCCGACGCGCTTGCCGGTGAAGTCAAACCCGGTGGGCTTGCCGTCATCGTCGAGCGGCCAGCGCGAGGTATGGAAGGATTCGCCCTGATAGAGTTCGATCCCCTTGATGTCGGGAAACCGGGTGGCGGAAAGCGGTCCGGTGGCAGAAATAAGGAACCGGCAGGTTACCACTTCGTCGTCGTTCAGGGTCACTTCCCACAGGTTCGCGCCCTCGACGAACTTCGCCTTGGTCACTGCCGTGTTGAACCGGTAATGCCGGCGCACATCCATGGCGTCGGCCGCACTATTCATGTAGCGCAGCATCTCGGGCTGTGACGCGAACCTTTCGCTCCACTTCCAATCAGGTATGATGCCTTTCAGCGCAAAATAGCCATAGGCGTAGCTTTCGGTATCGAGCCGGCATCCGGGATAGCGGTTCCAGTACCAGGTGCCGCCCACGTTCGGCGCAGGTTCGACCCCCAGAACTGAAAGGCCCGCCTGGTCGATGAGGTAGGTCTGGTAGATGCCGGTGACGCCCGCGCCGATTACCACGGCATCGAATTGCGGCCGATTTTCGCTCTTGCCCATGTGCCATTCCCGTCACGTGATCGAGTTCACCAGCTCAATATATACTCATTGGAATATTTTGCAACCTATTAGAATATCGTCGTGGCTGGCGACTGGGCCCAACCAGCGCTGCCCGGACCGGCGCGGTCAAGCGCCAGGGTTAAAGCCTGAAACGTATTTGTCAGGATGGGCGACGCCAACGGTCTTCAGCGACAGTGCTGCGACCTGGCGGGCCACCGATTCGGGCTCCCAGCGGCCTTCGGGCTGGAACCAGAAGAAGGTACAAGATGCCATGCCGCCAAGCGCCGAGGCCGCGATCGACGAATTCTCGAAATCGAACAGACCGGCTTGTTTGCCATCGTCGAGAATTCCACGCAGCATTCGGTGAAAGCGCGACTTGGAAGAGGCAATCTCCTCCGCCTCGGCCTCGGGCAGACTCTTCGCCTCACTGAAATAGAGCGCGACTTCGCGCCGATTCTCGATTTGATGCCGCACGAAGTCCTGAATGACTGCCGCCAGCCGCGATGGTGGATCACCTTCCAGCTTTTCGCTCAGCTCGACGGCATTGTCCGCCGGCGCCGCCCCGAGCCGACAGACACAGACCAGCAGCTCCGACTTGCTGGCAAACCGCGAGTAGATGAACTGCTTGGTTACGCCCAGCGCATCGGCAATGGATTCGAGCGACGTCCCTTCGTAGCCATTCCGGAAGAACTGCTCGACCGCTTCATCGAGAATCCGCTTGCGCTTGAGCGCATCGACTTCCGCCTTGATCGGATTGGTCCCCGAAGTGCGCGTTCGTGGATTTTTCGCCATTGCTACCTTGCCCGTGCAATTGCCCTGTGGACCTGCCTTCGAGGAATCCGGTTCCTTGCTTCGGGCTGACACATTGCTTCCTTCGGGCCTCAATAGTGCGATCCGGCTCCAGGCTCAAACACAAGCTGGCGCTGCGAACGCGCTTCGTCCGGGAACCGGCATTGCAGCTCGGTCGATATTCAACGACCGAAAAACCGGTTAACGATGCGGCATGATAAGAAAACTTCTCATCGCAAACCGCGCCGAGATCGCGGTTCGAATTGCCCGGACCGCCGACAGCCTTGGCATCGAGACAGTGGCAATCCACGCCGAAGACGATGACGCCTCACCACACATGTCTGCCTGCGACATTGCTCATGCGCTTCCCGGATCCGGCCCTGCTGCCTACCTCGATATCGAGCAGGTTGTTGCCGCCGCGCGCGCTCACGGATGCGATGCCATACACCCCGGCTACGGCTTTCTCAGCGAAAACGGCGCCTTTGCCCGCAGCTGCAGCGATGCAGGGCTGGTCTTCGTTGGTCCGCGAGCGGAATTGATCGACCTGTTCGGCGACAAGGTCCAGTCGCGTGCGCTGGCAGCGAAGTGCGGCGTGCCCATGCCCGAGGGCACACCCGGGCCGGCCTCTCTCGATGACCTAGAGGCACTTCTGAACGCACAGGGGGCGGACGGCGCGATCATGATCAAGGCTGTGGCCGGTGGCGGTGGTCGCGGCATTCGCCTGGTCGAACGCGCCGAGGACCTTCAGCCGGCGCTCGAACGCTGCCGGTCCGAGGCGATGCGCGCTTTCGGCGATGATACGGTTTATGGGGAGCGTTTCATTCGCAGGGCACGCCACATCGAGGTCCAGATTGCCGGTGATGGTGTGCAAGTCCGTCATCTTCTCGAACGCGAATGCACCCTCCAGCGCAGCAACCAGAAACTCGTCGAATTCGCACCCGCCCCCGGTCTGTCGGCCGCCCTGCGCGACAGACTGACCGAAGCAGCCTGCCGTATGGCCCGCGAATGCGGCTACGACAGTATCGGCACCTTCGAATTCCTCGTCGATCTCGATCGCCAGAGCGCGCAGGACGAATTTGTTTTCATCGAGGCCAACCCGCGGCTCCAGGTCGAGCACACCGTGAGCGAGGAAGTGCTGGGCATCGATCTGGTCGCCATCCAGCTTGCGCTGGCAGCCGGCGCATCACTAGCCGACCTACCGCTGCGCGAGGACCATATCGAACGGCCTCGCGGCCTTGCCATGCAGTTGCGCATCAACATGGAAACGATGGACAGGCAGGGCCGCCCCCAGCCCGCGACAGGCAAGATCGACACCTTTACCGCACCGGGCGGTCCGGGCATCCGGCTGGATAGTCATGCCCGCGCTGGATATTGGCCCGCTGCGGGATACGATTCGCTCTTGGCAAAACTGATCGTCTCGGTGCCAACCAACGACTATGGCGCTCTGCTGGCACGCGCGCGGCGGGCGCTTGGCGAATTTGAGATTTCCGGCGTTGCCACAAACATTTCGTTCCTTGGGAATTTGCTGGACCACCCCGCCATCGCCGCCAACGAGGTGACTACCGGGTTCATTGCCGATCACATCGGCGAACTCCTCGCTTCCGGGCCGGACGATTACACAGGCCAGTCCGACGCAAGCGAACATCTCACTTCATCTGGCCAAGTTGCCTGTTTTGCGCCCATGGCCGGGGTTGTCATCGATATCATGGTCGGGATCGGCGATGCGGTAACCAAGGGTAGCGAATGCGCGATCCTCGAAGCCATGAAAATGGAACACGTGGTCGTCGCCCAGTGCACCGGCATCGTGCGCGCGATTGCCGTTGGCAAGGGATCGCACATCGGCGAAGGCTCGCTGATCCTCTCGATCGAGCCTGCCGACATGGGTGCCGAACTGGAGCGCGCTGAACAAACCATCGACCCCGACCATATCCGAGCGGATCTTGCCGCCTTGGAAACGCTCGTGGCGCGAACGCTGGACGAAAGCCGGCCGGACGCAGTCCGAAAGCGCAGTGAACGGGGCCAGCGTACCGCCCGCGCGAACGTGCTGGACCTGTGCGACGACGGCAGCTTCGGCGAATATGGTCAGTTGACGGTGGCCTTCCAGCACTCGCGCCGCAGCATGGATGAGCTGCGCGAACTGAGCCCGGCCGACGGCATGGTCGCGGGCATCGGCACGGTCAACGCCGCGCAATTCGGCAAGCAGGCCGGTTCGGTAGCAGTAGTTGCCTATGACGGCTCGGTCCTGGCCGGAACCCAGGGACACATGAACCACAAGAAGGCGACGCGGCTGTTCAATCTCGCGCGCGAGCGGTCCCTGCCACTGGTGCTCTTCGCGGAAGGCGGCGGCGGCCGTCCGCGCGAGGATCCGGTGACCATCGTGGGCATGAACATTCCCAGTTTCCGCAGTCTTGCCGAACTGAGCGGCAAAGTGCCGATTGTCGGCATAGTCGCGGGGCGCTGTTTCGCGGGCAATGCGGCGCTGGTCGGCCTCGCCGACGTCATCATCGCGACCGAAGACAGCTCGATCGGCATGGCCGGCCCGGCGATGATCGAGGCGGCCGGCCTTGGCGCCTGCACGCCCGAAGAAGTCGGGCCAATCGATGTCCAGTGCCGCAACGGCGTGGTCGATATTCGAGCGATCGACGAGGCCGATGCCGTGCGGATCGCAAAGCTCTACCTTTCCTATTTCCAGGGCCAATCAGCGGACTGGGAATGCGCGGACCAGCGCCTGCTGCGCCACGCAATCCCCGAAAATCGCATGCGGGCCTACGATGTCCGCGCTGTTGCACAGCTCATTGCGGATAGTGGTTCCTGGCTGGAGCTGCGCCAGGAATTCGGCGGCAGCTACGTTACCGGCCTGATGCGCGTCGAAGGGCGGCCGATGGGGCTGATCGCCAACAATCCGCTGGTGGACGCCGGTGCAATCGGCTCCGACGCGGCGGACAAGGCGGCGCGCTTCATGCGGCTTTGCGATGCGCATGGCCTGCCGATCCTGTCGCTGATAGATACGCCCGGCATCATGGTCGGCAGCGAAGCCGAAAGAACCGGTCTCGTCAGACACTCGGCGCGCCTCTTCGCTACGGCTGCCTCGATAGAGGTCCCGATCTTCGCCGTAGTCCTGCGCAAGGCCTATGGCCTGGGCGCGATGGCCGCGGCCGGAGGGCATTTCCAGATTCCGTTCTCGACCGTGGCCTGGCCCACGGGTGAGCTTGGCGGCATGGGCCTCGAGGGCGCAGTCAGGCTCGCCTACAGGAACGAATTGGCCGCGATCGCCGACCCCGTCGAGCGACAGGCGTTTTTTGAGGAGCGCGTCGCATCGCGATACGAAAAGGGCAAGGCAACTCATGCCGCGGCCTATTTCGAACTCGATGCGGTGATAGATCCGGCAGAAACGCGAAGCTGGATTGTTCGCGGCTTCAGTGCGGTCGAACTCAAACGGGATGCAACGCCAGGCAAGAGCATTGACACCTGGTAGTGACTGGAGCCCGCCGAGGTGGCTGTTGAGATATGAATTTGAACTTGCCGTCAAACAGAGAGCGTTTCCTACCCGACTGATAGCACCCCTGGCTGACGCTCGGCGGAAGCTGGCGATGTGGCGCTACGACTACAACAACGTCCGGCCGCACTCGTCGCTGGGGAACCGAACACCGGCAAAAGCGCGCCGAGCGTTCCTGCTAGATGGAGGCGTCGCCCCCGGCGCGCTTGTGCCGGGGGCGCAGCAAGAATATCAAACCGGCAGACTCTCGTTATGACCGCGAGACCAGCGGGGGGCAGGTCATGACAGATCCAAAAAAGGGGCGGGAGGCTTGCGCCGCCCGCCCCAGTACGGGTTCTGATCGGGGAGGAGGGAGATCAGAACTTGACGCTTGCGGAAAGCGAAAAAGACCGTCCGACATTGTAGGAATTGACGTCGATCCGGTTCGCTCCGCTTTCCTGGAATTCAATGTGGCGCTGACCGGTGATGTTGCGCGCCTCGAATTTCAGCTCGATTTCGTGTTTCAGGAGCTTGATGCCCTCGCGAGCGACGAAGTCCAGCCGGAAACCGGGACGCTCAAGAATGTCGGGCTGCGGAGGAGAGCCGAACACGCCGCGGCTGACGACGCGGTTGCTGGCGTAAGTCAGCAGGAAGGTCTGCTGCGAGAGCTTGTCCCGATGCTCGAAGCCCAATTCGAAATTGATCACGTGGTCCGATTGCCCGGTCAGCTTTGCGCCGTTTGTGAAGAAGTCGGTCGCTTTCGTCGAAAAGGCGCCGAAAACTGCCACGGGATCGTCCGCGTTGACTGAAATCTTCGATTTTGTGTAGGTGTAGTTGCCTATGAGCACGAGACGGCGCTGGGCGAAGAAGCCCTGGTCGGCCAGCTGGTAGTGCTTCACCAGTTCGACTTCGGCGCCATACAGCGTGGCGCGCGGAGCATTGGCGTAGGATGTCACGAAAGTCGAACCGAGGAAGGACTCAATCGGCTTGTCGATCTTCTTGTAGAACCCGGCCAAAGTGAATCGTTGCTCGGGCGCGAAGTAATATTCGAACCTCGCTTCGGCATTCCACAACTGGCTGTCGACCAGCAGCGGGTTGCCGCGGTATTCGCGGTTGCTCTCCGGATCGTAATAGGGCTGGTTGATCAGTTCGCGGAACTGCGGACGCGCGATGGTCTTCGAACCGCTGATCCTGAGCTGCATCTGCGGCTGGATTTCCCAGGTGATGGTCGCGGCCGGCAAGGCATAGCTGCGAGTCTGGGATGTGCCGGTGGTGGAAGCCCCGGGCGTGTTGAAAACCTGGATCGGATCGACTTGCAGACGCGCCCATTCATAGCGCACACCGGCCTCGATGCTCAGCTTGTCGGAAGCCTGCCAGTTAATTTTGCCATAGCCGGCGAAATTGCGCAGGCGGGCGAGGAAGGCGGGATTGCCTTCGTCGCTTTCGATCAGGCCGACGTTGAAGGCATTGATGACAGAGGGCTGAAGCAGGAAGTCCGGCCGAAAGACCGTGACACCTGCGGGAAAACAGTTCGTGATGTTGGCTCCCGAACAGATCGAAGGGGCCAGGAACTGAAACTGCCGGCGCGAACTGGTGCGGCGGGTGTTGGAAAAGGCGCCACCGGCCGAAATCGCGAAAGACGGTGATAGCTTATAGGTAAGATCCGCGCTTGCCGACCAGAGGTTTTCATTGAGATCGGAGAAGGTTACACTGGCATCGCCGCCATTGCCGTTGTTGAGCCGGTTGACGAAGAAGTCGCCGAACGGGTCCGAGGCAGCATTTGAACGGACATATTCGAAGTAGAGTTCGTAGGGCGCCTTGCGCTTCGAATTGGCAAAGGCGCCGCGCACATCGAGCTCGACTTCGGGTGTGAGTTTGAATTCGCCGACCAGTTGCGTGTCGATCAACTGGCGCTGATACCACGCCGTGTTCTGCCGCATGCGGTCAGTATCCGCCGACTGATCGACGAACCGGCCGACGCTCAGCCGTGCCTGTTTGACCGTGTCGTGAATATAGACGTTGGTCCAGCGGATCTTGTGCTCGCCGAATTCGAGGGCGAGGCCAAGCAGGCCGTTGACCACAATGCGATTGTCGGTGTTGAGACCGAGAAAGTCGGAATCGAGTGTGCCGAGATCGGCGGATAGCGAACGCTGCTGGTGTGGTTGCCGGTTCTGCCACTTGTTCGAATAACCGATAGTGGCGATCACGCCGAGGTTGGTGCCGCCCAGGTCCCAGGCCTTGCCGCCCGTGATCGACCCGGAGAAGTTGGGAGGCAAGTGAAACCAGCGCTGCAACGCGGAATTGCGAAAGGTCACCAGTTCGCTGGCGATGGCCTGCGTGTTCACCGTGCCGGAGCTCAGCCGGTCGCCGCTGGCGAAGAAAGCTGCCAAGGCTGGCGGGACGTCGCGCTGACCGTTGTCGTAACCAAGCCAGTCGGTCTTGCTTCCGTAGTAGGTATATCCGACCTGACCGGTGGTTTCGGAATCGCCCGAAATGCCGAAATTCAGCGACAGGAACGGGTCTTTGGGAATCGCCTTTGTGGTGAGGTTGATCACGCCGCCGCCGAACTCGCCGGGATAATTGACCGAATAGCTCTTCTGTACCAGCGAGGAGGCGATCACGCTGGTGGGGAACAGGTCGAGCGGAACTACGCGCTTGAGCGGTTCGGGGCTGGGGAGGGGAGAACCGTTGAGCAGAGCGAGCGAGTACCGGTCGCCGAGCCCGCGAACGTAGACATAGCCGCTGCCGACAACGCTCAGGCCGGTGACGCGCCCCAGCGCGCCGGCAATATTGCCTTCGCCTGTCCGGGCAATGTCCGCGCTCGAGACGACGGTCACGACCTGCGGCGCCGAACGCTCGATGTTCTTGCTGCGTTGTCCGGTCACAACGATATCGCCGCCGGGTGCTGAAATTTCGACTTCGTCTTCCTGCGGGCCGGTAGAATCGACTTGCTCCGGCGTAGCATCGCTCGAAGTCGAGCCGGATTCCGATTGAGCGGCGGCGATGGAAGGCGAAGTGAGGGCCGTTGTAAGCAGCATTGCGCAGGCTAGCCGCGACGGGATTGACATCGAATTTCCCCTATTACCGGATGTGTGTGTGCCTGTGTTGGTTGGCGCCGGATTCGACTTTGGGGGCAGCCATCGAGTGGCTGCCCCCAGATCGTTTCAGGCAGCCGCTTGTCAGGTTGTCGGCAACGAGGTGCACAGACCCGAGTTGCCCGAGCCGAAGTTCGCGGTCGAGCTGTTGCAGGTCCAGCCGGCGTACCAGGTGTCGCTGCTGTTCTGCACCGCGCCAATGTACGTCTTGGAAGCGAAGAAGCTGGACACGCCCGTCGCGTTGAACGCAGCGATGCCCGTTTCGTTGCTGCCGTTGATGAACAGGCTTGTCAGCGATGGCGTGAAGCCGTCGTTGTTGTTGTTCGAACCCGAGCCGAAAGCAGTTTGCACTGCCGACGCGTTGAGGCTTCCGCTGCCGATATATTTGGTCGAGTTACACTGCATGACCACCGAACGCGCGGTAAAGGTCACGGGCGTCGTGCCCGAACCGTTCAACCGGATACATTCGTTGTTCGGCGCGACGATGATGCCGTTCGACAGATGGATATCGGAGTTGCCGCGGAACAGTGAAGCCGCCTGGTCGTTGGCTTCGTTGTCGGCACTGGTCTGCGACTGGATCGCCGTGAAGTTGGTCACATTGAGGACGGTGCGCGGCGTATCGGTTTCGGCGCCATTACTGTCGATTTCGAACAGCGCATCGCCCTTGCCTGGCTTGGGCAGCAGCAGTGCATACTGCACATTCATCTGCGCCCCGGTATCCACATCCATCGAATCGTCGTCGGCACCGACGGCGATGTAATGCGACAGGTTGACGTTGCCGCCGAAGAATTCGGCGCCATCGTCGGAGCTGTTGTAGGACATGATGTGGTCCAGCACAGTGCCGGAGCCGATTGCTTCGGTCGTGAGCGACTGCAATTCCTTGCCGGCGCTGAGCACGAAACCGGAATAGCGGATCTGTACAAAGCTCATCCGGCCCGAATTGTCGGCGGTGTTGTTGCCGCCGAACCGGGCGAGATCGGTCGCGCCTTCGGTATCGCGCTCGCATGTGTTGCCCGAAACCGTGCCGACGTTGCAGTCTGTGACCTTCGAACGTCCAAGCAGAACGACGCCGCCCCATTGGCCCTGCGAATCGTCGGTATTGAGGCCGAGCACATTGTCGCGGCTGGTGAAGATGATCGGCTGGGTCGACGAACCGACGGCCGAAATCTTGTTCCCGCGGTTGACTGCCAGCCAGGATTGACCGGTGTTGCCGAACAGGATGACGCCCGGCGCAATCGTCAGGGTGACGTTGGTGTCGGAAGTCAGCGGCGTGGTGCAGCCAACCGTTGTGGACGTGAACGGCGAACCGGAACTCGGCGGGGCGAAGCCGCCGTCGCAGCCGACATCGACGCGTCCGTTCATCGAATAGAGCAGTCCGGCAATCTTGGGCAACGAACTGGAAACCTTGAAGGTGCGGGGCAGGTGGCAGACACGCCAGGTGCCGGTCGGTCCGGTGATCGTGCCGCCATCCGTGAGACCCTGCGGATCGGCGATGGTGGGACAGCCGGAAGCCGCGGTAACAGTTCCGCCGGAGCCTGAGGTCGGTGTCGGCGTCGGTGCGGGCGTAGACACGTTGATGTTCACATTTCCGCCAGTGCCCGGCGATGCGATGTCGCTGGGCCCGCAACCGGCGAGGGCCAGCGCACTGCATCCGGCTAGAAACAAACCACTGATATTTCTCACAATAATTCCCCTTAGAATTTCGAGCGAATCAGCCGGTGCGCCGATCGCAGGTAGCTGGCCTTGGTTCGGGGAAAGCAGAGTGAGCCCGCCAAATCATGCAATATCCATGGCGACTCGATACCCCGAAGCCGCCTCTTGGGAAGCAGTGTTGTGTTACAGGATTATGGCACCGACAAATCGGAGGCCGTTCAATTGGCGAACAAGAAGAAGCGTACTCGGAATGACGAATCGCGGCTTTCCGCCTTATTTGATCCGAAGAGTAAATCCCTGAGAATATGCCCTTGCTGATCCGCCGGCACACCTTCCGGTCCATGGATCACTCTTTGTCACAGCACTGTAATACTACGCGAGCATTGCCGGTGGCTGGAGGGCGAAATGAGTCGCTGCGCAATGGCCCGTTTTCTGGTTTTGTCATGTTTGCTTGCCGGGCTTGCGATGCCGTCGCGGGGCCTTGCCGACGTGCTCGAAATCGGCGCCGATGGCGCAACCTGGGTTTCCGGCGGGAGGCAACTTGAGAATGCCTATTCGCAGCCACCGCAAGAACCGTCCAGGTTGCCAGTTGCCGCTCCGCAAATCGGGTCCGGCCTGTTGCCTGCCACGCCCGCAATCCTGACCGAAGTGGATCCTGCCGCGGGACCTGCCCAATGGCGCGCGCGCGTCGCGGAGCTGTCGGTCAAGTACGACATTAGCCCGGCTTTGCTCGAAGCGGTCGTCTGGCAGGAAAGCCGATGGCGGCCGGGGCTGACTTCGTCCGCCGGTGCGCGGGGTTTGGCGCAACTCATGCCGGGCACGGCGCGAACCCTGGGCGTCAATCCCGACGATCCCAATTCCAACCTCGAAGGTGGCGCTCGTTACCTTCGTATGCAGCTCGACGCTTTCAGCGGCAATATCGAAAAGGCGCTCGCCGCATACAATGCGGGTCCGAAGCGGGTGATCGATGCCGGAGGCGTCCCCCGAATCCGTGAAACCCAGGACTATGTCGCCGCCATCCTCGGCAGGCTGTCCGCTCCTGTTGGGAGATAATCCAATGCACAAGTTCCGAACAATTCTGGCCGGCGTTTTGGCGCCTTTCGCGGCGCTCTTGCCGAATGCGGCCTGGGCACAGCAGGCCAACCCCCAGGGATCCGGTCCGATAGTCGCGGCCATGTCGTGGATGCAGGGCACCCTGATGGGCAATGTCGCGACGGCTGTTGCCGTCATGGCAGTGGCGGCGGTTGGCTTCATGATGCTTACCGGGCGGCTGAACTGGCGTTTCGGCGCGACCGTGATCATCGGTTGCTTCATCCTGTTCGGCGCCGGTGCAATCGTTTCGGGCATCCAGTCCGCCGCGCAAGTGGGTTGACCGGTTATGTCCTCATCAGGAGAGCTCGTAAGGCATGCCGTCCATCGTGCGCTGACGCGGCCGCAGATGTTCGCTGGCGTCACCTACAGCTTTTTCATCATCAATGCCGCAGTGACGACCGAGCTTTTCCTGATCACCAAGAGTTTCCTCGCCTTGCCCGTCGCGCTGATCGTCCATGCCGCCGGCTATCTCGCCTGCCTGCGCGAACCGCGGGTGTTCGACCTGTGGATCGCCAAGGTCAGCCGTTGTCCGCGCGTCCCCAACTGGCAGCGCTGGGGCTGCAATAGCTATGCGGCCTGAAGGAGCGAATAATGGGAATGTTTGACGGCTTCGCCGCGTGGTCCAGGAAGGAAGCGCTTGCGGGCGACCGGCTGCCCTACCGTTCGCTGATCGACGAAAATGTCGTGCTGCTGCGCGACGGCTCGGTCATGCTTTCGCTGCTGGTCCCCGGTCTCAGTTTCGAGACGGTCGACAGCGATGAGCTGAACGCCCATGCCGCGACGCGCGAAGTGCTGCTGCGCAGCGCCCTCGATGCGCGATTTGTCCTCTATCATCACGTGGTGCGCCGCCGGGTGCATGTCGAGCTGGAAGCCACATTCGACGATCCGCTCGCGGCACACATGGACATGCGCTGGCGCGAAAAACTCGCCCGGGGCGCGATGTTCGTCAACGACCAGTTCGTCACATTGGTACGCCGTCCGGCGCGCGGCAAGGCGGGCTGGGCTGACCGGCTTTCGCGCATGGCGAAGCGCCGCGGCGCCGAACCGGTTGAGGCCGATCCCGGTGATGTGCGCGCCCTGCGCGCCGCCGCGACGGCCATGGCCGCCTCGCTGGGGGCCTATGGCGCAAGGCTTCTGGGTGACTACGACAGCGCGATCGGCACGTGCAACGAAGTGCTCGAATTGCTCTCAGCGCTTTACAACGGCGAAATGCGTCCGGTTCGCCGCCCCGAGGAAAGCACCGACATCGGAAGGATGCTGCCCTATCGGCGCGTCAGCTTCGGCCTCGACGCCTTCGAGATTCGCGGAGCCGAAGGCGCCAGCTTTGCTTCGCTCGTCAGCCTCAAGGATTATCCGGACAGCACTTCGCCCGGGCTCACCGACGCCTTGCTGCGTCTGCCGCAGGAAATGGTGCTGACCGAGAGCTATGCCCCCGCGGATCGACAGCTTGCCCGTGAACGCATGGACCTTGCCATTCGCCGGCTAAAATCGGCGGATGAGGAAGCCTTGGCCGAACGGCGCGAAATGCATGCCGCGCGCGATGCCCTCGGTGTCGGCGCGACGGGCTTTGGCGACCACCACCTCTCGGTTCTGGTGCGCGCCGAAAACCTCGCCGAGCTGGATGAGGCGTCTGCGGCTTGCGCTGCCTCTCTGGCGGATGCCGGCGCGGTTGCTGTTCGCGAGGAAGTCAATCTGGAGCCCGGCTTCTGGGGGCAGTTTCCCGGCAACGAAGCCTTCATCGTGCGCCGCGCCCTGATTTCGAGCGCCAACATGGCCTGCTTCGGCTCGCTACACGGTTTTGCCCTTGGCCAGGCCGATGGCAATCACTGGGGCGAGGCGGTTACCTTGCTGCAGACCACCAGTTCGACGCCGTTCTTCTTCAACTTCCACAACGGCGATCTCGGCAATTTCACCGTCATTGGCCCCTCGGGCTCGGGTAAGACCGTGGTGATGAATTTCCTCGCCGCCCAGGCGCAGAAGTTCTCGCCGCGCACGGTGCTGTTCGACAAGGACCGGGGCAGCGAAGTGTTCGTGCGGGGCATCGGCGGCACATACAGCCGGATCGCTGCCGGACACCCCAGCGGATTCAACCCGCTGGCGCTGCCCGACACACCCGCGAACCGGGGCTTCCTGCGTGATTGGCTGGGCGTGCTGCTGGCTGCCAATGGACCCGAAGAACTGTCCACCATCGCCTCGGCTGTCGAAGCGGCCTATGCCAACGATGCCTCGCTGCGGCGGCTCACCCATTTTCGCGAATTGCTGGCGGGCAGTCGCCGTCCGGAGCCGGGGGACCTGGCCAGCAGACTGGATGCCTGGCTAGCGGACGGTCCCAATGGCCGGGGCGAACACGGCTGGCTGTTCGACAATGCCGAGGACCGGCTCGACCTTTCGGCCATGACCTTGGGTTTCGACATGACGGCGCTGCTGGAAACGCCGCGGCTGCGCACGCCGGTCATGATGTACCTGTTCCATCGCATCGAGGAGCGGCTCGACGGCCAGCCGACGATGATCCTCATCGACGAGGGCTGGAAGGCGCTCGACGATGAAGTGTTCTCGGCGCGCATCCGCGATTGGCTGAAGACCTTGCGCAAGCGCAATGCCCTGGTCGGCTTCGCCACCCAATCGGCACGCGACGCGCTCGACAGCAGGATTGCCACGGCGCTGGTCGAACAGACCGCGACCATGCTGTTCATGCCCAATGCCCGGGCCAAGCCGGAAGACTATTGCGACGGCTTCGGCCTGACCGCGCATGAACTTGACGTGATCCGTGGTCTGCCGGCGCAAAGCCGGTGCTTCCTGATCCGCCAGCCCGACGCTTCAGTGGTGGTGCGGCTCGATCTATCGGGCATGCCGGAAGTGCTGACCGTCCTGTCTGGGCGAGAAAGCATTGTCCGGCGGCTGGACGCCTTGCGCGCCGAATATGGCGACAAACCATCGGCCTGGTACCCGGCGCTGACCGGGGAG
This sequence comes from Novosphingobium sp., assembly GCA_050248535.1. Taxonomy (GTDB): domain Bacteria; phylum Pseudomonadota; class Alphaproteobacteria; order Sphingomonadales; family Sphingomonadaceae; genus Novosphingobium. Next base: position 24,789 of record JBFWSE010000028.1, read on the forward strand.
ATGTGGCCGGGCGAAACGCCCGAGGGCGAGGATCTCTGGACCGAGGCGGCCGAATAATGGCCATGTGCGAGCAACTGGCCGCAAATGCCTCGCTGGGCGTCGCCCCGGCGCTGCGGGCGGTAGACTGTCTGGCGAGCGAGACCACGGCGGCGGCTTTCGGGCGGCTGTTCGGCAGCGATGGCGCGCTGATGCCGGCGCTGACCATATTGCTGACGCTTTACATCGCCTTTTTCGGCTTTTCGCTGCTGACCGGACGCAGTACGCTCGGTATTTCCGCGCTCACGCCGCGGATGATGACGCTGGGGCTGGTGCTCACATTCGCCACCAGCTGGATTGCCTACCAGAGCGTCGTCTGGAACCTGGCGATCGGCGCGCCGGACCAGATCGCCAGCGTGATCACGGGCTCGCGCGGGTCGGCGACGCAGATTTTCGCCGACCGGATCGACATCATTTTCAGCGCGATCGCCGAGGTTGCACAGCCCGGAGGAGGCGGGGCGGAGGGCGCCGTGCCGCAAGGCGGGCAGGGCAGTTTCACGCCGGCCAATCTGATGTGGCTGGGGGCCTTGCTGTTGCTGCTGGGTACTGTCGGCGTGCTGGTGACGGCGCGGATCGCGCTGGCCGTCCTGCTGGCGCTTGGCCCGGTGTTTCTGGTCTTTTCGCTGTTCGGCGGCACGCGCGGGCTGACCGCGGGCTGGCTGCGCGGAGTGGTGCTGACAGCGGTCACACCACTGTTCGTGGTGACGGGCGGCGGCATTGTCATGGAACTGCTGATCCCCGTGGTGGCCGCCTTGCGCACGCTCGAAGGGGCCGTAAATGGCCGCGCCGCCCTGGCGCTTTTCATGATTGCTTCGGTGCACCTGGCGCTGATGATCATGGTGATGAAAGTCGCCGGATCGGTGGTTTCCGGCTGGCAGGTCTTCGGACTGGCGCCGTCCAGGGAAGGCAACAGCGAAACCCGTTCGCCCCAAGCACCGATGCTCGCGGCCTATTCTGCCGGTGAAGCCACGCAACCTGCGAGTGCTGCCGGCCACAGCCGCCAGACCTTATTGGCAAATTCCGTTTCCACGCCTGCCAGCGATGCCGCGCCGGCTGCGGCGGGGGCTACAGCTTCGCGCGTGCGCCGCACCGTCGTCACGCAGCATTCGGCGGCTGCACCGCAGCTTTCGCTTCCTCGCCTTCCCTCGCAACGCGCGCGCGGCATTGGCAGCCGTTTCCGCGCGGAAGCGCCAACCCGCCGGGAGTTAATACGATGATCCGTCCAGTTCTGCTCGGCAGCCTCATGGCTGGCGCGCTGATTGCCATGCCCGCCACGGCCCGCGATGCACGGCTGGTGCAACACCGCTATAACCCGGACGAGGTCGTGCGTATCGAGGGGCGCACAGGCGTCCAGGCGTCGATCGTATTCGACGAAGATGAGCACATCGAAAACGTCGGCATCGGAGATTCGATGAGATGGCAGGTCACGCCCAACAAGCGGGCCAACATGCTGTTTGTCAAACCGCTCAACGAACGGGCACGCACCAACATGACGGTGATCACCGACCGTCACAGTTACTATTTCGACCTGGTCGCATCCGGTGCTGCCAACCCGCTCTATGTCCTGCGCTTCACCTATCCGAACCAGCCGAAGGTCGCCGAGGCAAAGGAGCCCGGCTCCCCCGCTCTGTCAGAGCCGGAAGCTCAGGCGATCGCGGGTCCCGCGCCAGTTGAGGCGCAGGCCGACCCTGCGAAACTCAATTTCGACTGGGTCAGCAAGGGCAAGGCCTCGCTGGTTCCCGAGCGAATCTACGACGATGGGAACGATACCTATCTCGCCTGGTCGCCGGACAGACCGGTGCCGGCTTTTCTCATTCGCGACAGCAAGGGCGCGGAAGGGCCGGTCAATTTCGCCGTACGCGAAGGCGTGATCGTGATCGAAGGCGTGCCCGACATCATCGTCCTGCGTTCCGGCCGGGAAAAGGCGACGCTGGAAAATCGCGGCGTGTCGCGCCCGGCCTCTCCGGCGCCTGCATTTGCCGCTGTTGCGCCCGATGCGGCGTCTGCTTCCGATCCCACTCTTCCCGAACCCAGCGAGAGCCAATAAGCCATGCGCCTCAACCGCCGCATTCCCGAACGCTTTGCCGCCGCCAACGATCGCGATCCTCGCGAGGGGGAGGGCGCGCAGATCATAGATCTCGCGACGCGCAATGTCTTGCCCAGCGTATCCCAGCGCCGGCCGAAGGCCGAAGGCCTGGGCCTGGCCGCCGGCGTGGCGTTCGTCGCACTTGTCGGCGGATTGACTCTGTGGAGCATGGACGCGGCGCGACAGGTCGATAAGGGCTTGTTGCCGCCGCCGGCGATGCAACAGCCAGCCGCGCCTGCCGTTCCCGTCGCAGCGCCAGTGCCACAACCGTCGCCATCCGAGGCCGCACCTGCCGCACCGCCGCAGCAGGCCCCGCTGGCCGCGCCTCCTCCTGCGGTCGCGGCCGGTCCAGCGAGCAATCCCCATGCCACGCCAACCATAATCTTCGACGCCAGCGCCCTCCCGGCGCCTCTCGTCGGGTCAGGCCTGCCGGTTCCGGGCGCGGTTCCGGCCGGCGGTGCGGGCAACAGCACGGAAGACTTCGCCAGCCGGATTGGCGGAGTTGGCGGAACGGCAGCGACCGCAACCGCCAGCATCGATCCCAAGACAACCGTCGCCCAGGGTACGTTGATCCAGGCTGTGCTTGAAACCGCGATCGATACCGATGTGCCCGGTTATGTCCGCGCCATCGTGTCTTCGGACGTGCGCTCCTACGATGGCAGCCGCGTTCTGGTTCCTCGCTCGTCGCGGCTGATCGGCCAGTACCGTAGCGGCATGCAGGCTGGCCAAAAGCGCGCCTATGTCATCTGGACCCGGCTGTTGCGCCCGGACGGCGTAACGGTCAACATCGCTTCGCCGGCCGTGACATTCTCGGGCGAGACCGGGCTTGAGGGCAAGGTCAACTCGCATTTCTTCGAACGCTTTGGCTCGGCCATGCTCCTTTCGGTGGTTGGCGGGCTTTCCGCGCTTGGCGGGAATGCGGGTGTGATCATCGGTGGTAGCGGCCAATCGGCGGCCGCAGCGGCGGTTGGTCAATCGGGCCAGATCGGGCCGACCGTGCGCGTCCGCCAGGGCCAGCCGATCCGCGTGTTCACGGCGCGCGATCTCGATTTCTCCAAAGTCCAGACGCTGTGACCGGATCCGTTGTCCGGCTGCCCGCGTGCGAGGCCGAATTGCCCGAACAAGGCGCGCGCAGCGTCTATCTCGATGCCTATCTCGCCCCGTTCAAGCCCTGGCTGGATCGCGAGACTGTTACAGAGCTGCTGGTCAACCAGCCAGGAGAACTCTGGGTCGAGGATGCCAGTCAATCGGGCATGCAACGCATTTCGCTGCCTGAACTGGACAATCGGCTGCTGCAGCGGCTTGCCGAACAAGTGGCCAGGATCAGTCACCAGGGCATCAATCGGGAGCATCCGCTGCTTGCGGCGATGTTGCCGGGCGGCGCCCGCATCCAGCTCTGCGGCCCGCCCGCTACTCGCGCGAACTGGGCCATGGCGATCCGGCGGCACCGGCTGCTCGATCTTCCGCTCGATTCCTACGATCGCGGGCCGATTCTGCCGCCCAGCGAGAAGCCGATGCCCGATGCGTCAACCGATCCGATCGGTCATTTGCGCGAGGCAATCGCGCGGCGGCGCACAGTTCTGATTTCCGGGGGTACTTCCACCGGAAAGACCACTTTCCTCAATGCCATGCTCCGGGAAATTCCGGTGAATGAGCGCGTGGTGCTGGTCGAGGACACAGCGGAGCTCAAGCTGCCAGGCGCAAATGGAGTGGGTCTCATTGCGGTAAAGGGCGAACTTGGCGAGGCGAAAGTTTCGACCGAGACGTTGTTGCAAGCCGCATTGCGCCTGCGGCCCGACCGCATTGTGCTGGGCGAACTGCGCGGTGTCGAAACCGTCAGTTTCCTGCGCGCGATCAACACCGGCCATCCCGGTTCGTTTTCAACGGTTCACGCCAACAGTCCGCGCGGCGCCCTCGAGCAGATCGCGCTGATGGCCATGCAGACCGGCATTGGCCTGACCCGCATGGAAACGATGGAATATGCCGCTTCGGTGATCGATGTCGTAGTCCAGCTGGACCGCATCGATGGGGTGCGCGGCATCGCCACGATCGCCCAGTCGCAAGACTTGATCTAGCGTCCGATTTCAAGAAGCCTTGTCAAGAACATAGCCAATCCCGCGCACGGTGCGCAGCAGATCCGGCGCGCCTTTGGCTCGCAGCGCCCTGCGCAGGCGGCCAACCCAGACATCGACCGACCGTTCATCCATGGCTAGTCCGTCCTTGCCCAGGACGGCAATCAGGCTCGAACGCGTGAAAACCTGGTCTGGATGTTCGATAAAATGCCCCAGCAGACGAAGCTGGTTGGGCATGAGTTCGACCGGCTTGTTGCGCCAGCGTGCTATGTGCGCAACCAGGTCGACCGTCAGGTCGCCATGAGTTAGTACCGATTGCTGCTGGTTGGGGCCTGCCGCACTGAGGTATTCCTTGATGCGCCCGATCAGCGGTTCGGGGGCCAGGGGCCCCTCCATGTAATCGTCAGCCCCGCAGCTGATCGCTCTTCCGCAGGTTTCCATATCCATCTTGTCGAGCACCATGGTGATGTGGCTTCGCGCGGTCGCCGGATACTCACGCAAGCGCCGGCACATTTCGATTCCCGAGATTGTCGGCAGCAGCCAGTCGACAAAACACCAGATCCTGCCGTCCGAGCGGCCGATGCACGGCGTGGTGCCCACGACATGCACCTGCACATCCGGCAACGCTTCGGCCAACGCCGCCAGCAGATCTTCTCTGTCGCTTGTCAGAATTACGTGGTTTGACACAGTCACGAACGGTCTTCCTTCCCGATCTGTCGGAAAGACGATGTCGCGAGATCGTGACAGTACCATTACATCCCGGAGACATGGTCTGCCGGGAACTAAGCCAAGTTCCTGATTGTTAGAAAACGCCGTTTGCTGGGGCCAATAAGGAATTCCGCACAAGTGCTTTGCTTGCGCACAAGCTATTGAGTGAGGTCGAAAATGCCTTGCAAGCGGCACCCCCTATTTCCGCCTCCGCCCCCTGAGGTTCCGGGCGCAATCAAGCGGTTTGTGTGGCGATCCAAAATGCCGATGCACTGCAAGTCTCCGCCCGTCAGCGTGGTCCGGCGAATCAGTGTGCTGGAGGCGAGCCCAGTTCGAGCATGCTGAATCGCTTGCCGGCGACTGCTGCCGTTCGTGCATTGTCCATCTGGGGGCGTGCCTGCGACCAGGTGTTATGCCAGCACGCCAGATGAATTGAGGTGTAATATTCGCGGGACTCACCCGCATCCGCTATCCGGTCGCACAACATCGACGTACCAAGCTTGACCCGCGAAGACAGTGCCGCCCGGCCGGATGATGTGGTCACGTCGAGATCGGAAATGTCGATGCGCGCCGTGTAGCGGCCATGTTCGTCGGGCCCGAAGGCCTTCAACCAGCCGGCATGGTTCGCTTCACCGACAGCGGTGATTTCGCTGGTCGCCTCGTCCACTTTTGCCGAAACGGCAGTTGGAAGGACAAATGCAGCGGCCACAATGGCGGCAAATCCGATTTTGCTCATGTCTAACTCCCCTCGATTCCCCGCATTGCTCCTTCGAACCGTTCTTTTATTACGATGAAGCGATGCATCGATCCTCCATATGTCATCAAACTGAAACAAAGCTCTCATGAGCTAGATTCGTTGTCAAGCCAGGACATTCAAGTATGAAATCTCATGGGAGAGCATTAGATGAGTGTTATGGGATGAAAATCGTCCGAGTCCGCTCAATCCAGCAACGGTTGCAATTTAGTGGATGATATTGATTTTATTGTCATATATATGACATATAACAGTCATATAATGTGCGTGGATCAATAGAAAATCATTAATACTTGTAAAAATTCCGACTTTGAAAAATCGGATGGGGCACTTGTCGACAGTGAAATATGGCTGGCATACTGCAGACTATCCATGAACATACGCATGACCTGAGCTGACTCAAGTATTACAACGTCGGGACCGAAATTTTTCTTCGAAATTGCGCTGCTCGACCGGTGCTTCCGGATGGATCTTTGTGCCGGACATCGAGAGAATCTTTAGTCTCCGCTCCACCAGGAGGGCGAATCGACGATTTCCTCGAGCGACGCCTCTGCCCTCTTTAAGAGCCTGCGCCGCGACGTGCGGTGAGCATCGAACAGTTGTGCGAGGTTCGCCGTCAACCTGGCCGCAGCGACCGGTTCAAGGGATTCGAAAAAGTCCGTCCGTCCTGCCGATGCGACAGCCAGGTCGTTCAGTTCTCCTAGACTGTCTTGCAGACTGGCGAGCGCTCTGGTGAAGGACTTGCGGTGCTTGACCGCTTTTTTCTGCCGAAAAAGCGATGCGAAAAATTCTGTGGCATACCGTAACTTCTTTACTTCTATGCGCAGGCGGTGCCGGGATGCATCGGGCATCTTGCGGAGATTCCCTCCCAGTTTCCGCACCTTGCGGCGATGGCGCGAAAGCACCTTGCTGGCGAGGTCCATCAGCTGCCGATCGCCTGTTGAATTGCACGAGCGCCCCAGCCACTCGCCGGCTTCGATCCACAGGGCGATCTTGGATAGAAGCAGCTGGAAATCGCGGCCGGACAGCATGTCCTGCGCCGATCGGACTGCATTGGCCCGGCTTGCACCCAGTTGAGTCAGCAAATCCCCGGAGTCGATGTCGGCTTGGCCAATCGCCAGCAAGGCTCGCTCGACCACCACTTGCAAGTCGCGAGCGGGACCAAGTGCGCCGGCCGCTGCTTTCAACTCAGCCCTCAGGGGGCGAAGCGCGGTGTCTTCGATGGCGCCGCCGAACAGAGTGAATGCGGCGCGCAACCGGCGAATGGCCACCCGCGATTGATGCACCGCCTCGGCATCGCCGGTTTCGATCACCAAAGGATAGTTGGCGAGCAATTGGGAAAGGCAGTTCCAGGCAATGGTCTGGAATCCCGCCGCGGCCGTCATGCCAGGCGAAAGTACCAACGGCTGTGCACGTTCAGCTGCCGGCGCCATATTGAACGCCAGGTCATGGCACCTGGCCGCCTTACTTCGCAGCGACCAGCGCAGCCCTGGCCCGAGGGGAAGTTCGGAGGCCAGGGCGAGTACATCGGCGAGTGTTCCATCGACCAGTTCCAGTTCGAGTTCGCTTAACCGCACTTTGCGTCTGGCTGCCGCAATCGAACCGGAATCGAACGCTACTTCGATGGAGGATTCGCCGAAACGGATCAGGCGCGCCGTCCGGTCGACATGGGATATGGCAAATGCTTCCGGCGTGCCCCCGTCCAGCAAGCGGCTGAGTTTGGCGCGTGCGTCTTCTGCAAAGGCTAGAATATCGAATTCATCGCTCTCTACATGCACATTCCATTCGAGACGCCGGATGGTCGCTCCGTTTGCACGATCGAGCTTCAGGGTCTGCTCCCGCATCTGGCCGTCATCGCGGATGCGAAGAATCGCACCGTTTTTCCAAAGCCTCCCGCCTATCGTATCGTAATATGTCGCATGGAGCGTCGCGCGACGATCCGTGCCGGCCAGGGCAGGATGGCTGCGAAGCCGTTCAAGCATGGCTGGAGACGCTGCCAGCTTGATTTCGGTTTCGGGCGCAAGGGGCACGGTGCTATGGCGTCCGTGAAGGAGGCGCCTGTTTCGAAGGAATGCGCGGGACCTTCTTGTCCCTCCGCGGCTTGGCTTGGCGGTCCTCGGTGGCAAGCTGCCGCTCGACCGCCTGCCACATGTCTATGATGGCCAAGGCGGCAACACTATTCCCATGGCGCGCGGCGACTGGCGACCTGTCCACCGCCATGCGCTCGATGAGGCTGGCATGCGGGATGACCGGCCATTCGGGATGCTCGGCGACAATGTCGCGATGGAGCCGTTTCCGGCGATCGACCATCGTAAAGACCGGAACCAGGATGGGCTTGCCGCCATGTGCGCTGTCGATGTGTTCGCGGACTTGATCCAGCGACCGCACGGCAAGCGGTGTGGGTGGCACCGGCACGACAATGATGTCCACCGCGCGAAACAGTTGATCGCTCAGTTCCCCCAGACCGGGCGGGCAATCGAGCACGATGCGATCATATTGGGCTGCAAGGCCATTCAGCAGTTTGCGCAGCCGCTTGGGCTTCCCAAGTTCCGACAGGGTTCGATCGATATGCCGCAACGACATATCCGCCCCCAGTAGATCGAGCCCGGACCAGCGAGTCGGCTCGATCATGTCATCCGGATCGAGATCGCGGGTAAACACGCGCCTGGCTTTGGCGGTGCGATGTTCCTGATCGAGCAGAAACGAGGCGGCGCCCTGTGCATCAATTTCCCAGAGCAGAGTCCGTTGCCCGCCCAGGGCCGCCAAACAGTAGCTCAGGTTGACCGCGATCGTTGTTTTGCCGACGCCACCTTTCAGACTGTAGACGGCCGCAGATTTGGTCATGCCGGGGTTCCTCGTGAAGGTCTTCCGTCAGTGCCGATCGCTTTGTGCGCGATCGCAATGCTCAATTGAGAATGGCAGAGCATACGAGGAAAAGGCAGGCAAAGCCATGAGGGATCGGGTATCGCCTCGCTGTTAATAATAATCTAGATAATATCTCGTAATATCTAAATCGTTATTTCATATATAAATATCTAATTTCTAATATTCAAACCATTATCACTATCGGCCAGATAGCTTCCTGTAGAAATAAAATAAATCATCTCCGCTATGTTTGTGACGTGATCTCCAATGCGTTTCAGATTGCGTGAAACTGCGAAAAGCTCCGTCGCGCTGGTGATTGTCGATGGTTTTTCGAACATGAACGTTATGAGGTTGCGGAAGATGCTGTTGTGAAAGGCATCGAGTTTCGCATCGCGCCTGATCAGGTCAAGTGCCTGGCTGGCATCCCGCGCGGCATAGGCGGTTGCCACATCGTGAACCATTTGGATGGCGAGTTCGCCCATGGCGGGAATGAGCGTCAGGGGCTCGAAATGGCTTCTGCCTTCGATCCGCGTGGATCGTTTAGCGATGTTCTTGGCGTGGTCGCCGATGCGCTCCAGATCGACCGCTATTCTTATTGCCGCCACTGCTTCCCTCAAGTCATCGGCCATGGGCGCTCGTGTTGCGATCACGCGCACCGCAAATTTCTCGATTTCCAATTCGAGTGCATCGATCTGCTTGTCGCGGCTGACGACGCCTTTGGCGACACTGTCCAGCCCCTTGACCAGCGCCTCGATTGCTTCACCGATGGCGACCTCGGCGAGCCCGGCCATTTCAGCAACCTGACCGCGCAAATGGATAATGTCGTCTTCTATCGATTTGGCACTGTGCTTGTTCGCCATATTTGCATCCCAGCGGTACAGATAGCCAACGGGCTATTGTCCGTTTGTGGAGCGTGTTGATGACACTATTCTTACGGTCGAACGCGCCTGGCGTGCCTGCGCGTGTGTTTGTCCATTTTGTGGCGGACGCAGTGGGCTTGCCAGGGTAACTTCCACTAGTCGAGCGAAAGCCTGAACCGGGATTTCATCCGGCCGCAGCGGACGCGGCGTTCCACTCCGCCATGGCCGCGGCTCGGAAGGTGCGGAGAGTTTTGCGGGAGACGAGGTGACGCTGGGTGTTGAAGGTGTTGTAGATTGCACTGTGGGTGGATACGAACCGCTGGGCTTGGTCCCGGGATTTGAAGCGCTGCATCTTTGGTTCTCGTCGTCGCACGGGAAGGTGTGAATTTTCAGCGCAGTTGTTCTCCATCAATCGCCCAGGTTTGTGACGGCGCTTGCAGCCTAGCTCCCTCACCGCGGCCTTGTAGGAAGCCGACCCGTCTGTCACGAACATCGAGGATCTCGCCTTCCATGTCGACTGCTCGCTACATGAACATCCGCTTGCCCGCGATCCGAACGACCATCTCGTCGAGGTGCCACACGCTATCGGCACGGGGCCGCGCCCGTCGTATGTTGGCCGCGATGGCCGGGCCGAACTTGTTGGCCCAGCAGCGGACGGTCTCATAGGTCACTTCGATTCCGCGTTCGGCCAGCAGTGCCTCGACATCGAGCAAGCTCAGCGTGAAGCGGTAGTAGAGCCACACTGCGTACTGGATGACATCCGGAGGAAACCGGTGCCGCTTTAAGGATATCTTTCGCATCGTCTCCGCCTTACCAACAGAGAGCGTTTCGCATTAGACTGATGGTGCCGCCACCACGTGCCTATTTCCCACCAATTCAGAGAACGGTGTTGTCAGACTAAAATTGCTGTTGAGGCAGGGGGCTGGTAGATTGGCAGGATAAGCTGCCCTGCCAATCCGTTCCGGTGCTTCAACTCGTCACCGGAAGTCATCCGAATGGCAGTGATGCTGTACGTTCGCTATCCGCTGAGCCTGCGCAACGTCGAAGACCTGTTGTTCGAGCGCGGCGTCGATGTTTGTCACGAGACGGTGCGGTTCTGGTGGAACCGTTTCGGCCCGATGTTCGCGGCCGAGATCCGGCGACAGCGTGTATCGCGAATGCGCGGAATTCGTCACTGGCACTGGCACGTCGATGAGGTGTTCGTGAAGGTCAACGGGGAGCGCCATTACCTATGGCGTGCGATCGATCACGAAGGCGAGATTTTCGAGAGCTACGTCACGAAAAAGCGGGACAAATCCGCGGCCTTGGCGTTCCTGAAGAGGGCATTGAAGCGGCATGGTCGCGCCGAGGCCATCGTGACGGACGGGCTTCGCTCCTATCCGGCGGCCATGCGTGAACTTGGCAATCTGGACCGCCGAGAGATGGGGCGTTGGTTGAACAATCGCGCCGAGAACAGCCACCTGCCATTCCGGCGACGCGAGCGCGTGATGCAGCGGTTCCGGCGAATGAAGACGTTGCAGAAATTCGCTTCGGTCCATGCCGCCGTGCACAACCATTTCAAC
>JBFWSE010000029.1:0-35128 GCA_050248535.1 Novosphingobium sp.
CAAAGTCGCTGTCGTTACCGGGGCAAGCCGCGGCGTCGGCAAGGGCATTGCGCTTGCGCTCGCGAGCGAGGGAGCGACAGTCTACGTCACCGGGCGCACTGTCGATGCGGGGACTGCGCCGCTGCCTGGCACGGTGGGCGAGACGGCGGCGCTGTGCGACGAGCGCGGCGGGAAGGGCATTGCGGTACAGCTGGATGTCACTGACGACGCGCAGCTCGAGGCACTGTTCGATCAAGTCATGCGCGAGCAGGGCCGGCTTGACATTCTTGTCAACAATGTCCTCTCCATCCCCGACGAGATGACGCAAAAAATCCCCTTCTGGGAAAAGCCGCTGTCCAACTGGGAAATCTTCGACACCGGCCTGCGCGCGGCTTTCGTCGCCAGCCACTATGCGGCCAAGATCATGGTCCCGCAGAAGAGCGGGCTGATCGTCGGCATCTCGGGGTTTGTCGGGGTGACCTATACCTACGACGTGATATTCGGCACGACCAAGAGCGGCATGGACCGGATGATGCACGATATGGGAGTGGAGCTGAAGGAGCACAATGTCTGCGCCGTTTCGCTGTGGCAGGGCTTCACCATGACTGAGCGCGCCCAGGAAAACCTCAAGACCGTTCCCGGCATGGCCGAGCAATTGAATGCCGCAGGCGGGAGCTCGCCCGAATGGGTTGGCCGGGTGATCGCGGCGCTGGCCAAGGATCCCCAGGTGATGAAGCGTTCGGGCGGGACCTGGATCAATGCCGAACTGGCGGCGGAATATGGGGTGGCCGATCTGGATGGGCGGATGATCCCGTCGAACCGGGCGACGCGGGGGTCGCCGATCTGGGAACCGGTTTAACGAAATACCGCCCCGGAACGGGGAGGGGGACCACGCCGCAGGCAGTGGTGGAGGGGTCAGGCATAATCGATATCACCCCACCGTCATCGCTTCGCGATGCCACCTCCCCGTCCCGGGGAGGTTTGAGGAAGGACTGACACATGACTGAACTGCGTTTCGACGGCCGTGTGGCCGTGATCACCGGCGGCGGCCGGGGCCTTGGCCGGGAATATGCGCTGCTGCTGGCCAAGCGCGGCGCGAAAGTGCTGATCAACGACAACGGCAGCGCGCTCGATGGCAGCGGCGGCGATGCCGGGCCGGCGCAGGATGTCGTGCGCGAGATCGAGGCTCTGGGCGGCGAGGCAGTTGCCTGCACAGAATCAGTCACCACTCCCGAAGGCGGCAGGGCGATTATCGAGGCGGCGCTCGACAGCTTCGGCAAAGTCGACGTGCTGATCCACAGCGCTGGCAACAGCCGCTTCTGCCCGCTGGAGAACCTCAGCCATGAGGAATTCCGCTCAGTGGTCGATATCCACTTGCTGGGCGGCTTCAATGTCGTTCAGCCGCTGTTCCCGCGGATGCGTCAACAAGGCTATGGCCGGGTAGTGCTTACTGGCTCGATTGGCGGGATCTACACCATGCCGACGGTCGCGCCTTACGCGGTCAGCAAGTCGGGCCTGATCGGACTCAACCAGGCGATTGCCATCGAAGGCGCGGATCGCGACGTCAAATCGAACATCATCCTGCCCGGCGCCTCGACCCGTATGGTCGAAGGCATCGACACCACCGGCTTTCCGCCGATGGGTCCGGAAATGGTTGCGCCGGTGGTAGGCTGGATGGCGCATGAAGCCTGCTCGATCTCGGGCGAGATGATCATTTCGGCGGCCGGGCGCGTGGCGCGCGCCTTCATCACCGAGAGCGAAGGCCTCTATCTGCCCGACTGGACCATGGAAAAGATGGCGGAAAACATCGATGCCATCCGCGATCCCGCGCGCCAGGTAACATTCCATCCGGTGCCCGACGGATTCAACCAGCACCTTGGCTTCAGCTTCGAAATGGCGGCCAAGGGGTGATCCTCTCTGCCGGAGAGGATTTACGCGCCGCGCTTCCCGAAAAACACTTCGCTGTAATCGCCATGCGCCCGGCCCGAGAAATGCTCGGCGCTGAAAGGCGCGCCCATCACGCCCTGGCTCCAGTCGGCCGAAGGGCCTGAGTTGGTGATGTAGTCGAACAGCATGATGCGCGAGGCGATGCGCCACTCGCCGTCCCGCTTCTGCATCAGGTCGAGATAGCGCCCGCCGATGGTCGAATCGATGTGGCCATCACCGGTATCGATGCGGTGATAGGACGAGACCAATGTCTCCGCCCGGGCCGTGTCGCCATCGAGTTCGATGTGGGTCTGGCCGAGATGATGCACCGTGCAGGGCAGCGCCGGATCGCCGGGGACGACATAGCCCAGATAGGTGGCGAAATCGCCGGCGAAAGTGCCGAAATCGATATGGGCATCGCTCCAGTAGGCGGAAGAGATCAGCCCGGCATCGCGCCGATCCTCTCCGCGCGCCAGGCGCACGATACAGGCGCGGATCTTGTCGCGGGCGACTACTTCGTGGATGTCGTTATCCATTTTTGCGTCCTTTTCAATCTAGCCAGTAGACCGTGCCATAATCCGAAGTCGAATTGGCGACGATCCGGCTTTCGCACGTGCCGTCGCTATAACGGTAGAGCATGGATTCGCCAGTGGCGTGGGCAGTTTGCGAGGTACTGCCTGAGGTCTTGTCCAGCCCGGTCTGCCAGCGGTCGAATTTCTCATCCGGCTCCAGAGATACGCGCAGGATCGTACGGCCCTTGCTCGCCTCGAGCAGTTGCTCCTCCAGCTCCGCCTTGGCCTCCTTGCTCCAGTAGAACAGGCAGGCCGAGTGATAGAAGCAGATGGGATCGGGCAAGGCTGCCAGCACCCGGGGCACATGGGCCAGAGCATCGCCCTCGAACCAGTTGATCTCGGTCTTGGCAACAATGTCCATCGCTTCGGCGAGGTTTGCCTGTTCCTGCCTGAGTTCGGGGAAGCAGGCAGCCAGCATCCAGCGGCGGTCGTCGGCGCTATTGGGGTCGATCAGATTGAGGTCGATGCCGGTTCGGCTGGCGATCTGCGGCATCCTGAGCGGCGGGCCGCCATGCAGCTCGCCCGTGAGCCGGATTTTCGCATCGGCCGGGCCAATCACTTCGCCCCTCCGCATTTCGTAGGCATAGTGGTCGAACGTCAGCATGATCCCGGCGCTGCACCCGATCTCGACCAGATGCAGCGGTGCCCCGGCCATTTCGCCTGCCAGGCACATCGGCGGCATCAGCACCCGGCAGCGCTCGACATAGGTCATCTGAATCGGCCTGGTCTGCATCAGCTCGACCAGCGCGTCGCGGTGTTCCAATGCGAAGGCGCGGAAATGCGGCCAGGCCTCTCCGGGCGGCGCTGGATCATCGGTCAGCGTGGCGAAGTAGCGCGCCAGCGGATGCTGGACCCCGCCCAGCAACAGGTAATGCGCGGCAATGAACAGATGCACCGGCGGCGCGGCGCCGAGCGCATGGGCCGTCAACGCCATGATCTCGGCGTCCTCGGCACCTGCCCCGCTCAGCGCGGCATAGAGCGGTGCGCGCTGCGCGGTGTAGATGGCAACGCCGGCGCGCCAGGCGGCGGCGAGGCGTTCACGGCCATCCTGCGCGGCTGCAGTCACACCATCCTCGCCGACCAGCCGCCGTCGCACGGCAGTACCACGCCATTTACGTAAGACGAGCGGTCCGATGCGAGAAACACGGCAACCTGCGCCGCCTCTTCCGGATCGCCCGGTCGTTTGAAGGCGCTCTTCGAAGCCATCTCGGCCATCACCGCGGAAGGTGCGCCGCCCATTTTCTCGGTGTAGTGAAAGCCCGGGGCCAGCACATTGGCGCGGATGCCCTTGTCGCCATATTTCACCGCTATACCCTTGGTATAGCTGTTCACTGCCGCCTTGGCCGCCGAATAGACCACCGGCGCGCGATCCTCGCAATTGAGCGAACCGACCGAGGTGACATTGATCACCACGCCGCCGCCCTGCGGCACCATGATGTCCAGCGCACGGGCAGTGCACAACACCGTGCCGAAGAAGTTGGTCTCAGTGAACCGCTCGTAATTCTCGCGCGTGCCGCCTTCCTCGCCCGAGGCGATGGTGCCGGCATTGTTGACCAGCACGTCGATCCTGCCGAACAGTTCGAGCGCCCTGGCATAGGCAGCGGCGACCTGGTCTTCCCTGGTCACGTCGGCGAGGAAGGGCACGCAGTCGGGTCCGATATCCGCCAGCGAGGCGGCATTGGCGGCATCGAAATCCACACCCAGCACTTTGGCCCCTTCGCGCACAAAAACCCGCGCCATGGCCTTGCCGAGGCCCATGGCGGTGCCGGTAATGACGGCGACTTTGCCGGCCAGCAAACCCGCGCCCGGATGGATTTCGGGCATACGCTCTCTCCCGCATGATTATTTTGCCGAGCGAGAAGGGCAGGCCTTCCGCGTCGTGTAAACGCAGCTTGATTGCGACCTGCGAATATGAAAGGTTCAAGTTCAGAACAAAGCGACACAAGGTGTTGAGGAGAGGGACATGCAGACCGATCGCAGGAAATTTGCCGCCGGATCGCTCGCCATTGCCGGCCTGACACTTGCCGGAGCGACTCGCAGGCGCGGCGCGAGAAAGGTTGCACCGATTGCCGAGACCAGCGCCGGCAAAGTGCGCGGAGCGATCGATCAGGGCATCTATGTCTTCCAGGGCATTCCCTATGGCGCGCCGACCGGCGGCGCCAACCGCTTCCTGCCGCCCCGGCCGCCCGAAGCCTGGGCTGGGATCAGGGATTGCCTCGGCTGGGGGCCGATCGCGCCGCAGGGCGCCTCGACAGCCAATCCCGCGGGCGGGCTTGGCGCGGACATGGCCAAGTATTTCGGTTCGGCCGAAGGCGCCAACAGCGCAATCAGCGAGGATTGCCTGACGCTCAACGTCTATACCCCCGGCCTGCGCGACGGGCGCAAGCGGCCTGTGATGGTGTGGATCCACGGCGGCGGCTTCTCGATCGGCGGCTCGGCGGGGCCGCGCACCACCGGCACCAACATTGCCCAGCGGCAGGGCGTGGTCACCGTGTCGATGAACCACCGGCTAGGCGCCATGGGCTATGCCTATCTCGGCGGGTTTCACGAGGATTTCGCCCACAGCGGCAACCAGGGCCAACTCGATCTGCTCCTCGCTCTGCAATGGGTGCGCGACAATATCGATGCCTTCGGCGGCGATCCCTCGCGGGTGATGATCCATGGCGAGAGCGGCGGCGGCGCCAAGATCTGCACCATTCTGGGCATGCCGGGCGCGGCGGGACTCTATCACGGCGCCATCATCCAGAGCGGCATTGCCAACATGCTGCCGTCGAAGGAGCAGGCGCACGAGACGGCAGTCGACCTGCTCAAGGAGGTCGGGCTTGCCCCGGGCGACTGGCGCAAGCTGCAGGACCTGCCGTGGAAGCAGATCGTCGATGCGCAATCCAAGATGGAATTCCGCGCCATGACCCAGCCGGGCGCACGCCGCGGCTTCGTACCCACCGCGGGGCTGGCCGAACTGCCGCACAATCCGATCGAGGCGGTTGCGGCGGGCTCCGCGCCGGTGCCGGTGGTAATCGGCTGCACCAAGCACGAAGCGGCGCTATTCCTTGCCGCCGGGGGCCTGAAATCCGATCAGGTCACTGACCAGGTGCTGCGCCAGCGCATGGCCTTCCTGTTCCCGGGCAAGGGCGAGGAAGCGCTGGCCGGCTACCGGGCGATCCATCCGGGCATGTCGCCGGGCGACCTCCTGATCCGCGCCATGTCGGACACCACCCGCTACAACGGCATCGAAATGGCCGAAGCCCACAGCAAAGGCGGCAAGGGCGGAACCTGGCAATACCTCTTCACCTGGGAGACCCCAGTGCTGCCCTATATGTATTCCGGGCACGGCATCGACGGGTCGTTCTATTTCGACAATACCGAGGCGATCCCGATTGCTACCGGCAATCCCGGCGCGCGCCTGATCGGGGCAAGGGCCTCGGCGGCATGGGCCAGCATGGCGCGGTCCGGCAGTCCTTCGACCCGCGCGCTGGCCTGGCCGCAATATTCGCTGGAGAAGCGCGAGACGATGATCTGGAATGCGCCGCCGCATGTGGAAAACGATCCGCTCGGGGCCGACCGCGAACTGCGCGCGCGGCTGGCCGCTGCCTGATTCAATAGATCCTGCACTCATGTTCCCTGGGAGGCGACAATGCCGAAGCTGCTTGCTGTTCTGTTCAAGGGCCTGTTCCGGTGCGCGCCGGCGGGTCTCGCTTTTGCCATGACACTGTCGGGTCCATCGGCCCTGGCGCAGAGCGCACAGCCGGTCGCGGTCAGCGGCAAGCCCGACCTGATGCTGGGCGCCTACGATCTGGCGCCGCTCGGCTATCAGGTGGAGGAGTATTTCCTCTCGGGCACCGCGACGTCCCATAGCCTGCCGGGCGTGCCGAGTGCCGATGGCGCGTGGAACGCCGTGCCGGCAGCGACTGCCCCCTACACCACGCGTTTCGTCGTGATCCGGCCAAGCGATCCGGCCCGGTTCAACGGTACGCTGCTGGTGGAATGGCTCAATGTCACGGCCGGGCAGGATACGCCTGCCGACTGGATGGTGGCGCACCGCGA
Source organism: Novosphingobium sp. (assembly GCA_050248535.1). Classification (GTDB taxonomy): domain Bacteria; phylum Pseudomonadota; class Alphaproteobacteria; order Sphingomonadales; family Sphingomonadaceae; genus Novosphingobium. Next base: position 6,522 of record JBFWSE010000029.1, read on the forward strand.
AATGCTGCGCCGGGGTTATGCCTGGGTCGGCGTTTCGGCGCAGAAGGTCGGGGTCGAGGGCGGCACCACGGCAATGGGCCAGCAAGGCGCGCCGCTGAAGAAGACCAATCCCGCGCGCTATGCCAACCTGTCGCATCCCGGCGACGCCTTCAGCTTCGACATCTATTCGCAGGTCGGCACCGCGCTCAAGGCGGCGCAGGGCAGGGGCGCACTGGGGCCGCTGGTGCCGCGCCGCGTGCTGGCGATCGGCGAATCGCAGTCGGCGGCCTTTCTCACTACCTATGTCAATGCCGCTGATCCTCTGGCGAAGGTCTATGACGGCTTCCTGATCCATTCGCGCTTCGGCTCCAGCGCCTCGCTCGACGGCACGCCGATGCGCGGTGCGGCGGCGAACTACCCCGATCATGTCCGCTTCCGGCGCGATCTGCGCGTGCCGGTGCTCACCTTCATTTCCGAAACCGACCTGCTCGGCGCGCGGCTATCGGGCTATCACGGCTCGCGCCGGCCGGATGACCGGCATCTGCGGGTCTGGGAAGTGGCCGGCACCGCGCATGCCGACAATTACCTGTTCATGGGCGCATTCATCGATTCCGGATCGCTGAGCGCGGCCGAACTGGCGAAGGTTTTCCGGCCCGCGACTACCTCGATGGCGGGCAAGGTGGAAAAGCCGTTCAACGAAGGCATGCCGCATCACTATGTAATGCATGCCGCGCTCGCTGCGCTCGATCGCTGGGTGCGTTCGGGCAGGCCACCGGCAAGCACCCAGCCGCTGATGCTGACAAGCGGCGCAGGGACGAGCGAAGCGGCTAATCTCGCACTCGACGCCCATGGCATCGCGCGCGGAGGCGTGCGCACGCCCTGGGTCGATGTTCCGACGATCCGGTTATCGGGCAAGGGCGATCCCAACAGCTTTATCGGCATGCTGGCGGGCAGCGGCGAACCTTTCGACAAGGTTACGCTTGATCGGCTCTATCCCGGGGGCAAGGCCGACTATCTCGGGAAGTTCACCCGCTCGCTCGATGCAGCGATTCGCCGGGGACACCTGCTGCGGGAGGACCGGCAGGAAATTCTCGATATCGCCGCGATCAACTTCGATGCCGGACCAGTCACTGCCCCTGGCCATTGACGAGATCGTACTGGCCAAACTTGACTCGCGACGGCTTTTCGGTGCGAGAGGCCGCATGGATTTTGCGGAGACGATGCGATGATGGCCCCCTCGGACATGCATGGGAAAGTAGCACTGGTCACCGGCGCGGCGGCCGGGCTGGGCCAGGCGACGGCCATACGGCTTGCCGAAGTCGGCGCCGATGTCGCGATTCTGGATGTAAACGAAGCGGGGCTGGAAGAAACCGCCGCGAAAGTCCGCGCTTTGGGCCGCAAGGCGCTGGTCCTGCCGCTCAGCCTGGCCGACCGGGCCAATTGCAGGCTGGCTGTCGAGCGAACGCTCGCCGAATTCGGCCGGCTCGATGCGCTATGCAATGTTGCAGGCGTCATGCTGGTGGGTGAGACCGCAGACTATTCCGACGAGGACTGGGACCTGACTCTGGCGGTAAATCTCACCGCGCCCTTTGTCCTCGCCCGCTCGGCGATCCCGCACTTGCTTGAGGCGAAAGGCGCGATCGTCAATGTCACTTCCTGCGCCACTTACCAGGGCCAGGCCTATTTCGCCGCCTATTGCGCGACCAAGGCCGGACTCACCAATATGACCAAGGCGCTGGCCATGGAATTTCAGCACGCGCCGATCCGGGTCAACGCCGTGGCGCCGGGCGGCATGATGACCGGGCTTACTGCCGGCATGGCCAAGATCATGCACCTCGACTTGTCGCTGATCGGCAAGATTGGCTCTGCCCGGCCGGAACTGTGCGAGATCGAGGATGTCGCCGAATGCGTGGCTTTCCTCGCCACCGACGCGGCGCGGGGATACCACGGCTCGTGCATCCAGATCGATGCGGGGGTGACGGCGGGGTAAATTCAGCCCGCGGAAAAACCGAGGAAACTTGGCACCGGGCCATTCCAGCCTTCGTCCCCCTGCTCAGCTTCCCGCGAGGGTTCCGGTTTGGCCGCCCGGCTCGGACGGGACTTGGGTGACTCGGCCTTGGGCGGAGCGGCGCCTTTGTTTTCGCTCCTGGCAGGCTTCCTGGGCTTCGCCGCTTTCGGTTCCGCTGGGCGTTCCGGTCTGGCCGAGCCTTCCGGCTTCGCTACCCCTTCCGCACCGTCCATTTTGTAGACTGGTATCTTCATGCCGGTCAGCTTTTCGACGTTGTCGATCGCTTCGGCATCTTCGGGCGCGACAAAAGTGAAGGCGCGTCCGGTCGCCCCGGCGCGGCCGGTGCGGCCGATGCGGTGGACATAGTCGTCCGGGTGCCAGGGCGTGTCGAAATTGAACACGTGGCTGACGCCCTTGATGTCGAGGCCGCGCGCGGCGACATCGCTGCACACCAGAATATTGATCGCGCCATCCTTGAACCGCTGCAATTCGGCGATGCGCGCCGTCTGGTCCATATCGCCGTGGATCTCGCCGGCAGCGAAACGGTGTTGTTTGAGGCTCTTGGCCAGCTCGCGCACGGTGGTCTTGCGGTTGCAGAAGATCATGGCGGTCGAGACATTGTCGGTGCGCAACAGCTCGCGCAGCACTTCGCGCTTTTGCCGCGAAGCAACCATCACCTTGTGCTGGGCGATGTTGACATTGGCGCTCGCCGGGCGGGCGACCTCGATATATTTGGGATTGGTCAGGAACTTGTCGGCCAGCTTCTTGATCGGTGGCGGCATTGTCGCCGAGAACAGCAGGGTTTGCCGGTTGGCCGGAAGTTTGGAACAGATTGTCTCGATATCGGGAATGAAGCCCATGTCGAGCATGCGGTCGGCCTCATCGATGACGAGCAGGTCGCAGCCGGTAAGCAGGATCTTGCCGCGCTCGAACAGGTCCATCAGCCGGCCCGGCGTGGCGATCAGCACGTCAACGCCTTCCTGTAGCGCCTTGACCTGATCGCCCATCTGCACGCCGCCAATCAGCAGCGCCATCTTGAGGTCGTGGTTCTTGCCGTATTTCTCGAAGTTCTCTGCGACTTGCGCTGCCAGTTCGCGGGTCGGCTCGAGAATCAGGCTGCGCGGCATCAGCGCGCGGCGGCGGCCGTGCGCGAGCACGTCGATCATCGGCAGCACGAAACCCGCGGTCTTGCCAGTGCCGGTCTGGGCGATGCCGATCAGGTCGCGCATCATCAGCACCGAGGGAATCGCCTGGGCCTGGATGGGCGTGGGCGTGTCGTATCCTGCGGCGGTAACCGAGGCGAGCAAGAGGTCCGAGAGGCCGAGGTCGGCGAATTTCATAGGCTTGGTTGTGATCCGGGAATAGTTGTGCCGGATCGATTGTCGGTCCGGCCATGCCTTGGCCACATCGTGGCCGCAGCTAAGCGCGCGCCCTAGGCGCAGAACGCCCGCAAAGTCAAGGAATCGCGCTGGGGCGCCGCGCCGCCCAGCGTTCGGAACCCCAGCGCGCCACCACGGCATCGGCCGCCTTGCGTTCTTCTCCGGCAAGGCCCGAATAGCTGGCGCAATGGGCCGGGTGCTCGAAACAGACCCGGCCGGTCTGCAGCCGCAGCGATACGATGCCGAATGTCGTCTCGGCCAGGCCAATGGTCGAAGGTGTGTCGAGCTCGCCGATGTACATGAAGGGCGCCGGGGCGCTGGCTGCAGCCGGCCCGCCCTGAAGCAGGTTGAGCACGATCCCGCGATAGTCGCTGATCGAAATCGGCCCAGCCATTCCGGGCAGCTTGCGGTTTACCGCGAGGAAGGTCGCGAACTGGCGCTGATTGATGATATGGCCATGGCCGAGGAAGCCATCCTCGAACAGGCTTTCGCCGTGATCGCCCGACACCATCAGAATGGTCCGGTCCCAGACTCCCAGCCGCTTGAGCCGGGCGATCAGTGCGCCAAGCTGCGCATCGGAATAGGCGACGGCATTCCAGTAGGTTCGCTCCACGTGGGCGCGATTGGCCTGGGAAATGTCGCCGCGTGCGATCGGCTGCTTGTCCAGTGTGCGCGGCAAGCCGGGATGGTCATAGGGGAAATGCGGGCTCTGGAAGTTGAAATAGAGGAGCACGGGCCTCGCCCAGTCCTCGGGCTTGCCGAAATGGCGATCGAACTCTCCGAGCAGAATCCTTTCGTCGATCAGCAGGGATCCTTGCGCGGCAAAGCTGAAGGCGCGCTGATCTTTCAGTTTCTCGGCATCGACGAAGACATCGGTGTTCTGCCGCATGCCGACGGTTTCGGAAATATCGCCGAAGTCCTCGGGCTGGCCGGAAAAGACGCCGGTGCGGTAGCCACTCTGCTTGAGTTCGCGGAACAGGCTGGGATCGCCGGGCCGGGGCGAAAGCTTGCCAGTAAACACCGACTTGAGCGAGGCCGTGGTGAAAGCGACATGGCTGAAACTGGGCGCCACGCCCGCACCTTCGGCGACCAGCGCCTCAAGATTGGGCGCGACTGGCTTGCCGTCGATCCGCTTGCCCAGAACATCGGCGCGCGTGCTTTCGAAAACCACCATCACGACATTGGGGCCATCCGATGGAACCACTGTTTCGGGCAGTGGCTTGGGCACGGGGACCAGCGCCAGATCGCCGCCATAGCCATCCTCGTCGATCCCGTTGCCGGGTGTGTCCAGCGCCAGTGGGTGCCGCCGCGCGTCGAACGGATGATCGTCGACTTTAAGCCCAAACAGGCCATAGCCGTCGCCATCGAAATCGGTCAGCGTGGTGGCCAGGCTCTCGGCGCCCTTCCACACCAGCATCTTGCTCAGCCCCATGGCCGCGTCGCTGCCGGTGCGGGGGATGAGGGCAAGCAGCGCCAGGAAGGCGAACCAGGCCGCGCCCAGCTTGCGCCGGGTCAGCCAGCCGGGCTCCTGCTGCGAACGTTCGCCCAGAAAGCGCCGCGCCAGCCGCCAGCATGCCCACCACACAAGGCAGAACAGCAGCAGAGCCGCCAGGCCCAGCGCGATCTCGTTCTTGCTGAACAGCAGGGCGTCTTTCAGGCTCCCGCCGCCCAATTGCTTGATCAGCGCGAAGTCGACAGCATCGCTGAAATAGGAATGCAGCTGGTATTGCGAAGCCAGCGCGCCCGCGCTCAGCCCGCCGTAGGCAAAAGCGAAGTGGAACAGCGATGCGCCTTCGCGCGCGCGCCGGGTTAGATAGGCGCACAGTTTCCACAGCAGCATGGCGCCCGCGATCTGCGAGACCGCGTAGCCAACAAGGAACAGCGTGATTTCGCCCGCCGTGTCGATGGCGTTCGATTGGCCGAAGCCACCGGTGAAAGTGCCATATTTGCGATCGGCAATCGCCAGCTCGGCAAGGCTGACGCCCAGCAGCAGAATGGGAACGACAGTCCGGGCGCGCATAAGGCGCGCGAGGAGAGGCGGGTTCATTTCCATGTGACAGCTTCCTCCCCGATCCGGAAATCGAGCGGCAGCGTTGCGATGACGTCGCCGTCGGCCTGGACCGGCGCGGGCTCGGCGATCCTGACCTGCAACTGCGCGGTGTCGAATATGCGCCAGCGCGCATTCGGGCGCCGGGCGCCGGTCAGGGCATGGAACATCAGCCCTGCAATGTCGCGCCGCCGTGCCTGCGGCAGGGCCAGCACGCGCAGGCAGTCGCGCCCGAGGCCCGCCTGGCGATCCAGCATCCAGGGGCCGGCGTAATATTTGCCGCGCAGGACAAAGACAGCTTCGGCATCGAATTCACTGTCATCGGCGGACAGGCGCATTTTCACGCGCGGCCAACGGGCCAGCAAGCCGAACAGGGCCACGCCATAGGCAAGCCGCCCGATCAGGGCCTTGAGCCGCAGCGATACCGTGGACACCACCAGAGCGTCCGTCCCGGCCGAAGCGCAGGCGATAAAGGTCGCCTCGCCCGCCTTCGCCAGCCGCGCGGTGCAGCGGTTGCCCGTGCGCGCGATGCGGCGGGCAAAGGCTTCAGGCTGGCGGGGATAGCCCAGTTCGCGGGCGAGCAGGTTGATCGTGCCGAGCGGATAGATCGCCAGCGGCGGCAGCTGGGAAATGTCGGCCTGACGATCGAGCACCATCCTGACCGTTCCATCGCCGCCGCAGATGCAGATCAGCCCGGCCAGCGGCGCATCCTCGGCAAAGCGGAATGTGCTGCTGTCGTGCACCGACAGGTCATGGCCCTGCGCCGCGAGCGTGCCGCACAAGGTCTTGACCCGGCCAGTGCGTTTCGCCGGACCGGCAGCATGATGGACCACGGCAATCCGCAATGTTCCGCTTACCCCCAAAAGCTCCCGGATACGGTTAAACGATTGCGATTTTCTCAATGCCGGGGCAACAAGCACTGCCATTCCCCAACAGGAGAACCCCGTGGAACTCAGCGACCTTCAGGCTAAAGTGGGCGAGATCATCGGCACATCGCAATGGTTTCTGCTCGATCAGGACCGGATTAACCGCTTTGCCGACACCACCGAAGACCACCAGTTCATCCATGTCGATGTCGAAGCGGCCAAGGCGACGCCCTTCGGCGGCACGATCGCCCATGGTTTCCTCACTCTGTCGATGATGGCCGCGATGATGGCCGAAATCGACAAACCGCAAGTGCAGATGTCGGTCAACTATGGTTTCGACAAGGTGCGCTTCCTTTCACCGGTGAAAAGCGGCAAGCGAGTGCGCGGTCATTTCAAACTGCTCGAGATGACCGAAAAGCGGCCGGGCCAGTGGCAGCAGAAAGTCGAAGTTACGGTGGAGATCGAGGGCGAGGACAAGCCCGCGCTGCTGGCCGAATGGATATTCCAGCACTTCGTTTGATCGCGGGACTTGATCAGCAACTTACATTTATGTAAGTTGCTGACGCAATTTGACTGCCGGATGGGCAATTGAGGAGAACCACACCATGCGCGACGCCGTTATCGTAGCCGCCGCCCGCACGCCGATCGGGCGCGCCTACAAGGGCGCCTACAACGCCACCATGGGCCCCAGCCTGGGCGCTCTTTCGATGGTAGAGGCCGTGCGGCGCGCGGGGATCGAAGGCGGCGAGATCGACGATGTTGTCTGGGGCGCGGTGCTGACGCAAGGCGGCCAGGCGCTCAACATCGGCCGGCTGGCGGCGCTCAAAGCCGGACTGCCGGTGACTGTCGCCGCCCAGACCATCGACCGCCAATGCTCTTCCGGCCTGATGGCCATTGCCACGGCATCGAAGCAGGTGGCGATGGACCGGCAGGACATCGTGCTGGCCGGCGGGCAGGATTCGATCAGCACGGTGCAGACCGCCGCCATGCGCATGGAATTTGATCAGAGCCTGATCGCCATGCACCCGGCAGCCTATATGCCGATGCTGCAGACCGCCGAAGTGGTGGCCAAGCGCTATGCTATCTCGCGCGATCTCTGCGATGAATATGCCTTCCAGTCGCAACAGCGCACCGCCGCGGCACAGGCGGCGGGCAAGTTCGATGCCGAGATTGTCGCCACCACCACGACCATGAGTGTCACTGACAAGGCCACGGGCGAGACCAGCCAGAAGGAAGTCACGCTCGCCAAGGACGAAGGCAACAGACCCGACACTACATTGGAAGGACTGAAATCACTGACGCCAGTGATGGGGCCGGAAGCCAATGTCACGGCCGGCAACGCCAGCCAGCTTTCGGACGGCTCCGCAGCCGTGGTGATCATGGAAGCCACGACGGCGGCGAAGAAGGGCCTGGCTCCGCTCGGACGTTATCTCGGCATGGCCGTGGCCGGCACCGAGCCCGACGAAATGGGCATCGGCCCGGTCTTCGCCGTGCCCAAACTGCTCGACCGGTTTGGTCTCAAGATGGACGACATCGGCCTGTGGGAGCTGAACGAGGCCTTTGCCGTGCAAGTGCTCTATTGCCGCGACAAGCTGGGTATCCCGAACGACCTGCTCAACGTCAACGGCGGCGCCATTTCGATCGGCCACCCCTATGGCATGACCGGCGCGCGCTGCACCATGCATGCCCTGATCGAAGGCAAACGGCGCGGCGCGAAGCATGTCGTCGTCACCATGTGCATCGGCGGCGGCATGGGCGCGGCGGGGCTGTTCGAGGTGTTGTGACCGAACACCTGGGCATCGTCGAAGTCCTGGGCCTCGCCGCCAGCATCAGCCTGCTGTCCGGCTGGCGGCTCTATCTGTGCATCCTGGCGACGGGCCTTGCCATGCATTTTCAGGTGCTGCCGCTGCCCGAGAATCTCGCTTCGCTCAAGGTCCTCGCCAATCCCTGGGTGATGGGCACGGCAGGCTTCGCCGCGGTCTGTGAGTTCCTTGCCGACAAGGTCGCGTGGATCGACAGCATCTGGGACACGGTCCACACCGTCATCCGGCCGCTTGGCGGGGCCTTGCTGACCATGGCTATCGTCGATCCCTCCGATCCGGCGACCCAGGCGATTGCTTTCATCCTCGGCGGCAGCGGGGCGCTGCTGGCCCATGGCGGCAAGGCCGGCGCGCGGGCGGTGGTCAACACCAGTCCGGAACCGTTCAGCAATATCGGCGTTTCGGCTGTGGAGGATATCGCGACCGGGGGGCTGATTTACCTTGCCTACGCCTATCCGCTTGCCGCTGGCGCGATAGCGGCGGTGCTGCTGGTACTGGCCGCGGACCTGCTGTTCATCGCCTGGCGCGTGCTTGGCCGCATCTTCGGCATGTCGAAGGAAACGACTCCCTAGTGAGAGTCTCTTTGCGCAATTCTTGAATTGCGAAGCGGCACCGGCCCGCTCCCCCGCCCGGCCATCCAGAGCATACAATCCCGTTGGGTGGCCTACGGTGCCAACCGTCACCTGCGGCGGCGGGGAGCGGGCCGGTGCCGCCTAACCCGGAACGTAGTTCCGGAATAAACGACTCCCTAGTGAGTCATTTATGCAACGACTCACGGAAATCTGGGCGTTTACCCGAAATTAACCTTTTCCATCCATTGGTCATATGGTTAATTCGCGGCAACACCGCTTACCGAGTGGTTAGCGTCGCAAATACGGGGCAACATTAGGGGGACCACCCATGCGCGTGCTTTTGATCGAGGACGAACCGACAACGGCAAGGGCCATCGAGCTCATGCTGACGACCGAGGGCTTCAATGTCTATTCCACCGATCTGGGCGAGGAAGGCCTCGATCTAGGCAAGCTCTATGATTACGATATCATCCTGCTCGACCTCAACCTGCCGGACATGCACGGTTACGACGTGCTCAAGAAACTGCGCGTTTCCAAGGTGCAGACCCCGGTTCTGATCCTTTCGGGCATCAGCGAGATGGACAGCAAGGTGCGCAGCTTCGGCTTCGGCGCCGACGACTACGTCACCAAGCCGTTCCACCGCGAGGAACTGGTCGCCCGCATCCATGCGGTCGTGCGCCGCTCCAAGGGCCACTCGCAATCGGTCATCCGCACTGGCAAGCTGACGGTCAATCTCGACGCCAAGACTGTCGAAGTCGACAGCGCCCGGGTGCACCTCACTGGCAAGGAATATGCGATGCTCGAGCTGCTTTCGCTGCGCAAGGGCACCACGCTGACCAAGGAAATGTTCCTCAACCACCTCTACGGCGGCATGGACGAACCCGAACTCAAGATCATCGACGTGTTCATCTGCAAGCTGCGCAAGAAGCTGGCCCATGCCTGTGGTGGCGCGAACTACATCGAAACCGTTTGGGGCCGCGGCTATGTGCTGCGCGATCCCGAGGAGCAGGCCGAAGCGGCCTGACAGCCTGTTGGACCAGGTACCCGATGCGGCCCGCCCTAACCGGCGGGCCGTTTTCGTTTGCCTGTGCCGGAAAATGCCAGTCATATTCCAGATCGATGAAAGCGATTGGTCGAGTCGCACTTGCATTCCGGGACATGCAACCATCGAAAGGGAAGCGTCATGACATATTATGCCGGGCTTAAGAGGATCAAGGACTCCGCGGTTCGCAAGCGCACTGTAGAAGGACTGAAGCGGCTACGAGTGCAACTCGCCTCCGCCATTCCGCCGCGCACGGCGACTGACACACTGCTGCTGGCGACCTGGAACATTCGCGAATTCGATTCCGGCAAATACGGGTTCCGTGGCGAGGAAGCGTATTACTACATCGCCGAGATTCTCGGCCGGTTCGATCTCATCGCCATCCAGGAAGTGCGCGATGGCCTCTATCCTCTGCAAAAACTGAGGGATCTGCTGGGTAGCTGGTGGGATTTTCTGGTAACCGACGTCACGCTGGGAGCATCCGGCAATTCCGAACGAATGGCGTTCCTTTATGACCGGCGCAAGGTCGTCTTTTCAGGCCTCGCCGCAGAACTTGTCTTGCCCAAGGAAAAGGGGGCCAAACAGGAACCGGTGCAAATGGCGCGATCGCCCTATGTGGCGGGGTTTCGCTGCGGCTGGGCCTATCTGACGCTGGCCACCGTGCACATCTATTATGGCAAGGGCATCGCTGTTGATCCACGGCGCCTTGCGGAGATTACCGCTTTCGCCAAGACCATTGCCAAGAACGCCGCGAAGCTGTCCGGCGCCCCTCAATACGAACCGGATAAGCCCCCGCTGGCCGACAATCTGATCATGCTTGGCGACTTCAACATCTTCAACCGCAAGGATGTCACTATGGAGGCAATCACCAAGGCCGGCTTTATCGTCCCCGAAGAGTTGCAGAAGCTTCCTGGGTCGAATGTCGGCAAGGACAAGCACTACGATCAGATCGCCTATTACAAGAAACTGACGCGGATGAAGCCGACGGGCAGGGCAGGCGTGCTGGATTTCTTCGAAAGCGTTTATCGCGAGGCGGACGAACCGGCCTATGCCGCCGAGCGCAAGTCCAGGCCCGGCCGCAGCTTCAAGGATTGGCGGACGTACCGGATGAGCGATCACTTGCCGATGTGGATCGAGCTGGGCATCGACGATACAGACGCCTATCTCGACACCATAGGATAGGACGAGCGCAGGCAAGCCTTTGCCATGCTTCGTGTCTGTCGGACAAGCGGGAGTGGTCGCCATGCGGACGATTGAAGAGAGGCACGTACTGCAGATCGTCGCGCTTGAGCAGACGCTCTACGATTACTGTGCCGAACTCGATTCGGGCGCGGCGCGGGTGACCGACTATTTCACGCAGGATTGCATCTTCCACATCGGCGAGACCACCTGGCATGGCCATGCAGGGCTTGAGGAACATTATGCCGCCGACCGTGAGGCAGTGAAGGCCTATTACAAGGGTGGCGTACGCACGGTGCGCCACGGATTGCTCAATCTGCGCATCCGGATCCGCGACGGCGGCCGCGCGACAGTCGACCTTGTCTTTCTCAATTTCTCGGCCGGCGGCGCGCCGCCTTTTGTCGATTCTTCCGCGCCGACCGTGGTCGCCGACACTCGCCTGGAATGCGTACTTGGCGAGGATGGACACTGGCGCATGCACGAGTTTCACGCCCAGCCGCTATTCTTCGGCGAGGACCCCTATCTCAATACGGTTCTGGCGCAGATGTAGTCACGGGCGCTTGACCAAGGCCGGTCATCCCACCTAGCGCCTCGCGCATGACCGCGAACAAACCCGGCGATCCGACCACGCTCAACCGGCTCTATGGCCGCGCCAAGGGCAAGCCGCTGCGCAAGGGGCAGCAGGACCTGGTAGATACGCTGCTGCCGCAGATCGCAGTGCCGGAGGAAGGCCCCGTCACTGCCGAACGGCTGTTCGGCGGCCCCCGTGCGCTGCATTTCGAGATCGGCTTCGGCGGTGGCGAGCATATTGCGCAGCGGGCGGACATGCTGCCCGATCACGGCTTCATCGGTTGCGAACCGTTCCTCAACGGCGTCGCCCAGGCCCTGATGCACATCGAGGGCGATCATGGAAAGCACCCGCCGCTTGCCAATGTCCGGCTGCACCATGGCGATGCGCTGGAAGTGTTGCGCCGGGTGCCGGACGGGGCGCTGTCGTTCCTCTACCTGCTCCACCCGGACCCCTGGCCCAAGGCGCGGCACGCCAAGCGGCGGATGATGAACGACGGGCCGGTCTCGCTGTTCGCCGCCAAGCTCAGGTCCGGCGGCGAATTCCGCTTCGGCACCGATCATCCGGTCTATTTGCGCCATGCGCTTATGGTCATGCAGCGCCACCGGGAAGCGTTCGAATGGCTATGTGAAAAGCCTGCCCAGTTTCTCAGCCGGCCCGGCGGCTGGCCGGAAACCCGCTATGAAGCAAAAGCGCGCGCGCAAGGGCACGAAGTCTGGTACTTCCGATTCCGGCGTCGATAGCTGGCGCGGGCGGGCGCGAACCAAAACTATCTCGCCACTCGCGCGAGCAATGTCTATCGATCTGGTCGAGATTTACGTGGAGTGCGATTCGCAATGGCCCAGGGGCTGATCGGCCAGATGGATTTCCTCCACACCGTGGCAGGTTTCCTCGTCGGCATTCTCGTGGGCCTGACGGGCGTCGGCGGCGGCTCGCTGATGACGCCGCTGCTGGTGCTGATGTTCGGCGTCAGTCCCCATACGGCAGTGGGCACCGACCTTTTATTCGCCGCAAGCACCAAGACTGTCGGCTCGGCCGTGCACGGCTGGCGCGAGAGCGTCGACTGGCCGATCGTGCGGCGCCTCGCCATGGGCAGCCTGCCGGCGGCGGGCGTCACGCTCTATGTGCTCAATGAATATGGCAAGGTCGGGGATAAGGGCCAGCACGCCATCCTGCTGATTCTCGGCACCATGTTGCTGCTGACCGCGGTCGCCTTGCTGTTTCAGAAACAACTGATTTCATGGGCCTCGCGGCACAAGCCGATGGAACATCGAAATGTCCTGGTGCCCACCATCTTGCTCGGCGCGCTGATTGGCGGCGCGGTGACCATCAGTTCGGTGGGGGCAGGCGCGATCGGCGTGACGGCGCTGCTGATGCTCTATCCGCACCTGCCGGTGTCGCGCATCGTCGGTACCGACATTGCCCATGCCGTGCCGCTGACTCTGCTGGGCGGATTCGGCCACTGGATCATCGGCGACGTCGATGTGCTGCTGTTGGCGAACCTTCTGATCGGCTCGATCCCCGGAGTGGTGATCGGCAGCTACCTGTCCTCGCGCGCTTCGGACAAATGGCTGCGTCCGGCACTTGCTTTGGTGCTGATTGTATCCGGCGTTCGCCTGTTGAGCTGATTGCGCAGCCCGCCGGTTACATCGCCCCGGAAAGCACTCCGGCTGCCGGCGCGCCCTCTTCCCAGCGTCCCAGGCCATAGTCGCCCTTGATCGTGGTGCGGTGCATGATCCGCTCGTATCGGGCCGATACGCCGCAGGCCTTGTGCAACATGCGCCAGTTGTCCCAGACCAGCATGTCGTCTGGCTTCCACGTGTGGTGATAGGTCTTCATCGCTGTCTCGACCTTGTCCCACAGCTCGACCAACTTCGTTTTGCCCTCGGGTGTTTCCTGGCCGAGAATTCCCTGTGCGCCATAGGGCGAGAGGTGGACGACCTTTTCGCCGGTCTGCCGCTGCCAGACGGCAGGGTGGATCGCCCGCGGCAGGGCGCGCGCCACTTCGAGAATGCCTTCGCCCTTGGGTTTGATTTCCTTGAATGTCAGCGGCAGGCCGAACCACTGTTGCGAATAGCGCAGGTCGAGCGTGTAGACGATCTCCAGCCCGTCGAGCTCTTCGCGCGATTCGGGATCGAGATCGTTCCAGATCTGGATGCCATCGGTAAAGGCTGTGATGCCATCTTCCGGCGGAACCACTTCGGCGCGCAGAACGCCTGCGCGGTTCAGCTCATTGTTGTAGCTGTGGTCGAAATGCCAGGGCTGCCAGCTCATCAGCTGCTTGCCCTCGATCTCGACGATATGGGCATTGGGTCCGGTGCGGATCGAAATGACGCCGGGCATCTTCTCCTGATCGACGCGTTCGACGGTCTTGACCGGGTGATCCTTGAGCGGCCCGAAGACATTGCTCAGCAGGACCTGCATCTCGCTCGAGCTCTCGATCCCCTCGAACACGATCATGCCACGGTCTTCGAACACCCGGTTGATTTCGGCGCGGACATCTTCGTCCTTCAGCGAGTCTCGCGTGACGCCGCCAATGCGCGCACCGAAAGGCAGATCGTCCTGTAACGGCCTGATGTCTAGCGTCGCCATGTCTGGATTCCCTGACTTGCAATTGTCAGATGTCCCTAACCCGGAAGGCGACCGCACAACAAACCCAAACCGCGCCCGAGCGCAGAAAAATTGCGCTTGGGCGCAGCCATGAAAAACTTGATCGACTCGCGCAGGAAAAAACTCTATTTAATTAGTTGAGAATACAGAGGTGCCGGGAATGGAATTCCTGAATATCGACCTTGCCTATCTACTGCCATTCATCGCTATCGGCTTCGCGGCGCAATTGGTCGATGGCGCGCTGGGCATGGCTTTCGGGGTGATCTCCAATACTTTGCTGGTGGCGGTGCTCGGCGTTCCACCGGCGCTAGCCTCGCAGCGGGTGCACCTGGTCGAGTGCTTCACTACCGCGACCTCAGGCATCAGCCACCTTATCCAAGGCAACATCGACAAACGCCTGTTTTTCGGGCTGCTGATCCCGGGCGTGATCGGCGGTGTGCTGGGTGCCTATGTGCTGTCATCGCTCGACGCGGGTTTCGTCAAACCATTCGTGCTGTTTTACCTCAGCGGTATCGGAATCTGGCTTCTGGTGCGCGGCATTCTCTATCCGCCGAAATTCCGCGAAGCCAAATTCATCGCCCCGCTGGGACTGATCGGTGGTTTCCTCGATGCGGCAGGTGGCGGCGGCTGGGGGCCGGTCGTGACGTCGAACCTGATCGTTCAGGGCGAGGAGCCGCGCAAGGTGGTCGGCACGGTCAATGCGGTGGAGTTCTTCCTAACTGTAACCGTGTCGATTGCCTTCATCCTCAACCTGGGCATTGCCGACCTTGCCGGTCCGACGCTGGGTCTGCTGATCGGCGGCATTGCCGCCGCACCCTTGGGTGCCTGGGTGGCCAAACTCGTTCCGCCCAAGCCTTTGCTGATCATGGTCGGCACGGTGCTGACGATCACCAGCGCATATGGGGTGTGGAAGGCCTGGGGCTAGACCGCCGCCTACCCGCAGATCCCCGCCGCCGCCAAGACCGCCAGCGTCAGCACATCGGGCGCGATCGCCGTCATCGGCACCACCTGCACCGGCTTTTCCATGCCCACCAGCATCGGCCCGATAGTGGCGTTGCCCGCCAGTTCGCGCAGCAGCTTGGCTGAGATGTTCGCCGATTGCAGCCCGGGCATGACCAGCACATTGGCCGGCGCGGAAAGCCGCGAGAACGGATAGTTCTTCATGATGTTCGGATTGAGCGCGGCGTCGGGGGCCACTTCGCCTTCGTACTCGAAGCCGGGCTGCTGTTCGTCGAGGATCGCCACTGCGCCGCGGATCGGATCGAGCCACTTGCCCGAGGGATTACCGAAAGTGGAGAACGACAGGAAAGCCACGCGCGGCTCATGCCCCAGCCGGCGGGCGACGTGGGCCGTCTCAGTGGCGATGTGCGCAAGGTTCTCTGCACTGGGTCGCTCGTTGATCGTCGTATCGGCGAGGAACACGGTGTAATTCTTGCCGATCATCAGATGGATGCCGAATGGGATGTGACCTTCCTTGGCATCGAGCACGTGGCGCACTTCCTGGATGGTCTGGGCGAAAGGCCGGGTCATGCCGGTGATCATCGCATCGCCCACGCCCAGCTTGAGCAGGGCAGAAGCGAAGACATTGCGGTCCTGGTTCACCATGCGCCGAACATCGCGTTCCATGAAGCCACGCCGCTGGAGCCGCTCGTAGAGCATTTCAACCATGGCTTCGACATGCTCGCTGTCGGCCGAGTTGTGAATCTCGAACGAGCCGGGATCGGCAATGCCGAGTTCGCGCAGCTTGTCGATCACTGCCGTGGTGCGCCCGACCAGCACCGGCTCGCCATAGCCGAAATCGCGATACTGGATGGCGGCGCGCAGCACCACTTCGTCTTCCGCCTCGGCGAAGACGACGCGCTTGGGATTGGCCTTTACCTGCTCGTAGACTTGCGTCAGCACAGAAGTCGTCGGGTTGAGCCGGGCCTTGAGGCTGTGGCGATAGGCGTCGAAATCCTCGATCGGCTTGCCCGCCACGCCCGAATCCATTGCCGCCTTGGCGACAGCGCTGGGCACCACTTCCATCAGTCGCGGATCGAAAGGGGCGGGGATGATGTAGTCGGGGCCAAACTGGTGGTTCTGGCCATAGGCTGCAGCAACTTCCTCGGGCACAGTCTCGCGCGCCAGCTCGGCAATCGCGGTAGCGGCGGCAATCTTCATCTCCTCGTTGATCGCGGTCGCCCGCACGTCAAGCGCGCCGCGGAAGATGAAGGGGAAGCCCAGGACATTGTTGACCTGGTTGGGATAGTCCGACCGTCCGGTGGCAACGATGGCGTCGGGCCGCACCGCCAGGGCATCGGGCGGGGTAATTTCCGGATCGGGGTTCGCCATGGCGAAGATGATCGGGTTGGGCGCCATCTTCTTGACCATGTCCTGCGTCACCGCGCCGGCGACCGAAAGACCGAACAGCACATCGACGCCGTCCATCGCCTCGGCCAGCGAACGGGCCTTGGTCTCTACCGCATGGGCCGACTTGAACTGGTCTATGCCTTCGCGGCCTTTGTAGATCACGCCCTTGCTGTCACAGACGATGACGTTCTCGTGGCGCACGCCCATCGATTTGACCAGCGCGGTGCAGGCCAGAGCCGAAGCGCCGGCGCCATTCACCACCATCTTGATGTCTTCAAGCTTGCGCCCGGTGATGTGACAGGCATTGATCAGGCCGGCGGCGGCGATGATCGCGGTGCCGTGCTGATCGTCGTGCATGACGGGGATCTTCATCCGCTCGCGCAGGGTCTGCTCGATGATGAAGCATTCGGGGGCCTTGATGTCTTCGAGGTTGATACCGCCAAAGCTCGGTTCCATCATCGCGATGGCCTCGATCAGTGCATCGGTGTCCTCGCTGGCAAGCTCGATGTCGATGGAGTCGACATCGGCGAAGCGCTTGAACAGCACCGCCTTGCCTTCCATCACCGGCTTGGAGGCCAGCGCGCCGAGATTGCCCATGCCCAGGATTGCGGTGCCGTTGGAGACGACGGCGACGAGGTTGCCCTTGGCGGTATAGTCATAGGCGGTCGCCGGATCGTCGGCGATGGCCTGCACCGGCACGGCAACGCCAGGCGAATAGGCCAGGCTCAGGTCGCGCTGGGTCGCCATCGGTTTGGAGGCGATGATCTCGATTTTACCCGGCCGGATGGTCTTGTGGTAGAACAGGGCCTCGCGGTCGGTGAAACTGACGTTGCTTTCAGTTGTTGGGCTTTCTTCGGACAAGCGGAATCTCCCGGATTTGGGGAGGCCCCTAACTCAAGGCGGGGCGATGCGATAGGGGAAAGAGCGTCGCATTTGCTTCCCGAATCGCCAAAGAGGCCCCAAACCGGCCTTGCGATGCACGCCCCTGCCGATACCAAGGCCACCCCGATGATGGCCCAGTACCTTGCCTTGAAGGCCGAGGCGGCGGACTGTCTACTGTTTTACCGGATGGGCGATTTCTTCGAGCTGTTCTTCGATGACGCCAAACATGCCGCACAAGTGCTCGATATTGCGCTTACCAGCCGTGGTGAGCACCACGGCCAGCCGATCCCGATGTGCGGGGTGCCGGTGCATGCGGCGGAAGGCTATCTCGCGCGGCTGATCAAGGCGGGGTGCCGCGTTGCCATCGCCGAGCAAGTGGAAACCCCGGAGGAAGCGAAACGGCGCGGCGGTTCCAAGGCGCTGGTGGCGCGCGATATCGTCCGTTTCGTCACGGCGGGCACGCTGACCGAGGAAGCCTTGCTCGAGCCGCGCCGGGCCAATGTGCTGGCGGCGGTCTGCGATCTCAGAGGGACGATCGGCATTGCCGCCTGCGACATTTCGACCGGGCGGATGGAGCTGGAGGAATGCGCGCCCGACCGGTTGGGCGCCGCGCTTGCGAGGCTGGGCGCCTCCGAAGTGGTCTGCCCGGAGGAATGGGATCGGGCCCCGCCGGAGGCCACTCTGCGCCCCGCCCGGCTTTTTGCCAGCGATGCCGGTGAGGCCAGGCTCAAACAGCTGCATGGCGTCGCAACGCTCGACGGGTTCGGCCAGTTCAGCCGCGCCATGCTGGCGGCAGCCGGCGGGCTGATCGCCTATCTCGAACACGCCGGGCGCGGAAATCTGCCGCTGCTGCTGCCTCCGGTCTCGCGTGCGGGCGACGCCCACCTTGCCATGGACGAGGCGACGCGATCGAGCCTTGAAATTCTCGTCTCGAGTCAGGGCAGCCGCAAGGGCAGCCTGATCGATGCGGTTGACCGCTGCGTTACCGGCGCGGGTGCGCGGCAATTGGCGGAAGACCTGTCCGCCCCGCTGACCGACAAGGCCGCGATCGAGGCGCGGCTAGAACTGGTGCAGTGGCTGCACGACAATGCCCTGCTGCGCGAAGACTTGCGGGCCGTGTTGCGCGCCTTGCCCGATCTGGGCCGCGCGCTGGGGCGGATTGTGGCGGGACGCGGCTCTCCGCGCGATCTTGGCCAGTTGCGCGACGGCCTCACCGAAGCGCGGCGCGTGCGCGACCATCTCCAGACCCGCGAGGATCGGCCCGCCCCGCTCGACGAACTGCTTCCCAGCCTCGGCGGCCATGGCGCCCTGACCGATCTTTACAGCCGCGCGCTGGTGCCCTCCCCGCCGACAGAGCGGTCGCAAGGCGGTTTCATCGCCGAGGGCTATGACCATGCACTCGATGCGCTGCGCCAGACCTCGGGCAATGCCCGCCGCGCCATCGCCGCGCTGGAGGCGAAATACCGCGATCAAACCGGCGTCCAGGCGCTCAAGATCCGCCACAACGGCGTGCTGGGCTATTTCATCGAAGTTCCCGCCCGGCACGCCGACGCGCTGATGGTGGCGGAATCAGGCTTCACCCATCGCCAGACCATGGCAGGGGCCGTGCGGTTCAATGCGCTGGCGTTGCACGAGGAAGCCAGCCGCATCGCCGAGGCAGGCGGCCACGCGCTTGCCGCCGAGGAAGCCCATTTCGAGGAGCTGGTGGCCAGGGCCGTCGCAGCGCGCCACGCCATTGCCGCAACCGCGCAGGCGATGGCCCGCATCGATGTCGCCGCCGGGCAGGCCGAGCGCGCGGCTGAAGGGGGCTGGTGCCTGCCGCAGATCGTCGAACAAGCCGTGCTGACGATCGCCGGCGGGCGGCATCCGGTGGTGGAAGCAGCGCTGTCCGGCAAGGCAGAACGCTTCGTCGCCAACGATTGCCTGTTGTCTCCCGAAGACCGCCTCTGGCTGGTTGGCGGCCCCAACATGGGCGGCAAATCGACATTCCTGCGGCAGAACGCGCTGATCGTCGTGCTGGCGCAGGCAGGTGGCTTTGTACCCGCGCAAAGTGCCACTGTGGGCCTTGTCGATCGTCTGTTCAGCCGCGTCGGCGCCTCGGACAACCTTGCGCGCGGGCGTTCGACTTTCATGGTCGAAATGGTCGAGACCGCGGCGATCCTCAGCCAGGCCAGCGAGCGCAGCTTCGTTGTACTCGACGAAGTCGGGCGCGGAACATCCACCTACGACGGGCTGGCGCTGGCCTGGGCCGTGGTCGAGGAGGTCCATTCCACCAATCGCTGCCGCTGCCTGTTCGCCACCCATTACCACGAGCTCGCCCGCCTTGCCGACACATGCGAGGCGCTCTCGCTCCACCATGTCCGCGCGCGGGAATGGAAGGGCGATCTGGTGCTGTTGCATGAAGTGGCCGAGGGGCCGGCCGACCGCAGCTATGGCCTCGCCGTCGCCCGCCTCGCCGGGGTATCGCCGCAGGTGCTGGCCCGCGCCAAACAGGTGCTCGACAGGCTGGAAAAGGGCCGCGCGGAAACCGGCGGGCTGGCTGCCGGGCTGGGCGAGCTGCCACTGTTCGCCGCGGCGCTCGATGCCGCTGAAGAAAAGGTCGACCGGCTGCGTGACATGCTCGAAGGCCTCGACGTCGATGCCCTCAGCCCGCGCGAGGCGCTTGACCTGTTGTACGAATTGAAGCGCGAGGCGGGAGCCGAACGTTAAGCCCGTGGCGCTATTGTCCGGTCATGTTCGGGCCAGGCATCGGTTCTGTTTTCGCCAGCCGCTGGAAGGCGCTGTGGTGGGCGGTAGGCATCCTCGCCACTGCCTATTGCACTGTGCCATCGCAGACTGAGACGCAGCAGGACAAGGCGGATCATGCCGCGACCGAAAAGGCGCTCCAACAGCTTTCCGACCAGTTGCAGACTGGCGGCGATTGAAAAGCGATCAGGTCCGGCTTGCCCCGGGCACCCACAGGACATCGCCCGCGCCTGTCGCGTTCACCGCGCGGGCCAGCACGAACAGATAGTCCGACAGCCGGTTGATATAGGCCAGCGCGGCGGGATTCGTCGGCTCTTCGGCGGCAAGGGCGGTAAGTGCCCGTTCCGCTCGCCGCACCGATGCGCGCGCCACATGCACTCGCGCCGCCGCCTCGCTGCCGCCTGGCAGGATGAAGCTGGTCAGCGGCGCCAGCCCCTCGTTGAGCGCATCGATGGCAGTCTCCAGCCAGGCGATCTGCTCCGGCACGATCCGCAGCACCATGTCAGAAGGCGCGAAGGTGTCGCCCGGCGTGGCGATATCGGCGCCAAGGTCGAACAGGTCGTTCTGGATACGTGACAGGGCCGCTCCATTGGTCTCGGCATTGGCCAGCGCCACTGCAGCCAGTCCTATCGCGCTGTTGGCCTCATCGACCGCGCCAATCGCCTCCATGCGCGGGGCATGCTTCTGCCGCCGCGAGCCATCGACGAGGCCGGTCGTGCCGTCATCGCCGGTGCGGGTGTATATCTTGTTGAGTTTTACCAAGGCCTGGAGCCTGTCAGGACCGGGCCCGGTCAGCCCTTGCCGCCGCCGGCAATCACCGCCAGCAGCCCGACCACGACAATGGCGGCGAACTGATACTTGATGCGCGCCCACATCATCTTGTTCTGCACCAGCTGCAGCTCGCTGGGGCCGCTGCCCGAGGAACTATCCTTGTCGGCATCCATGCTCTGGCGGAAGGCGTTGAGGCCGCGGAACAGGCTGATGGCGACCATGGCCATGAGCACGACCAACGCGATGATGAGAATGTAGATCATGGTGCCTCTTCTACCCCTTCACCGAGCGAAATGCCAGCCGGGAAGCGATGCGCGCGCAAGGCTTCGGCCAGTGCTTGCCCGTCCTCGCCCGCGCGGCGCATTTCGGCCAGGCCAAAGCCTGCCTGAGCGGAACCGCGCCGCTTGGCGAGCTTGCGTCCGTCCGCCTCGACCAGCAGCGGATGGTGGTGCCAGATCGGCACGGGCAGATCGAGCAGGGCCTGGAGCAGCCGGTGGATGTGCGTTGCGGCGAACAGGTCGCGACCGCGTGTGACAAGGTCTACGCCATCGGCGGCATCGTCGAGTGTGACGGCAAGGTGATAGCTGGCCGGCGCTTCCTTGCGCAGCAGCACGACATCGCCGAACATGTTGGGCCAGGCGCGCTGCAACCCGGCGATTTCGTCCACCCAGGCCAGCGGGCCGGCCATGTCCGAAGCCCGGGCCACGTCCAGCCGCCAGGCGACATCGGCTCCGGGCTGTGCTGTCTTGCCCCGGCAGGTGCCGGGATAAACCGGGCCGTCGGGTCCCATGTTCTGCGCCGCGAGCGCAATCTCGCTGCGTGTGCAGGTGCAGGGATATAGCAGGCCCATTTGCATCAGGCGCTCGGCGGCCTCGGCATAGCTGGCGATCCGCGCCGATTGGAACACCGGCTCGCCGTCCCATTCCAGCCCCAGCCACTTGAGATCGGCGAGAATGTCCCGCACGTGTTCCTCGCGGCTGCGATCGCCGTCGATATCCTCGATCCGCAGCAGGAATTCCCCATCCTTCGCACGGGCGAGATCGTGGGCGGCAATTGCCGCAAAGGCATGGCCCAGATGCAGCGGGCCATTGGGGCTGGGGGCGAAGCGTGTGCGAGTCACCCCCGGTTTGTGTTGTGGATTGCGGCCCAAGGCAACTCTTGACGCTCGCCAATCCCCGTGCAGGATGCGCGCCCATGCTCTGTCACCGAACCGAAACGCAAGCCTGCGACAGGAGGCCATGCTCAAGTCGGAGCTGATCGAGCGCGCGGCCCGGTTCCGCAGCGCGGATGGCGATCCCGCCCGCAACCTGTCCGATTGCCCGGCGCTGGTGCTCAATGCCGACTATACACCGCTCAGTTACTACCCGCTCAGCCTGTGGCCCTGGCAGACCGCGATCAAGGCGGTGTTTCTCGAACGCGTGGACATTGTCGAAAGCTATGGCCGCGAAGTCCATTCGCCCAGCTGGTCGATGCCGATTCCCTCGGTCATCGCCCTCCGGCAGTATGTGAAGCCCAGCGAATTTCCGGCGTTCACCCGGTTCAACCTGTTCCTGCGCGATCGCTTCGCCTGCCAGTATTGCGGCAGCCCGCGCAACCTGACGTTCGATCACGTGGTGCCGCGCCGGCTGGGCGGCAAGACCAGCTGGGAAAATGTCGCCACGGCCTGCGCACCGTGCAACATGAAGAAAGGCGGGCGCACGCCCAAACAGGCGAAAATGCCGCTGCTGATCGAGCCGATCCGGCCGACAAGCTGGCAATTGCAGGAACGCGGCAAGGCGTTTCCGCCGCATTATCTGCACGAGAGCTGGCGGGACTGGCTTTACTGGGATGTCGAGCTGGAGGCTTGAGCCTTCAGCTCCGGCAAGCCGCCGCTTGCCCCAGCCTCGCCCAGGGCGGCGCCATGCCGAAGCGGTCAGGAATGACGACGTTACGGTCGATGGCCACGCCGGCGACTTTGTCGCCTGGGCGGATGGTCTGTTGCATCGAATAGCCGCGGATCGGAATGGCGGGGACCCTGCTGCCGGACTTCCAGTAATATTTGAACCGCAAATCGTAATAGAGCTGCGCGGACGAGAGCCCGCAGTTCGAGCCGACATAGATGCCCGGCGCATATCCCGCCGCATCGGCCGCCTTGTACCAGGAATTGCAATAGCCGATCACATCGGCGGGCGAGCTCTTCGAACTCACTTCCTCGAGATCGAGGAACAGCGCGGTGCCCTTGGGCAGGCCGGCCAGTTTCGCATGGTTCGCCGCGTTGGCGCCATAGGCCGCGCCGAGCGCGGGGGTGGCGAGCCAGCCCGGCGCGGCAACATGCTGCACAGCCATCAGGGCCAGCCCGGCCTCGAGAATGGCGCGGGCCTCGGCTTGCGAGAGGTCATGGGCGGGCGGCGAGGATTTGCGCGTCACATAGCGCACGGCGAAATCGAAGCCTGCCTTCTTGAAGGCCAGGGCCTTGCTCCGCGTGATCGGCGTATTGGCATCGAAGCCTTGTGCCCCGGCCGTTGCCGGTTGGACGATTGCCTGCATCTCCAGCGTTCTCCTGACTGACAAGAGACAGGCTGAAATGAATCCAATTCCTACAAGTCAAATATAATTTATGATATCATCCTGAATTCGCCAGAAAATTTCCAACATTGCAGGGCATGCCGGATTCAATATTTCCTACATCTGAAAGTTATATTTCCAACACATAGAGAAGACGCGCCCGTCGCTTAGTGTCTGATTTGAAATTCGCGAAAGGGCAAATTTCGGATCAGACACTAAGCAAGCGCGTCTAAACTTTTTTGCGATTCGCAAGATTCCGCGAGTTTCCTCGCGTAGCCGCACGCCGCCTTACGGGCAGCGCGTCATCTTGCTGGTCTTGCCGCCGCTGTTCTTCGATTCCATGGTCTTGTCGTCGATGACGGTGACATTGACTTTCAGTTCGGGCGCTTCGGCAAAGCTGATCACGCCATCGGCATAGGTCCAGTTGCCGAAGGGGCCGTCGCTGGTGCCATCGGCCTTGAGGTCCATGGCCAGCGCGCAGTCGCCATCGGTGCCCCATTTGCCGACTACGAATTCCTTCGTCGGCTTGTCGCCCTTGGCCGGCGCCGCGGCTGGCGTTGCAGCGGCTTGCGAGGCCTCTCCGGCCGGCTGGTCGCCGCCGCCGCAGGCAGCGAGCGCAAGGGTTGCCGTGGCGGCAAGTGCAAGGCGTATCTTCATGGCTAACTCCCCTTCCTGAAATTTCGCTGCTCTCATAGTCGCTTGCAGTGCAGGGAGCGAGTCAAATCGTGGCGCTGCGGGAGCATTTCCCCCGCCCGCCGGGCCACGGCAGGTCGGCCCGGCAAGCGGGGGCATTCGCCGGGATCAGTCGGGTATCACCCAGCGAATGGTTCCGGAATAAGCGCCCGCGCGCGGCTGGCCGTCGGGGCCTGTGGCGGGCGAGAACCGGGCGCGGCGGGGTATCAGCGCGCAGGTCGCCGCATCGAGGCCGGGATAGCCGCTCGATGTGGTGACCCGGCACGATGTAACGCGGCCGTCCGTTCCGATTCCCAGGGAGAAACTCACCCGGCCCTGATTGCCTTCACGCAAGTCGCGCGAGGGATAGTCGTTTGATGAGACCCAGCCGCCGGGATTGCCGCGCGGCATGGCTGCATGGCCCTGTGCCTGCGGACCGGGCGAGGGCTGGGGCGGCTGGAAGCTGGGCGTGGGAACGGGAACCGGCACCTGCGGCGTCGGCAGGGCGACCGGGCCTTCGGCGCCGCCCAGCGGCGGTGCTGTGTGCGGCAAGGGCGTCGGCGCCGGATCGGGATTGCGCGGCAGCGGGGGCGGCGCTTCGGTAGGCGGGGGCGCCGGCGGCGTCAGCGGAATATCGGTGGCGATCGGGTTGGGCGGTGGTTCGTGTTTGGCGATGGTTATGGCAAGACCGCGAAATATGGCCACGGCAAGCAGCGCTTCGATGATGAGGACTGAGGTGGCAACGCCGAAATTGGGCCGCCTTGCAGCATTACTGTCGAGATAGGCCACGATCGAAACTCCTTCGTTCTTGTGGCGAAATGAATCGCCCCAAAGGTGTCTGCCGTGAAGAGGAGTTTATCACGATCCTTTCATTTGAAAACAATTTTATACTAAGCAAAACAAGGATATACTTGCCATGCTTATCTTATGCTCAGTCAGTTTAGTAAATGTTTCGGCCTATCTCAGCCGGTTCGCCCATTCCCTGGCCCGCTGTTCCAGCTGCCGCGCCCGCTTCTTAGGATCGGACAGCGCAATGCCGGGCAGCTTCGCCGCTTCGGCCAGCTTGATCACCCGTACGCTCTTCAGCAGGCCTTCCGCCTTTGCGCCGGCCGGAGGCGCCTGCCAGCGGACCACGGCATAGCCGTCGCCGAGGCCGGTAGTATCCAGCCAGTTGGCGACGCCGGGATCGCTTTTGGCAATGACATAGGTGATATCGCCGTTCCTGTCCGGCTTGGCCTGGGCAAGGTTGAGGCTGGTCAGATGGGTGCGGGCGTCCGCGGCGATGGTCCAGGGGTCGACCACCTGGAAGCCGGTATAGGCCGCCCCGCCGCGCGATGTCATCACCACCATGGCTTCGTCGTCGGCCAGGCTGAAGCGAATGCCTGCAACGAAGCCCCAGGCCCCCGCGCGGCCGATCGGTCCGCCAGAAGTGTTGGGCTTGAGGCCGCCGAACCAGTGCTTGGGAAATTCGGCCCAGCCGCGCACATAGTCGCCCAGCCGGCCGACCACGCGGCGGCGCAACTCGTTGCGGTCATAGGGTCTGGGCTCGGCCGGATCGAGCTGGCGCATGACCAGCCGGGCCGGTTCCTGATTCCAGTCGGCCATGGTGTCGCGAAAACCGAAGGATACCGGGCCGGGCGGCGTGGCGACATGCGAAGGGCCATCGCCGGGCCCGCCGATCGTGACCCGGAACGTACCGTCTGGCGCTATCGCAAGGTCGCGATCGGTGAAGGCTTTGAGCACAGTGACTGCCTCGCTGCCTGCGGTCGACCAGTCAGGCGCGAAGCCCGGCTCGCCCGGCCCGGCCTGAACGACCAGCTGCGTTGCCCGCCGCCTGGGATCGAATCTGCCAGTCACTTCATAGCGCACCCCGCCCTCGACCACTGAAGAGCGGTAGATATTGTCGGGATTGTCGCCTGCCGTGCCGGTGCAGCCCGTCCGCCGCCCGCGCCATTCGCGCGGCGTGTCCTCGGTCGCCCAGAGCAAATGGGGCCTTGGGCGATAGGTCGTCATTTCCTTGAAGATGAGCGAATTGGTCAGGCATTCGATCGCCCGGTCGATAGTCGCCGCGCCGTCGCGGGTCTTGCCGATCTCGGTCGCCGCAAGATCCTTGCGCAAGCCCTGCTGGATCGCCTTGACGTCGGGGTGAGTGAGCAGCCAGGCCAGTGTCTCTTCGGCTTCGTCCTGTTCGGGGGAGGCAAGGATCGGTTCGGGCGGCGCCGGGGCTGGCGCGGCGGCGGTGGCAAGCAAGGCGGCGGCGATCAGGCGGTGCTTCAGCATGGCATTTCTCCCTTTGGAGGCCATGCTAACCGCGTCAGCGCACCGCGGCCAGCGCCTTCTGTCTCCGCCTTTGCACCGAACTTCCCAGCCCGATCGCCTCGCGGTATTTGGCCACTGTCCGCCGCGCCAGATCGAAGCCCTTGTCCTTGAGCAGGTCCACCAGCGTATCGTCAGACAGGATCGCAGCAGGATCCTCGGCCTCGATCAGCTGGCGGATCGCGGCCTTGACGGCCTCGGCCGAAGCGCCGCCCTCGCCCTGGGTGGAGCCGACTCCCGAAGTGAAGAAGTACTTCAGTTCGAAAGTGCCGCGCTCGCAATTGAGGTATTTGTTCGAAGTCACCCGGCTGACGGTCGATTCGTGCATGCCGATTTCCTCGGCCACCTGCCGCAGCGTCAGCGGCTTCAAGTGGGCGACACCGTGGCGGAAGAACATGTCCTGCTGTTTCACCAGTTCGGCGACGACCTTGAGGATGGTCTTCTGCCGCTGGTCGAGCGCCTTGATCAGCCAGTTGGCGTCGGCGAGCTTTTCGGACAGCCAGGCCTTGCCCTCGCGCCCGTCGCACGAGCCGCGCAGTTCGACATAATAGGCCCGGTTGACGATGAGGCGCGGGAGAGTCGCCTGGTTGAGCGCAATGTCCCAGCCGCCGTCCGCGCGCGCGGAAAGGAGGATATCGGGCGTAACCGGATCACCGCCTGCCTGGCCAAAGCGCAGGCCCGGCTTGGGATCATAGCCGCGCAGTTCGGCGAGCATGTCGGCAAAATCTTCGTCGTCCACGCCGCACATGCGCTTGAGCCGGGCGAATTCGCCGCGTGCGACGAGATCGAGATTCTCGATCAGGCGCGCCATGGCGGGGTCATGACGGTCGGCCTCGATGGCCTGCAGCGCGATGCATTCCGACAGGTTGCGCGCGCCGACTCCAGTGGGGTCGAGCGATTGGACAAGCGCCAGCGCCGCTTCGGCTTCGGTCTGGGAAATGCCAAGCTCGAAAGCGATTTCTCGCAGGTTCGCGGCCAGATAGCCCGCCTCGTCAAGCTGGTCGATCAGCCAGGCGGCAATCGCGGCCAGATGCCCGTCACGCGCCACGGCGCCAAGCTGGGCGTGCAAATGCTCGGCGAGGCTTGGCTCGCTCGCGCCGCGCTCGTCGATCGAGGGGCCTTCTTCGCCCACGCCCGCGCGAAAGTCCCCGCCCCAGTCGGCGTTCAGCGCCCCGTCGCCGGTGTCGCGGTCGCGATCGAACGTAGTCGCATCGATATCGAGCGGGCGGTCCTCGCTGGCCTTGCCCTCGCCGATCAGCTGATCGACTGGCGAGCTTTCGAGCGTGGTGCGCCGCCCTTCTTCAGGGGCCTCGACAGGTTCTGGCACAGGTGGCGCCGCTTCGCCCAGATCGAGCAGCGGATTGGCCTCCAGCGCCTCGCCGATGAAGGCTTCGATCTCGAGATTGGACAGCGCCAGCAGCTTGATCGCCTGCTGCAGCTGCGGCGTCATCACCAGCGACTGGGACTGGCGCAGATCCAGGCGGGGACCGAGGGCCATTAGTGCAGGGTCCGTCCCGGCTGTCGCCGGGACTTGCACGGCGCCGGCCCGCTCCCCCGGCCCGGCCACCCGACATGGTATCCTATGGGTGGCCGGGCCGGGGGAGCGGGCCGGTGCCGTCCCCGCCGTGAGGCGGGATAAAGACTCACAACGTAAAGCTCTCGCCCAGATAGAGCCGCCGGACGTTCTCGTCGGCCACCAGATCTTCCGGGCTGCCGGCGAACAGCACTAGCCCGCCAAAGATGATGCAGGCGCGATCGACGATGTCGAGTGTCACGCGGACATAGTGATCGGTGATCAGCACGCCGATACCGCGCGTCTTCATGTCCTTCACCAGATCGCGGATATCGCCGATCGACAGCGGATCGATCCCGGCGAAGGGTTCGTCGAGCAGCATGATCGAGGGTTTGGCCGCAAGTGCGCGGGCAATCTCGCACCGCCGCCGTTCGCCGCCCGACAGCGCCATGGCCTGGCTCTTGCGCAAGTGGGTGAGGTGAAATTCCTCGAGCAGTTGCTCCAGCTGTTGTTCGCGCGACACGGGATCGGGTTCGTTCAGTTCGAGCACGCAGCCGATGTTCTGCTCCACCGTCATGCCGCGGTAGATGGAGGTTTCCTGCGGCAGATAGCCAAGTCCCAGGATCGCCCGCCGATACATCGGCAGTTTGGTGATATCCACGCCGTCGAGCAGGATGCGCCCGGAATCCGGCCGCACCAGCCCCATGATCGAATAGAAGCAAGTGGTCTTGCCCGCGCCGTTCGG
>JBFWSE010000030.1:0-34097 GCA_050248535.1 Novosphingobium sp.
AGGAAGACGATCTCGACATCGATGCCGGTCGGCATCTCGACGACGGGTTGGTATTGTTCGGCGCGCTCGATCAGATATTTGCTGACCGTATCGGCGGCATCCGCAGCGCCCTGGCCGAGCCCACCGCCGAGGATGTCGCCGGCAGAAAGCTTCGAGCGGGTGCCATCGGCATTGGTCGTGACGCCGGAGAAGACGCTGTTGGCGTTCGCCGAAAAGCCGCGCCCGAACCCGCCGACAATCCCGGCAAGCAGGGCCTGACTGACAAGGCTGCCCTCGCGGCTGACGACACGGCCACGCACGCCCGATTTTCCAGCAAAGCTGATGAAGCCTTTGACCTCGCTCACCGCGACGCGCCCACCGGGCTGGTCGCAGGTCATCCGCGCCAGCTTCACGTAAACCTTTTCGGACGAGAGATCGCCGCGCGCTGCGCCATTGACGATGCAGCCCTGAAGCCGCGTGGTCAGAACCTTGCCGTTCTGCATGACCGATCGCGCCGGACCGGTAATGCGCAGCACCACGGGAAGCGGATCGGTCTGGCTCGCAACGCCCGCCGACGCATCGACGCCGACGATGACCTTGGCAGGAGCATAGGAATTGGGCGGCAGATAGTCGGGCGAGTCCTCGACCACCACCGGCGGCGCTTCCGGGCGTGCTGCCCTGAGGCCGCTGGCTCCTGCTTTGTCGGCGGTGAAGCTCATGAGTTTGACTTCACCGGGACCGGGCAGGCCGGTTTCGCTTGCGCCCAGCGCGGCACCCGCAGGAGCAGGCTGAACCGGTCGACCGCGCGCATCGTAGCCACCCGCCTGCGGGCCATAGGCCGGTGGCGGCAGGCTTGCGGCTGCCGGGGCGGCCTGGCTGGCAAGGCGTGACTTGAGATCCGCATTCTCAGCGGAGATCGCATCGATCGCGGCCTGGCCATCGACGCGCATCGCCTGGTTTTCCGCCTTGAGCGCGGCAAGCTGGGATTCGATTTCCTCGCGCGGGAGGCTCGCGTCCTTCATGGCCTTCTGCTCGCGGGTCACGGCATCGAGACGGTTGCCGTAGGTCGCGACGAACTCGCGCTGCGAAAGGTCGCGATTGATGAGCCCTGCCGTGTCGATGGTCTGCGCGGCGGTGGGATCATCGCTCTTCGCGTTGTCGTCGCCGCCCAGGATGAACCAGCTGCCGCCGACAAGCGCGAGTGCGCCCAGGGAGCCAAGCAGAAGCTTCTGCCGCCGTGCGGTCTTCGCGTTGAGGCTGGTTACTGGAGACGGCGATGCCGGATCGGCCTGTACCGGGGTTGAGATCGAGGGAGCATCAGTCATGGCCCAACCCTCCGTTCGAACCGACGATGAAGGCGACCGTGCTTTCTCCCGATTTGAGAGTGGGCTGGGCGATCGAGATTGCGAGTGTCTGGGAGGATGCGAGATCCGCTTCGGCAAGCGTCAGTGGTTTGCGACCACGGTTTGCCAGACGGATGACCTTTCCGGCGAGCGCGCTGCCGCGATAATCGGCGATGAGCTGGATTTCGAGATCGCCGACCCGTGCCGGAAGGGCGGAGGACTGCCTGACTTCGAAGCCATCGACCGTCCGGTCATTGGCCATGGCCTGGATGAGCCGCACTGCGCTCGTCTCCAGCGGCGTTTCGCTTTCCCAGCCAGATGCCTTGTTTGTCGCGATAGCCGGGTTGGTGATGAAGACCTGGACGGCCGGGACAGGCTCGACCTGGCAGGAAACCTTGTAGACGAAGCCCTTCTTGGTCGTGGCGAAGAAGCTGATCGACCGCGCCGCATAGGTCTCGGGCACCGACACGTAGATGTCGCCGCGCAGCGGTTCGTTGGTGACCGCAAAATCGTTGTAGGGCGTGCCGGTCGAGATCTTCGAGACGCCGGCAAACTGGTCGTCGATAAGCGCGAAGCGCGTCAGCTCGCGGGCCGAGACGGCGCATTCGATGCTTGCTCCATCTGCAGCCTGTTTGAACTGGTCGGCGGCCTGCGCGCCGCTCCCTGAAAATGCGAGGATGGTGCTGGCACAAAGAGCCAGGCTCCACGCGCGCGTCTTGCGTCGGTAAGCCATCACTGGGCCTCCTTCGTTGGGTCTTTGGGGGGCAACTGGCTGAAGCCTGACAGCGCGAGACGCAGGCCCCGGTAGGTCCAGTTGAAGCGGAAACGGCGTTCGTCGCTCGCGATGACCTGGGCGCCGACAAATGTCTTGAGCGTGCCCGTCACATCGGAAGTAAGCCCCTTGGGGTCGACGGTCATCGAGCGGATGACGAAGGCCTGGGTGACATCCGAACCCCGTTGCTCTTCGACAATCCGGACGAGATCGGCCTTGAGGCGCCCGTAGCTTGCCGGATCGGCGAGCTTCAGGATCTCGTCCATCCAGTAGTCGAGGCCCTCGGGGCTGCGATTGAGGAGAACGAGCGCGGCATCGCGGGTCACAAGTTCGAGATAGTCGGCCTCGACCCCCGCGCTGCTGACGGTGAGCTGCTTGGGGAGCGTTGGCAGGAGCACGACTTCGCGGTCGCGGGTGGCAGCAAGGCTGACGGCGACGACAAGCGCAATGCCGAGCCCGGCGCTGGTCAGCGCAAAGAGGTTGCGCTGGCGCAGCAACGACTGCTGGCGCTCGTGTGAAATGTCGGCAAACATGGATATCTCCCCTCAACCGGCAAGCAGGCGGCAGTGGGAAGGCGGCGTCGATTTCAGGCCCAACAATCCGGCCGGCAGATACCAATAGGCGGCATGGGCTACCCAGGAGCTGGCGCGTCCTGCTTTTGCCTTTCGCAGCGCGAACCAGGCGCCGAAGGCAACGATGATGCCGATAAAGATATGCTGGCTGAGGATCCCCCAGGTGAAGGGGATGAGCATCCCGGCGAACTCGTCGATGGTCCAGAAGCCGATAAGCTCCGGATCGTCGAGCCGCCGCGGGATGATATATGGGTCTGCCATGGCGACGCGCCTTCCCGTCCGATGCGTCAGATGACCGCGGTGACGACCGAGGTGACGATCGGAACACCCGTGCCAACGCCGATGCCGACACCGACCGGAACAGCGACCTGTCCGAGCGAGAACCGACCCGAGGCGAGACCGATGAGACCGCCTGCAAGGCTGAGGACGGTGATGATCTTGCCGCCCGAGCCTTCGAGGAAATCCGTGAATTTCGTGAGGGCAGGGGTGAAGGTAGTGTCGGCACCAGCATAGGCGGCGCTGGCGGCCAGTGCTGCGACGGCAAGCGGTACTGCAAAGGTCATGGCCCGCCCGAACTTCGAGGGGTTCTGATTCATGGCGCCGGAACGCCGGGAGAGGGTGAGAGACTGCATATGGAGCTCCATCTGGAGGGGTGAACCCAGCGTTCTTTCGTTCGCTGTGTGTTCCACATGCATCTAGGAAATCGATGTAGGAAAGTCGGATTGACGCTGGGGCTGAAGCGGCGGACGGATATGGACGCATCAATTGGATGGCGTCGGCGATAATACGCAGAAACAGCGGCTTATCTGGTAATCAGCGTCGACGAATTCTGACAGGGGCGGCGGTGATTGTCGGCGACTCGGGCCTAGGAGATGATTCGCCTAGAAACGAGATGTTCTGTAAATGTTCTTTTCATTTTCCTACATGGATCACGCGCGATATGGCTACGACTCAGTTCCTCATCGTTGGAGTTTTTGTCGATGCACCAGCCCGCGCCATTCCGAGGCGAAGCCAACACCAGCCTCGCGCACATTCTTGCCCATGCAATCGAGTCGTCTGACAAGCCCAAGCACCAGATCGCTCGAGAAGTCGGGATCCACCGCGAGACACTGCTTCGTGTGATGCGCGGCGATCGGCCGATCGGCCTTGATGAAGCCGCGCGCGTTCTCGATGTCTGCGGCGCCTTTCCCCGCGCCAGCATGATCCTCGCCTTGGCCGGTCAGGAGAATCTCGCCTGCGAATGGATGCGCAGCGAAATGGGAGAGTTTCTTGAGGACTTCTTCACGGCCTTGCCAGGCCAGCTCGAACGCACGCTTGGGCGACGCGTCGAAGATTTGCGACCCCGGTGGGCGAACGGCACTTCGCAGCTCGTCGCCCGCATGCTTGCCAAGCACATCGATGATTTTGCTAACCGCGACATTTCGATGGCGCTGCCGCGCTGATCCAATTCACCTCGGAGGGGACCGAGAAATTGACCCGACAGGAACGATCATGAAAGCAAATCCCCAGCTTGCCGAGAACGACGCCGACGCAGATCAGACTTCACCGCAAGTCCCTCCGCCGGCCCGGCTTTTGCGGCTGCCTGAAGTCATCGACCGCGTCGGCTTACGTCGTTCGGCTATCTATCAGCGGATGAGCGAAGGCCGTTTCCCGAAATCCCGTTCGCTTGGCCCCAAATGCGCGGTGTGGATAGAGGCGGAAATCGACGCGTGGATCAGATCAATTGCGGACAAGCCTCATTGAGACGTTCCGTGAACTATCGTGGAAGAAATCATCGCGCTAAGCCGCGTGCACGATTTATCGACACCTGTAGGACACGGTCAGAAGTCGAAGCCATCTTACCCGATACTCATTCCGTATGGAAGGTATCCGAACCAGCTATTGGACAGTAGCCCTGATCGTCGGATATCTCACACCTGATCCATCGACAATCGGGCAGGGGGAGAGAAAATGGTTCGCAAGTTTTCGCTACTAATCTGGAAACTGGGCAGTCTTGTCTGTGCCACGGCCTTGATTTCGGCGTGTAGCAGCGGCGAAGGAAATTCAGCGTCTGGATCCGCGAGTTCGAAGAACGAAACGGCAGGCACGGCAGCCGCCGAGGCCGACCCGGCATATCCGGAGATGGATATTCCGCCCGTGTGGGACAGGGATGGCAAGCTTTTCCAGCCGAAGGATTTCCGCGAATGGGTATTCATCGGCGCGCCGTTGACTCCTAATGGCCTGAATGACGGCAAGGCGAATTTTCCTGAATTCCACAATGTCTACGTCCAGCCCGCCGCGTTCAAGGCCTATCGAGCAACCGGCAAGTGGCCGGAAGGCACGATGATGGTGAAGGAACTGCAGCTTGTCGGAGGGAAGGCGGAATTTCCGGATGGTTCGCGCTATGAGCCATCAGGACGTGGCTACTTCCCCGGTGCCGTCAATGGACTCGATGTTGCCGTCAAGGACAGCAAGCGGTTCAAGGAAAGCAACAACTGGGGCTATTTCAACTTCAACCATTCGGCGCCGCCCTACCTCGCTTCGACAGAGGTCAAGCCGATCGGCGAATGCGCGGGATGCCATATCGCCAATGCCGACGAGGATATGGTCTATGTCAGCCTTTACAAGCCCATCCTCGATCCGCTGCCACTGCCCGGCAAGTAACACGGCAACGCCGATCGTATGGCAGAAGACACGAGCGACCGGGATATGAGCAAGATGAATCGCAATCGGACGGGACAAGGCGCCCTCATGTTCGTGGCAGCGGGGCTTCTGGGCCTGTCGGCCTGTAAGGGCACGCAGGATACACCTGTCGAAGCCGATACCTACTCGTCATTGGTCAGCGAGAGAGGGGAAATCAGCTTTCCGGCTGATTTCCCCGACGGTTTTCGTTTCATCGGTTCCTGGGCCGTTGCGGGAGAAGGCGGGGTGGCGGACATCCATTCGGTCTACGCACGGCCATCCGATGTCGATGCCTTCAGGCAAGCGGGCAGGTTTCCTGACGGTGCCGTGCTGATCAAGGAAGTTTCGGCCAGCCGGGGTGCCAAACACACGACCGGGGAGGCTTTCTGGCCGACCGACACGAAAACCTGGTTCATGATGGTCAAGGATGCCAAAGGCCGTTTTGGCGATAACCCGTTATGGGGCGATGGCTGGGGCTGGGCGCAGTTCGACCCTGCGGACACGACCCGCCAGATCGCCACGGATTACAAGACCGATTGCCAGTCCTGCCACATACCGGCGCAGGACAACGATTGGATCTATACCTATGCCTATCCGGCGCTTGGTCCCAGGGGCCAGGTCAATTTGCCGGAAGGGGCGAAAACCGCGGCCATGACGCCGGATGCTGCCGGGCATGAGGCATCTGCCGCAACTGACGGAAAAGGCGATCCGGCGGCCGGGAAACTCGCTTTCGAGACGACCTGTGTGGCGTGCCATTCGACCGTTGCCGGGAAGGGAGGCGTCGGTCCGTCGCTGGCCGGCGTCGCGGGCCGCAAGGCGGGCACCGGGCCAGGTTATGCATACTCGCCGGAGATGACCAATTCCGGTGTGACATGGACACCAGAGAACCTTGCGAAGCATCTGGAAAAGCCGAAGGAATTCATTCCCGGCAACCGGATGGGCAATCTCTTCCCCAATGGTGTGCGCGATAGTCGGCACCGTATGGATATCGTCGCCTATCTGGGAACGCTCAAATAGATGTGAGCGGCGCAGGGCGTTCACCTTCAGCACGGCAGCGGCAATTTCGTGCCCGTGCCCGATTTCACTCGATCATCGCGATTTCCTGTGCCGTCTCGCTGGGGACCGGCCTTGTCGCTTTCGATTGGTCGTGGGAGGTGAGCTTCCCGCTGCGGGAGGATCTGTTCGCGGTTCACCGCGCGGCAGGTATGATTGGAATGGCTACGTCGCTGGCTTGGCTGCTGTATTATCGCCTTCCCCGAAACAGTTTTGTGCATGGCGACAGGCGGCATCTGCTTGTGAGGGGATATCAGGCCGGTCTCGCCGCTCTGGCGGTGGTGATGGGCATGTTGGCCTGGATTGGCCGGGCGCTGGATGGGCGCTGGATCGAACTCGTCTCTCCGCTGCCGGTCTATAATTTTGTGTCGCGGCCCGATGTACCGCTTGCTCATGGCCTGTTGTCATTCCATGCGCGCCTGGCCGGAGTCATGCTGGCCGCCGTCATGGTCCATGCGACATTTGCCGGCGCACACTGGCTTCGGGACCGGACGAGAAGGCGCACCAGAAAAAGATGATACTGCTGATAGACAATTACGACAGCTTCACCTGGAACATCGTCCAGTATCTTCAGGAAATCGGGCGGGACGTTCAGGTGGTGCGCAACGATGTGCACACTGTCGATCAGCTGATGGCAATGGGATCGGACGCAATAGTCCTTTCACCCGGACCAAGAACCCCCAGTGAAGCCGGCGTGTGCCTCGATCTGGTCCCTGCATGCGCGCGCTTGGGGAAGCCGCTGCTGGGTATCTGCCTTGGCCATCAGGCAATCGGCCAGCACTTTGGCGGTGAAGTGCGGCGCGGCGGCCTGATGCATGGCAAGGTATCGCAGATCAGCCATGATGGCATCGGCATTTTCCAGGGGCTGCCATCTCCCTTTCCTGCCGTCAGGTATCATTCGCTGGTGGTCGAGGATGTGCCTGCCAGCCTGATGATCACGGCCATGTCCGACGACGGTCATGTTATGGGGCTGCAGCACCGACAACATGCGATTTTCGGTGTGCAGTTTCACCCGGAAAGCATCGGCACGGATCATGGCAAGGATATCCTTGCGAATTTCTGCGCCATGCTGTGATGGTTCAGGAAAACCGTTCCTCAGCCCATGGATCGCCGCGTTGGTGATATCCGCGCAGTTCCCAGAAGCCGCTTTCTTCCTTCTGCGTGAACTGCATGGCCTTCACCCACTTTGCCGATTTCCAGAAATAGAGATGGGGCACCAGCAACCGGGCGGGGCCGCCATGCTCGCGTGTCAGGGGTTGGTCATCGAAACGGGTGGCGATCATCGCCTTGCCATCGGTGATGTCTGACAAGAGCAGGTTGGTGGAATAGCCTTCATAGCCGTGAAACAGGGTATGGGGGGAGGGCGGCTCGATTCCGGCACTCGCGAGCATGTCGTCGATAGTCACGCCCTGCCAGTCGGTATCGAACTTCGACCAGCGTGTGACGCAGTGAATATCGCCGCGCCACCGTGTTTGTGGCAGGGCATTGAATTCCACCCAGTTCCAGCTCGCCAAAGTGCGCGGACCGGACTTGATCGAGAACGACCATGCTGCCGTGTCGATATCGGGCGTCTTGCCCGCCGTCATCACCGGGAACTTGCGGGTAACCACCTGGTTGGGCGGTATCCGCCCTTCCAGACCTTCGCCGTATTTTCCGCCTGCCTGTCGTTCGTCGGTCATTGTCGTTATCCTTCATGGCAATCGTTCAACGCACCCCCGGCATGCAGGGGAGCGTGCCGGGGGATCGGAGAAATCCGTCAGAACGTTGACGTTTGCCGGTCAGGCGTTTTCCGTACCATCAGGTCTGAGCAGCAAACGCCAGACAAGCGCACCGATAGCCGCGCCGACGACCGGCGCCAACCAGAACAGCCAGAGCTGCCCCATCGCTGCGGTTTCGGCGAACAGCGCCGCACCGGTCGAACGGGCGGGATTTACCGATGTGTTCGTGACCGGGATCGAAATGAGATGAATCAGCGTCAACGCCAGACCGATCGCAATGGGTGCGAACCCGGCCGGAACGGCGTTCGATGTCGATCCCAGGATCACGATCAGGAACCCCGCCGTCAAAACAATCTCGATCAGTAAAGCTGCCTGCATCGAATACCCGCCGGGCGAGAGTTCGCCGAAACCGTTGGACGCAAAACCGCCAGCGGCGAACCCGGCCTTGCCGGAAGCAATGGCATAGAGTGCGGCCGCCGCCACGATTGCTCCGGCGATCTGGGCAATCCAGTAGGGGACGAGTTCCTTCCACGCGAACCGTCCGCCAATTGCCAGTCCCAGCGATACGGCGGGATTGAAATGTCCCCCGGAAATTCCGCCAACGGCATAGGCCAAGTCAGGACGGTGAGGCCGAACGCCAGCGACACCCCGACAAATCCGATGCCCAGCTCAGGAAATGCGGCGGCCAGCACCGCCGAACCGCATCCGCCAAAAACCAGCCAGAATGTGCCAAAAAACTCGGCAGACAATTTTCGTACCATAACGTTTTCTCCCGATCCGAACCGAATTTCCTAACCGACCCGTAGGTCATTGAATGCCCATGTCTTATAGCCAACGTCCGCGACGGATCATCAGATAGCTTGCCCCGATCAACGCCAGGCAGATAAGGCCGATAATTGCAAAACCCGTCGGTTCGTTCATCCATGGGATGCCGCCGACGTTCACCCCGAACAGGCCAGTCAGAAATGTCGCCGGCAGGAACAATGTGGCGGCGACCGCGAACACCAGATTGGCCCTGGTTTGCCGGAATTCCTCGATCCGCTGGATGCGCTGATCGATGATGAGCGCGCGTTCGCGGATATCGCGCAGAGCCTCCAGAATGCCATGCAACCGGCTATCCAGTTCATTCAGGTGATCGCGATCGTCATCGCTGACCAGCGGACAGCTGTTCGAGGCGACCAGCCTGAAAATCGCGGCCTGCGGCGCAAGATGGCGATTGAATATCGCCGTGCGCCGCTCAAGTGCTGCAAGCCGGCCGCAGACCGCCTCGGTTTCCTCCCGCTCGACTAGCAGCTCCAGCGCGTCGATCTCCACTTCCATCGCGTCGATCAGCGGTTCGAATTCGTCATAGACGTGGCCGATCATGTCAATCAGAAAATCCGCGGTTGACGCCGGGCCGGTGCCCGCCTCCATTTCATCACGGATGGTCAGCAGCGCATCGATATCGCGCTCGCGCGCGCTGATCACGCGGTGCGGTTCGATCCACAGCCGCAGCGACACCATCATCTCTGGATCGGCGCCATCGTGCTGGTGCATAGCCTTGAACAGCACCATGATGCCCTCGGGCCGGACGATCGCGCGCGAGCGGGTTTCGTCGGCCACCATGGCCTGCGAGATGAACATCGGCAGGCCGAGTTGATCGTTAAGGATATCCTCGATGCCTTCATGGCGGGCGCAATAGTGCAGCCATTCGAAATTCGCGCGTTCGCCGACCGCTGGCGTGCGATTGACGATGTGGTGCACAAGCGCACCCGGTGGGCATGGGAGTTGCGCCGGATCCGGTTTCATGGCCTTCCTCCACCGGGTGAGAGTACCCTACCGATGCGTTCACGCAAGGCTGGCAGCACCTCCTCCTCGAACCACGCATTGCGCTTCATCCAGCCGGTTACCCGCCACGAAGGGTGAGGCAGGGCAATAAGATCGCCCCCGGACGCAAGCGAATTGCGGATGCGCGGTTCGAGCAAGGTGCCAAACTCCTTCGGCAGGCCGGCCTTTTGTGCATAGGTTCCCACCAGCAGGGTCAGTCGCCGGGGCGGCAGGACGTTCCGGATGCGGCCGTGCCACTGCGGCGCGCATTCGCGACGAGGCGGCAGGTCACCGGATTTGCCCGTGCCGGGAAAGCAGAACCCCATGGGCACCAGCGCAACCTTTGCTGGATTGTAGAAATCCGCATCACCGATGCCCATCCATTCTCGCAAACGGATGCCACTGGGGTCATTCCACGGCACGCCGCTTTCATGCGCTAAACGCCCTGGCGCCTGCCCCGTGATGACGATCTTCGCCGTGGCAGAAATCGCCATAATCGGGCGAGGGGGATTAGGCAGGTGCGCCTCGCACACCCGGCAGGCCAGGATGTCCCGTCGCAGCCTGTCGATCTCGTCGGCCGTATCGTCACCAGCTGCCATCGTCAGGACGCGCAACTTGTCTGCTGCCCCTCGAAACCGACAGGCAAGCCTCCGGGCAGCGAGGCGAGCGGCATGACATAAGGGAAGGCATTTTGCCGGCGTGCGGCGTTGTCATTCGCTCCGTCGCTCTGCTGACGCCCCCAAAGCAGCGAGATCTGCGTGTCCATCACGTCATCGGCGATCTTGCGTCCACCCAGTGTGCCGGGCGCATAGCTGGCAGGCCCGCCGACGGCATAGCTCAGCAGGTCGGGGAGGAGGCGGTGCGTCACGTCGTCAGCATAGGCGACTTCAGCGCCAGGCTTGCTGCCTGTGAGCGTGACCGTGCGCAGTACCGCCCCCCGGATCGTGGCGGCGCGCATGCCGTCCGAATCCGGGCGATGCTGCACATGCTCCAGCGTGTTGGCGATATCGGCCCGCGTGAACATATGGGTCAGCAGAGGGTTGGCCATGCGATTGATCTGGACCCATGTGTCGCCGAGGTGCCGGGCGCTGGTGGCATAGACATGCACGTCCTTGCCCAGCATGGCATCGGGCACTTCCACCACGATCGAGCCGACGGCCTTGCCGATGAAGAAATCGCGCTTGCCGTCATAGACGGTGGGATCGAACCTGCCGGCATCGACGGCCGCATCCTGTCTGACCAGCCCTGCGCAGTTGCCCATAAACGGATCGCTGATCGGACCGATCCACAGCCGCATGCCGTTTGGCAGAGTGGCCGCGGTGCCGACTGCGGCAAGGCCGATCTCTTCCCCGGCCGAGCCGACCCCTTCGTTGGCACCCAGCACCTTGCCGACGCGGACCTTGTCACCGGCCATGCGGAAGGTCAGCGTCATGCCCTGCGACAGGTCGGCCGATCGGGCGATGTGGATGCTGTAGAGCCCATCGGGGGCCAGCGGCGACTTGTCGTCAAGTTTCGCCGTCGGATTGAAATCGACGACAAACGCGGTGTATCCCTTGCGCTCGGCCGGAAAGACGAAAAGGTCGGTCAGGTCGAGCGCCGGGTCGCCTTGCGACAATGAGGAATCGAAGTGGTGCGATGCCATCGCCGGTCCTGGCGATGCCATCACCATTCCTGCCGCGATCAGTCCGCAGGTCAGGCGCGCTGCAAATGGTCTTGTGCCCTTCATTGAATATCTCCCACTTTCCAGTTTCGAATTGTGTGTGAACCATCACGATATCGCCGGCGCGCGAAACGGTGCTTCGCGTTCCAGCCAGTCGGCGAAGCGCCGGTGCATGTCTTCCTTGCCGAAACAGACCGCGGTCTCGGATGGTTCGATTTCGATCTCGTCTTCCAGGCGCGAGGGGTGCCGTGTCTCTGCCCCCCTGATCATGACGACGGACAGGTCGATGTGATCGGGGATCAGTTCGCCCAGCATGACGGGGCCTCGCAGCCGCAGATGATGTTCGGCGATGGTCATTTCATCATCAAGGCTGAGCAGGCGGACGAAGCGGCGCTTGCCAAGGCTTGTCGTGCGTAGAAGAAACCAGCTCAGGAACCGGCACAGCAGGCCATCGACCACCGGATTAGCTATTATGACGAAATTGAGAGCGAGCGCGGCGAGAAGCCACAGCGCTTGTTGCAGGATCGAGCTCCTGTCCGGGCCCATCGCCGAAAACGTGACAACGAAGGTCGAGACCACCGAAACCAACCCCAGATTGCCGATGATCATCAATGTCATCAGCACCCTGCGCCTGATCGGGTAGTTCACGATCAATTCGGATTCGCGGGTTGTGAAGCCGGTGCCCGTCATGGCGGAAAGGCTCTGGAAGCGCGCCACGTTGTCGGGCAGGCCGG
Organism: Novosphingobium sp.; assembly: GCA_050248535.1. Classification (GTDB taxonomy): domain Bacteria; phylum Pseudomonadota; class Alphaproteobacteria; order Sphingomonadales; family Sphingomonadaceae; genus Novosphingobium. The sequence goes on from JBFWSE010000030.1 coordinate 12,299, forward strand.
TCAGCCGCATGATGGTTGATGCGATCCGCACGATAATGGTCGAGAGCGTAAAGATCGCCATGACGGTGAATGCCGCTTCCATCTACTCCCCCATCTGCAATTCGGTCTCGTTTCGAGAACCCATTCCACCTCGCGCGATGCCAGTTAGCCGACCGGTATGGCAAATACAGTGATCGCGAACATCACAGCCGCAAGCATCGTGGCGCCCAGCCGAATCCGGGTGTCACTGCTAATTATCGCGGCAACAGCGCATTGCAGGCCATAGTAGAAGGCGAAGGCCTTGGAGGCGAGAACCAGCACCTGGGCCGTATCCGCGCTCCACGCCAGGATCAGGGCGACCGACAAGATCACTGCGTAGATTGCACGTTCCGAAACCTTGCCGTCGGTGCGGTCGCGCACGTTGCCCGTGCCCCCGATGGTATCGGCAATGGCCGCGCTGAATTGGCTGAAGATAGCGGCGCCGACCAGCGGCAGCACCAGCCAGGTGGCGACCTGCTTGACAATGTCCAGCAAGCCGCTGTCGCTCATCACGCCATCGAGCAGGTGGGTATGCGGTGTCACCAGCGCGATGAAGGCGACATAGACGATGGTCGAGACGATCTGCGACAGGCGGGATGCGCGGATGCGGGTTTCGGGGCAGTAATGTTCCCCCAGATAGCGCGTGGTCTCGAATCCCTGGACGACGATGACCGTGCCGCCGAGCAGCAGCAGGGCATGCAGCGGCGTTTCCGCGCTGGCCTGCGGGAGCTTCAGCACGCCTTGCGTCAGTACCGAGGCATCCAGTTTCACGAATGTCGCCAGCAGGACCAGGACGATCGCCATTGTCAGGATCAGCGCCCATTTCTCCAGGAACTCAAGCGACTTCAGCCCCTTCCACAAGGCAAAGGCGAGGATCACCGCGATGCAGCCGCTCACCAGTAGAGACTGGTTGTGCTGCGAGTCCGCGCCGGCCAGGTTGAGCGCGAACGAAGCCATGATCCGCAGGTACAGCGTGACCGAAATCACATAGGCCAGCACCAGTGAGAAATCGGAAACAAGTTCAAGCCGTGCGGGCCAGGCTGGCAGCTTGCGATTGAACAGCAGCGGTTCGACATGCCGGATATTGTGCCGCATCACCATGCCGATCGCGTAGGCCAGCGCGCAAATACCCGCCATCGCGAACACCGCATAGCGCCCGACGGCCGCCGTAAGGATCGCCGCGATCACCAGAAAGCCGCTGCCGAAAATCGAGGCCAGCGGCGTTACCGTTGCTGATAGCAGTCCGCCGGGAACGGTCTCGCGGTGCATGTCGCAGGTGAATGGCTGTTCCATCATCTGCTCAGTTCCTGGTCAGCGGGGTCAGCTTGGTCAGGATGGTGGGCATGAATTCCGTGACGGTCGGGTGGACGGGCAGGGCATTGCGCATCGCCTGCCAATGCCCGCCCGCCGCCATGAAATTGGAAAAAACCTGGATGATCTCGTCGGCGTTGATGCCCAGCATGGTTGCGCCCAGCACCTTGCCGTCATCGCCATCGACGATGATACGGATACGACCGGCCAGTTCGCTTTCTTCTTTGGCGCGGCTGACATCCTTCATGTCGTGTTCCGCGATCAGGATGTTGCGCCCTTCGTCGGCCAGTTTCTGCGCCTCGTAACGCTGGATGCCGACATGACCCAGCGGCGGGTCGGTGAACATGGCGTAGGCCATTACCCGCTCATCCGCACTGCGCGTACCTCTGGCAAGATTTTCAGCCACGATCTCGAAATCGTGATAGCTGGTGTGCGTGAAGGCGCCGCGCCCGTTGATGTCGCCCAGTGCCCAAACGCCATGTACAGCCGTTTCGAGACGTTCGTTTGTTGTGATGTGTCCGCGCGGCCCTGTCTCGATGCCGATGCTTTCAAGCCCCAGCCCATCAGTATTGGGCAGGCGTCCGGTGGCCACGAGCAGATGCGTCCCGCTTGCTTCACCCTTGTCCAGCCGGACTGTGATCGCACCCGCTGTGCCGTTCACTTTCTCGATCTTCACACCCGTATGGACAGTGATGCCCTCGGCTTCGAGAAACTCGCGGATCATCGCCGAGATGTCCGGGTTTTCGCGCGAGGCGAGGGCGGGGCCACCTTCGATGACGGTTACATCGGCCCCGAGACGCCGGAAAATCTGCGCCATCTCCAATCCGATGTAGCTTCCGCCGACGATAACCAGATGTTCAGGCAATTCGCTCAGCGCCAGCAGCGAGCGGTTGTCGAGCGCGGGCACCAGATCCAGGCCAGGGATCGGCGGTATGAACGGGCGGGTGCCGGTGTTGAGAAAGAGCTTGGCGGCCAGCAATGCCTCACCGCAAGCGTTGACCCGGAACTGCTCGCCCTCGCGTCCCTCGATCTTTCCGTGGCCGATGATGACTTCAACCCCGCTGCCGCGCACCCAGCTTTCCAGCCCGGCGCGCGAGGTATCGACCCGCTCGCGCATCCGTGTCATCGCGCGGGGAAAATCCACCGTGACTGGCCCGGTGTCGATCCCGAACTCGGCCGCGCGCCGCGCGATATAGGCGACCCGTGCCGACTTGCGCAGGGTCTTGGTGGGCGTGCAGCCGTTGTTGATACACGTGCCGCCGAGCCGTTCGGCCTCGATCAGCGCGACCTTTTCGCCCCGTTTGGCAAGTGTGACCGCCAGCGAAGGGCCAGCCTGGCCCGCCCCGATGATGATCGAGTCGAAGCTGCGATCTCCCATTATTCTTTTCCTTCCCGATTCAGAGTGTTTCGAACAAGACTGCGGCGCCCTGACCGCCGCCGACACACATGGTGACGACGACATATTTCGCCCCGCGCCGTTTGCCTTCGATCAATGCATGGCCCGTGCAGCGCGAACCGGTCATGCCATAGGGGTGGCCGATGGCGATGGAGCCGCCGTTGACGTTCAGCAGCTCGTCGGGAATGCCCAGCTTGTCGCGGCAGTAGAGCACCTGCACCGCGAAAGCTTCGTTCAGCTCCCACAGGCCGATATCGTCCATGGTCAGGTCGAAGCGGCCCAGCAGTTTCGGGATCGCGAAGACCGGACCGATCCCCATCTCGTCAGGTTTGCATCCTGCAACCGCCATGCCGACATATCGGCCGAGCGGTTGCAGGCCGCGCTTCTCGGCCAGTTTTTCTTCCATCAGCACACAGGCCGAGGATCCATCGCTGAGCTGGCTGGCGTTGCCTGCGGTGACCGAGCCGCCGGGGATCACCGGCTTCAGCCCTGCAAGAGCGTCGAGGGTGGTCTCCGGCCGGTTGCCCTCGTCCTTCGTCAGGGTGACTTCCTCATGCGTGACTTCGCCGGTTTCCCGGTTCCTCACCGCCTTGGTCACGGTAACGGGCACGATCTCTTGGTCGAACAATCCCGCATCCTGGGCTGCGGCAGTGCGCTGTTGTGATTGCAATCCATAGGCATCCTGCGCCTCGCGGCTGATGCCATACCGGTTGGCCACGGTTTCGGCGGTCTGGATCATCGGCATGTAGATATCGTCATGCAGCGCGATCAGTTCGGCATCGAAATCGATTCGGAATTCCGGCGTTTCGATCAGCGAGATCGATTCCTGGCCGCCACCGATCACCACATCCATGCGATCGACGATGATCTGCTTGGCCGCCGTGGCGATCGCCATGACGCCTGACGAACATTGGCGGTCCATCGATTGTCCCGCAACCTCAACGGGCAAGCCGGCCCGCAGCGCGACAAGCCTGCCGACGTTGTTTGCCGCCGCACCTTGTTGCAGCGCGCTGCCATAGACGACATCGTCAACCTCGCCGAGATCGATGCCGGCACGCGCCACTGCCTCGCGCACGGACAGCGCGCCCAGCGTCGGCGCCTTGGTCATGTTGAATGCACCGCGCACGGCCTTGCCGATCGGGGTGCGGGCAGTTGAAACAATTACGGCGCTGCGCATGACTTGTCTCCGATTTCAGGAATCTCGCCGGGCGAGGAACAGGGTGAAATGGTCCGCCGGATCGGACCAGGCATCGATTGGCTCCCAGCCCCCACAGCGCAGCAGCATGCGTGCTTCCTCGAAGCGGTACTTGTGGCTGTTTTCGGTGTGGATCGTGGCGCCCTTGCCCAATGAAATCCGTTCCTCACCCAATGAGAATTCCACATCCCGCAGGGCTACGAGATGCATCTCGATCCTGGTGCGCGGTTGGTTCCAGCGCGCTTCATGGGCGAAGGCATCGACCGGGATGTCGCAACCCAGTTCCCGATTGATCCGGTGTAGCAGGTTGAGGTTGAACGCGGCCGTCACGCCCCTGGCATCGTCATAGGCAGGCAGCAGAATATCCAGCGATTTGACCCGATCCATGCCGATCAACAGCAGGGCATCGTCCCCCAGCGTTTCACCCATTCGGCGCAAGAGATCGGTGGCTTCGAACGGGGTGAGGTTGCCAATGGTCGAACCGGCGAAGAACCCGATGATCGGCAGGCGGCGCGGGCAGTGCGGTAGCGGCACCGCGCGGTTGAAATCGGCCTCGATGGGTTCGATTTCGAGATCGGGGAACGCCTGCGCCAGTTCGGCCGAGGATTCGCGCAGGTAGTCGCCCGAAACGTCGATCGGCACATAGCGCGCCGGCCTGATCGCCTCGATCAGGGCAGGGGTCTTGTGCGCGCTGCCGGCCCCGAACTCGATCAGCATCCGGCCTTCGCCGATCGCCTCGTGCAATTTAGCGTCGGCATCGCGCAGCAGGGCCAGTTCGGTACGCGTCGGGTAATATTCCGTCAGCGTGGTGATCTCTTCGAACAGTTCGGATCCGCGATGATCGTAAAGCCAGCGTGCGGGCATGGTCTGCCGCGTATCGCGGCAGCACCGGATGAAATCGTCGCGAAGTTCGACCTGCTCCGGGGTGAGTTGGGCAAGCGTCTGAACGAGAGTCCGTGATGCGGCTGTCATGCCTTCAAATGTCCTTTGCAAGGCGCAGACCGCAGAACTGCCAACGCTGGTGCGGGTAGAAGAAGTTGCGATAGCTGGCCCGTGAATGGCCACGCGGGGTGGCGCAGCTGGCGCCTTTCAGGACGAACTGCCCTGACATGAACTTGCCATTGTATTCGCCAACAGCGCCCTCGGCGATGCGGAAACCGGGGTAGGGACGAAAAGCCGAACCGGTCCATTCCCAGACATCGCCGAACATCTGGGCAAGACCGTCACCCGTGGCAGGAAGGGGCTTGACGGTGCCTCCGGAATCGAGCTGGTTGCCCAGCAGGGGATCGGCATCGCGCGCTGCCCATTCCCATTCGTGTTCGGTGGGAAGACGTGCTCCTGCCCAGCTTGCATAGGCGTCCGCCTCGTACAGGCTGATGTGGCAGACAGGTGCATCGGGATTGAGCAGGGCCTCGCCGCCAAGAGTGAACGATTTGCGCCCGTCACCATCGTGTTCGCCCCAGTACAGCGGCCGGTCGATCTCGTTCTCCCGCACCCAGGCCCAGCCATCGGAAAGCCAGTGGCGGGGGTTGCGGTATCCGCCATTAGCGATGAATTCCTCCCATTCGCGGTTTGTCACGCAGCGGCTGGCGAGCGCGAAAGGGCGCAGCATCACCTGGTGCTCGGGCGTTTCCGCATCGAACGCAAAAGCCGCACCATCGTGCCCTACCTGAACCAGTCCGCCATCGAATTCGTACCATGTCAGCGGCTGCGGCGTTTCTGTGCGTGCGCGGTCTCTAGGAGCCGGGGCATAGGCCGGCTTGAGCGGGTTCTGCGAAAAGGCGTTCAGGATGTCCGTCAGGAGCAACTCCTGGTGTTGCTGTTCGTGGTGGATGCCCAGTTCGATCAGGTCCGCCGCGCGACCGGCGAGTCCATCAGATCGTGCCGTAATCTGCCTATCCACATGGTGGCGGTAGGCGCGCACCTCATCGAGGGAAGGGCGGGACAGCATCCCGCGCCTGTCGCGCGCCAGGCGAGTGCCCTCGGCCTCGTAATAGCTGTTGAACAGGAACGGCCAGTCCGGATTGAACGGCTTGTAGTCTGGCGTATGATCGCGCAGGACGAAGGTCTCGAAGAACCACGTTGTGTGCGCAAGGTGCCACTTCGTCGGCGAAGCATCGGGCATCGGCTGCACCGTTGCATCCGCATCCCCCAGTTCCTGTGCGAGCGCCATTGTCACGTTGCGCGTGCCGGCAAAGCGATCAATGAGGGTGGCTTCGATCATTGATTATTCGTGATCCCGTTTGATGACATTCTTGATTCCGACCTTAGGAGTTGAGTCAGGAAAAGAGCGGCATATATTTTATGCGATTCACGCATAGTTATAAGTAACCAACGAAAAATCGTGACTTTTCTGCTCAAGCCTACCCTGGCTAGCCTGCTCGCTCAACCTTTCGTCCTCCCGACGACTATGGCAAGAATTCGGAATGTCACAATACAAGGTCGGAGGATGCATGAACTGGAACGATGTCATCAGGTTTGCAAGGGAAGGAAACCTTCGGCCACCGCGGCGGGTGGAACGGAGCGACGACGAATGGCGCGCGCTGCTGCCTGAAGACCGTTTCTACGTAACCCGGCTCAAGGGCACCGAACGTCCACATTCAAGCGAGATGTGCAGCCTGTTCACGCCGGGGCGCTATGCCTGCGGCTGCTGCGGGACGGAGCTGTTCGATTCGTCCAGCAAATTCGAAAGCGGCACGGGTTGGCCCAGCTTCACTCAGCCCGTCGATGATGCGGTCATCGCCCACCATGCGGATACCAGTCACGGAATGACCCGGATCGAGACGACCTGCAATGTCTGCGATGCGCATCTTGGCCATGTCTTCCCTGACGGACCCGAACCGAGCGGCTTACGATTCTGCATGAACGCCCTGGCGCTCGACAAGATTTCATCGGACGAGGCATGACTGCGCGAAAGGCGGAGCGCTTCGCTTTCCCCGGGAGTCAGGGCGATCTGGCGGGCATCATCGAACTTCCTGCCACACAACCACATCGCGGCGTCGCGGTATTCGCCCATTGCTTCGCTTGCGGGCGCCAGTCGATTGCGGCCACGCGTGTCGCGCGGGATCTCGCCGAACGCGGCTTTGCCGTTCTGCGTTTCGATTTCGCGGGATTGGGCGAGAGCGAAGGCGAATTTGGCCAAACGGGCCTGCTGGGCAACGCGGACGATATCGTGTCCGCCGTTGAGGCACTCGCGCAACGCGGTCTGCAATGCAGTATACTGATCGGGCACAGCTATGGCGGCGCGGCCGCTATTGCCGCAGCCACTAGGCTTCCCCAGGTGGAGCATCTGGTCACTATCGGCGCACCGTTCGAGGTGGACCACGTGCTGGATACGATCGGCGCCGATCGCGCGGAACTGGCAGGGGCCGGGCGCATCACTGTGACGCTCATGGGGCGCGAGACAGTGATTACCGATGCTTTCGTCAAACAGGCATCAAACGACGAGCAGGCTGCCCGGCTGGCCGCCTTGGAGGCGCGCCTTCTTGTTCTCCACGCGCGTGAGGACGATGTCGTTGCCTACGAACAGGGCGAAGGCCTGTTCCTTGCCGCCGGCGGCGAAAAGGCTTTCGTGACGCTACGCGATGCCGACCATCTGCTGAGTGCTCCTGGCGCATCGGTTCAGGTGGCCGAGAGTATCGACCACTGGTTCTCCCGCACAAACACCCATTTGCCGGCGGGAGAGAGGCCGCTGCCCGGCACCGTCAGGGTCGCCACCCAGACCGGGGACTTTGCCCAGCTCGTCCAGTCGCAGTCGCATGACTGGATTGCGGACGAACCGGTCGAGGTGGGAGGTGACGACCTTGGCCCGACCCCTTACGACCATCTCCTGGCCGCGCTCGGCACCTGCACGTCGATGACTCTGATGATCTATGCCCGCCGCAAGGGCATTCCACTTGAAAAGGTTGAGATCGAGCTCGAACATGGGCGCGAACATGCCGCCGATTGCGCCGAATGCCCGAACATGAATGGCGGGGTGCAGATCGACATTATGGATCGGTCCATCAGGTTGCATGGCCCGATCGATGATAGGCAGCGGGCCGATCTCATGCGCATCGCCGATCGATGCCCGGTTCATCGCACGCTTGAAAACCGCATCGAGATCAAGACAACAGCTTTTTAGGGAGGTAATCATGTCGGAGGGTGGAATTATCGCCGCGTTCAGGACGCGGCCCAGCGAAGAGTCGCTGGCGGAGTTTGAAACGCTTTACGGGGAAATGAGCGCAATCGTCTCGGCCATGCCTGGATATGCCGGTCACAAGGTCTTCACGGCGGACGATGGCGAGATGGTCGTCATTGCCGAATGGACCGATCGCGAGGCGTTCCTCGCCTGGGACAAGCATCCCGATCACGAACGCGCCAAGGAACTGGGCAAGGCCCGGCTCTTGCGCGAATACGATGTCGCCGCTGGCGAGATATTCGAACACCATCGCAAGGGCTGAAGATCAATCCCCATGAACATATCCCAGATACGCCATTTTCTGGAACTGGCCGAGAGCCTGAACTTCACGTCTGCCGCCCGTGCGAGTGGAGTAACCCAGCCGACACTGACCCGCTCCATCCAGCGGCTGGAAGAGCAGCTTGGCGGCAGGCTGCTCTATCGTGATGGCAAGGATACGCGCCTCACCGCGCTCGGTATGGCGGTACGCGATGAGTTCGAGGCCATTCTGCGTTCGGAAGAGCGGATTCATGGCATTGCACGTGACAGCCGCGATGGACATCTCGACAAGCTTTCGATCGGGATCGTCAGCTCAATTGCGCCGATCCGCTTTGCGCGGTTCGTCCGCCGCGTGCTGGAACAGCTTCCCATGGCGGAGGTGGTCTTGCATCCCATAGGCCGGACCAGTGGCATAGAGCTGGTGCTGGCTGGTACGCTGGACGGTTGCATCATCGGTGAGATGCCGGAAAGAAATGACAAGCTCGATGCCATTCCCCTGTTTACCGAGCGACTGCTGCTTGGATGCGGCGCCGAGCACCGTTTTGCGCAAATGGACATCGTTCCACCGCATGAACTGGCGAATGAGACCTATATCGACCGACTCAATTGCGAGTTTCGCGAACGAGTGACCAAGTTCCTTGAGGCAAGGGGTAGCCTTCCCGCCGCGCGCCTGCGTTCGGAAAGGGAAGACTGGCTTCAGGAGGTCGTTGCCTCGGGCGGCGGAATTTGCATGCTTCCGGAGCATTCCCGGATTGCAGCCAATATGCTTGTGCGTCCGGTCGAGGGCCTGGAACTGTCCCGCGAGATTACTTTCGTTTCGGTCTCGGGGTCGGGAAATTCAAAAGTCCTGCAGGATTTCCGCCGGATGCTTGCGAGGGAAGATTGGGATCAGGAATAGGCAAGAGCCATTCGAACAACCCTATAGAATCTATGCATCACGGCTATTGGTAATTTCCGGTCTGTGCAGCCATCTTCCGAACAGTAACCATGACGGGAGATGTCATCATGGCGCTCGCCAGAACTTTCAAGAAGACCAGTCAATCCGTCGATCGACTGACACCGATGCAGTTCGAAGTAACCCAGCGCGGGGGCACCGAACCGCGCTTCCGCAACGAATTCTGGGATAATCACGCCCCCGGCCTTTATGTCGATATCGTGAGCGGTGAACCGCTGTTCATCTCCACCGACAAGTTCGATTCGAAAAGCGGCTGGCCCAGCTTCACGCAGCCGGTACGGCCCGGCGCGGTGGTCGAACATGACGACAGCAGCCACGGGATGCGCCGGATCGAGGTGCGCTCCACTCATGCCGACAGCCATTTGGGCCACGTCTTCCCTGATGGCCCGAAGGACCGGGGCGGTATGCGTTATTGCATCAATTCAGCGGCCCTGCGCTTCGTTCCGGCCGATCAGCTCGAGGCAGAAGGCTATGGCGATCTTGCCAGCCATTTCACAGAGGAGGTAGGTTGACATGGCCACGACTGAACGGGCCATCCTGGCCGGCGGCTGCTTCTGGGGCATGCAGGGCCTCGTCCGCAAGATGGACGGCGTGATCTCGACCAAGGTCGGCTATTCCGGCGGATCGGTGCCCAACGCCACTTATGCGACTGTCAAGACCGGCACAACCGGCCACGCCGAAGCACTGGAAGTCGTGTTCGACCCGACTAGAATGAGCTTTCGCAAGCTGCTGGAATTCTTCTTCCAGATCCACGATCCGACCACGCAGAACCGTCAGGGCGGCGATCGGGGAAGTCAGTATCGTTCCGCGATCTTCTTCACCAGCGACGAGCAACTGGCCGAAGCGCAGCGTACTATTGCGGATGTGGAGGCTTCCGGGCTGTGGCCTGGCAAGGTCGTGACCGAACTGGCCCCCGCCGGCGATTTCTGGGAAGCCGAGGATGTCCACCAGGATTATCTCGAACGCTATCCCAACGGATATTCCTGCCACTTCCCGCGCAAGGACTGGGTCCTGCCGCGGGCAGCATGAGCACGATTTCAGAGGTTTGATCCTGAATCGTACAAGGGCTGGCAATTGAGGAGTGCTATGACATGTCGATTGGCATCAGTTCCCGGCGAGCACCCGAACTTCGAGTGCCCTACTGGATCGACGGCAAGGGCGACCGGATCGAGCCGGTCAGGCTCGCCGATCTTGGCGATGGCTACAAGGTGATCTACTGCTTCCAGCATTGGTGCCCCGGCTGCCATTCGCGCGGCTTTCCGGCACTGAAGCGGCTGGTCGATGGTCTGTCGGACAAGGGATTCGGCTTTGCCGTGGTCCAGACCGTTTTCGAAGGCGCGGACCAGAACACCGTCGAGAAGCTTCGCGAAACCCAGTTGCACTACGGGCTGGATTTGCCGTTCGGTCACGATCTGCCGCCCGCGGGTGAACGCTATCCGACCGTGATGGAGGATTATCGCAGCGGCGGAACCCCATGGTTCATCGTGATCGATCCCAGGGGTGAAGTGATCTTCAACGACTTCCGGCTTGACCCGGATCGGCTGATCGCAGCCTTCGAAGATGCGCCCACAGTGGAGCTCGTACGCTGAGCGCAGGCCCACCCCCTGCCTGCCGCTCGCGCGCCGCCGGGTGGATTGCAACGCCGCCCTCTCGCGTTGCAGGACCGCCCGGCGGCCATTGATCAGGTGAAAAATGTCGTTCAACTTCGATAATTCCTATTTTCGCGATCTGCCCGGCTTCTACGCGCCGGCGACACCCAGTGCGGCAACCGGACCGGAACTTCTCATCTGGAACGAGGCTTTGGCCGACCGGTTGGGACTGGCCGACCTGAAGGAAGGTGCCGCCGGACTGATTTCGGGCGTCCGGCTGCCGGAGGGCGCCGATCCGATCGCGCAGGCCTATTCAGGCCATCAGTTCGGTCATTTCTCGCCGCAGCTCGGCGATGGTCGCGCGATCCTGCTGGGCGAACATATTACTCCGGACGGGGCCCGGTTCGATATGCAACTCAAAGGGGCGGGACGGACCGCGTTCTCGCGCAATGGCGATGGGCGCTATGCCCTTGGACCGGCCCTTCGTGAACATCTGGTTTCGGAAGCCATGGCCGCACTCGGGATCGAGACGACCCGTTCGCTCGGTGTTGTCCTGAGCGGGGAACAAGTCGCGCGGCAGACCCGGCAACCCGGCGCGGTGCTTGCCCGCATAGCCAGTAGCCACATCCGGGTCGGCACGTTCCAGTTCTTCGCCGCGCACCTTGGGGCGGAGCATGTCAGGCAACTGGCGGATTATGCCATCGCCCGCCATTATCCGGCTGCCGCGAATGCCGCCAATCCCTATCTCGCCTTTTTCGAGGCGGTGATGGATGCGCAGGCGCGGCTGATCGCGTCGTGGATCCATGTCGGCTTCGTGCACGGGGTGATGAATACCGACAATGTGGCGATTTCGGGCGAGACAATCGATTTCGGTCCCTGTGCATTCGTCGATGCCTATTCGGCCAAGGCGGTCTTCAGCTCGATCGACGAACATGGCCGTTATGCCTTCGGCAACCAGCCGGTGATCGGCCGCTGGAACCTGACACAGCTTGGCTCGGCGCTGGCCGATGTCGTTGCCGAAGTCGATCCACAGGGTGTTGAAGCCATGAACGCCTTGCTGGCAGGATATGGCGAACGCTATCTCGCTGTGTGGCTCAACGGGGTGAGGACAAAACTGGGGCTCACCCGTGCCGAAGCGGGCGACCTCGACCTGGCCAACCGGCTGTTTGCCGCGACGGAGGGACACGGGGTCGATTACACGAACCTGTTCCGGAACCTGGCCAGGTCGTTGACCACCGGTCGCGAGGCCGTGACGGCCATGTTTGTGGACACCCAGGAAATCGGCACCTGGCTTGATGACTGGCATGCCCGCCTGGCGGGCGATGAAGCCATGCTGCCCGAAGCGCGGGCAGCGGCGATGAATGCGGTGAACCCGCTTTATATCCCCCGTAACCACAAGGTTGAGGAGGCTCTTGCGGCAGCGATCGATGGAGATATGGCTCCCTACCGCAAGCTGCTGGAAGTCGTCACCAACCCCTATGTGGAGCGCCCTGAGTGGGCTGACTACGCGATGCCTGCTCCGGCCGGTGCGCCGCGATGCGTAACCTTCTGCGGAACCTGACAGGCGGTTCGGGCCTTGCCTGGACCGCGAATTAACACAGATGGACCTGGAGAAACGAAGATGGTGCAGGCAGTATGGAACGGCGTCGTGATCGCCGAAAGCGACAGAACCGTTCAACTTGAAGGCAATCACTACTTTCCGCGTGCTTCGGTAAAGGCAGAATGCCTTATCGACAGCCCGACAAGATCGACCTGCCCATGGAAGGGCGTCGCTTCCTATTACTCGGTGTCGGTGGACGGACAGGTGAATGCCGATGCCGCATGGTATTATCTCGATCCTTCGTCAGCTGCGTCCGAGATCAAGGATCACATCGCATTCTGGCGCGGTGTCGCGGTGGGCTAGGCGGCCATCGATACAAGTTTTGGAAACGGGAATGTCCGGGCGATCTGCCCGGCGGAAGGACGGGGAAATAATGAACAAGGATTGCGTCAGGGATAGCATACTGAACCTCACAGCCGAGGAACTGGAGCACGCCACCCATAACTATCTTCAGTTCCTGGAGGGCACCAAACTGGTTCCTACCGAGCCAATCGAATTGGACGAACAGGCCCAGGCGAAGTTTCAGGCCAATCTTGCCGAAAGTTTCGAACAGCCGGTTCACTCCGCCGAAGGGAAACTCAAGGCGATCGAGACAATCGATTTCGGTCCCAAAGACTTGGTGGAATCCGGAGCCGTTGTCTGCGTCGATGGCCGCCACTTCGTGATTGGCATATCGACAGGCCGGTTCACCTGTGAAGGCGTTGAGATGATGGGGCTTTCCAAATCCGCGCCATTCTACGGCGCCATTGATGGTCTGGCGGCAGGCGATATTGCGGAATTTCGCGGGCGTGAATTCGAAGTCCATGCCATCTATTGATCTCCCGCCTGTAACCAAGGTTCGTCCATGACTACTACCCGATTGTTCTCGCGTCGTTTCGTCCGTCTTGATCCCGCAGAGCGCTCAGTCGATGTCGCTGCTTTCCTTGAGCCGCGCCTGTCGAACCGCATCACGCACTATCTGCCGGTATGGGCGGCAATGCTTGACGATCAGGGGCGGGTGCTGTTCGATTTCCTGGTCTGGCCGGGCGGCCATGGCTATCTCCTCGATTGCGAGGCGGCCTGTGCCGAAGAGTTGGTTGAATACCTTCGACCGGAATGTGCTCCGGCCGGTATCACGATCTCGATAGATGACACCCTGGGCGCGCACTACCGCGCTTACAGCGGCGATGGCGCCGCGTCCGATCCCCGCCACCGTGCCCTTGGCCAGCGCTGGATCCAAAAGGTGGGCACGGACGATGAAAGTGCAGACAAGCGCTGGCTGGAGTGCCGCCTGTCGCTTGGCGTCGCGGAGGGCAGGGCGGAACTCGGTTTCGGTGAACTGACATTGCTCCAATGCAACGCGATCGAACTAAACGGCCTGGTGTTGGACCGGCATGACTTTCCAGGACGCGCGGCCCTGCTTGCCGAGAAGGCGAATGGAGTGCCGGTGCGTCTGGTGGTTGTGTCATCCAGCCTGGCGGAGATGCCCACGAAACGTCACGAGCACCCCGATCAGGGCCTGTCAGTCGACTTTCGGCGTCCCGGCGATCTGCCGGCAGAGGCGATCCCGGACTGGCTCAAGGCCAGCTGCGCCTGCGTGGCCGACGCGCATGGATGACCGAGGCTGGTGGCTCTTCCTGTGCCGCCAGTGATGCGTTACCCCTGTTCCGCGTGGACAATACAACTCCAACCGTTCTGACATTCAGGCAAGTTGGCAAGGCCTATGGCGCAAGGCCCGTGGTAGGGCCGTTGTCACTGGATATATCGCGCGGCAGCATGACCGCGATCGTGGGAACGTCCGGTGCGGGCAAATCGACCTTGCTGCGTCTGGCCAACGGGCTGGTCGCGCCTGATGGCGGCGAGATCCTGTTTGAAGGCGTTCCGCCGGGGTCAATGGAACGACGCAGGATCGGTTTCGTCTTCCAGTCGATCGCTCTGTTCCCGCATATGAACGTGGCCCGAAACATCGAAATCGGCGTAACCATCAAGGGCGAGCGGCCCGATAGGGCGCTGGTCGCGCGCATGCTCGAACTGGTCGAACTCCCGGCAGCTTACACTTCACGCATGCCCGGCGAGCTTTCGGGCGGGCAGCAACAACGCGTCGGGATCGCCCGCGCACTTGCGCCTTCGCCCTCGCTGCTGTTGCTTGACGAGCCCTTTGCGGCGCTCGATCCGGTCACGCGCAGTAGCCTTGCCCGGCGTGTTCGCGCGCTGCATGACACGCTCGGGCTGACCAGCCTGATCGTCACGCATGACATGGTTGAGGCACTTCTTATCGCTGACCGGGTTCTGGTCATGGAGCGCGGACAGATCGTGGCGGACGAAACACCGCGTGCGCTGCTGGGCGGAGCGGGCGGTGAACAGGCGCAATCGCTGATCGCCGTTCATCGCGATGCAGCGCGCCGGCTGATCGATCTTCAGCAATGATCGGGTTGGTGGCAGCCTTCGATGGTCTGGGCACGAAGCTGACGGCGCACGTTCTGCTCAGTGCCGCGGCATTGCTTCTGGGGATCGCCCTGGCGCTGCCGCTCGCGGTGTGGGCAAGCCGTTCGCGGCGTGTGGCGGCAGTGGCGCTGGGACTGGCCAGTCTGGTCCAGACGATACCGGCCCTTGCGTTGCTGGCGCTGTTCTATCCCGTCCTGGTAAATCTCGGTTCACTTACCGGTTGGCCGATCCCGGCATTCGGCTTCACGCCGGCGCTACTGGCCCTGACGCTCTATGCCCTGCTGCCCATCCTGCGCAACGCGGTGACGGCCCGGCAGCGGATGGACCCGGAAGTGCTCGAGGCAGCCGACGCACTGGGGATGACATCTTGGCAAAAGCTGCGCCTGGTCGAGGCGCCGCTCGCCATGCCTTTCATCGTCGCAGGGATACGCACGGCGGCAGTGTGGACGGTGGGGGCGGCAACGCTTGCCACCATGGTCGGCCAACCGAGTCTTGGCGATCCGATTTTTGCAGGGCTCCAGATCCAGAACTGGTCATTGGTGCTGGCGGGCTGCACGCTGGCGGCGGGGCTGGCGCTGACGGTCGATTTCCTCATCGGCCAGATCGAGGCCGGCCTGTCGTTCCGGCGCAGATGGCAGGCCGCGCTTGCAGGTCTTGCGATTGTCGCTGGTCTTGCTAGCTGCCTTGCCACCACCTCTGCGGCATCTGGCAATGGACGCCCACATGCCGTGATCGGGGCCAAGAATTTTTCCGAACAGTTCATCCTTGCCAGGCTGATCGGGCAGCGACTGGAAGCGAAGGGGTATTCGGTCGACTACCGCGACGGACTGGGCTCAAGCGTTGCATACAAGGCGATCGCGGCTGGCGAAATCGATGTCTACGTCGACTATACCGGAACGCTATGGGCCAGCGAAATGAAGCGCACGGATCGGCTCGAACGAGCAGGGACTCTTGAAGCAATCGGGCGGTGGACGAGGTCCAATGGCGGCGTGGAACTTGTCGGGCCTCTGGGTTTCGAGAATGCCTATGCCTTCGCGATGCCAGGTGAAAAAGCCAAGGCGCTTGGGATCAAAACTCTCGACGACCTCGCCCGGCAATCGCCTCATTTGGTGCTGGGTGCCGATCTTGAATTTCTCGTCCGCCCCGAATGGCAGGCGGTGAGGCAGGCCTATCGGTTCGAATTCGCCGATACCCGGCGCTTTGCGCCCTCCCTGATGTACAATGCGCTCGCAAGCGGCGATGCCGACGTAATCTCCGCCTTCAGTTCGGATGGCCGGATCGCCGCAGACAATCTGGTCGTCCTGACCGATCCGCGCCGGGCGCTGCCAGGTTATGATGCGGTGTTGCTGGTATCGCGACGTTCGGCCGAAAATAGCCGGTTTCTTGCGGCGATACGTCCGATGGTCGGTCGGATCGGCGTGGATCAGATGCGCCAGGCGAACTACGCGGTCGATCGCACCGACGGCAAACAGTCACCGGAAGCAGCGGCGCGCGCGCTGGGATGCGCCACAGGCCTTGGTCCATGCCTGCAGTAATCGACGCGCACGGCAGCAAGTGCCGTGCGCGTCGCTTCCCGCTGCCAGGAACGATCTAGCGAACGTATAGCTGGGGCCAGGTCCGGGCCAGCCTGGCGAGACGTGGCTTGTCCCACCGGACGATATAGGGATGATCGGGATTGCGCCGCATGAAATCCCGGTGTTCCGCCTCTGCGGGATAAAAGGTTCCGCTCTCCAGCCTGGTCGCGATCCGTTTGGCAAAGGCGCCGGAGCGACCCAGCGAGGCGATATAGGAAGCCGCCATCCGTCGCTGGACATCGTTCTGCGGGAAGATCGCGGAGCGATAGCTTGTGCCTTTGTCGGGGTATTGCCCGTTCACCTGGGTTGGATCGTGAGCCACTGTGAAGAATACGCCCAACAGATCGGTATAGCTTACCTGTCGCGGATCATAGACGATCCGCACGGATTCGGCATGACGGGTGGTTTCCGACGATACCGCCGGATAGTTGGCGTTCCGCGCTGTTCCACCGGCATAGCCCGGGATGACGGACTTCACGCCCTTGATGTGCTCGAACATGCCTTCCATGCCCCAGAAACATCCGCCCGCGAACACCGCCACTTCATCGCCTGCTGCGGCGGGCTGGACCACAGCAGTTGCCTGAGCGTCCGGTGTGGGCAGGTTGAGTGCAGCAAATGTCAGTCCGGCGGCGGCAACCGCAATCAGCAGGCTTCTGGTCATCTTGGCTTCTCCGGCAGAAATTTCATCGCCACTCCGTTCATGCAATAGCGTTTCCCGGTGGGGCGCGGGCCATCGTTGAAGACGTGCCCAAGATGTCCGGCACAGCGTCGGCAGCGGACTTCGGTGCGGGGGTATCCCAGTTCATGGTCGGTCGACAGGCGGACCGCATCGGGCAGGTGATCCCAGAAGCTGGGCCAGCCGGTCCCGCTGTCGTATTTCCTGGTCGAGGAATAGAGCGGCAGATTGCAGCCCGCGCAGGCAAACGTGCCCTTGCGATGTTCGCGGTTGAGGGGGCTGCTACCGGGATACTCGGTATCGGCATGTCGCAGCACCTGATAGGCCTGTGGGCTCAGGCGTCGGCGCCACTCGGCATCGCTCAGGTTGATTTCACCGCGCGGTCTTGCGTCGATTGCAGCATGTGCGGGCGCGCGTAGCACCTTGTTCGCGAATGGCAACGCCGCTGCTCCGACCAGCAATCCGCCCAGCAGCTTTCTTCGGTTCAGTTCCATGTTCTCGGTTCCTGTCCGGGCACCGGTACCACCACCGGGTATACAATCACGGTTCAGGAAGGAACTCACCAAGGCAGTTCCTGGTGTTTCCTCCGTTCTCGCAAGATTGGAGGTGGGCGGAACTGCCGCAAGAGGGCATCGAATCTATGCCCTCGTTGCATGAGTACCGCGGAAATGCGCAGTCGATCGTTCAAGAATTGCGGTCAGCAATCATGTCCGGGCCAATTCGTGCAGATAACGGACGATATCGGCGGATTCCGGCATCCAGCGATCCCCATCCTTGTCGGTGATCCTCAGCACCGGAACAGTGGTACGCCCACGCGCTGCCTGAAGATCAGCCCGGTGTTGGGGGGCATCCCAGATGTGGCGCAGCGAAACCCCGGTACCCGTTTCAGCGATAGTCCGCAGCACCCGCTGGCAATAGGGGCATTCCGGGTAGTAGTAGAGCGCCAGTTCAGGTTGGGTGCCCGGCTGCGGCACCGCAAACATGGTGAGGAAGTGGTCGGCATAAAGCGGTGCCCACGGGTGCTGGTCTCCGAATCGGGATAACCGTTCTTCCTCGATCGCGGTCAGACAGACGACGATCTGCGAGCGGGTCAATTCGCGGTTCAGAATGAGCGAGAGCGGCTGCTGCAGTACGCTCGCGTACCAATAGGCCCAGTCATCGTCCGCGCCATTCACCTGCACGAAGGCGAAGCCATGTGCCTCGCTGGCGGTGTTGAATGCCTCGATCAGCCGTTGCCGCAATTGGGTGTTGTCATTCATCGTCCGCGTTTCCTTGCGCGCCACCGGGCGATCCGGGCAGAGGCCGCCGGCCCTTTCCTGTTCGTCGCAGATGTTGCTGGTCGACAGATTCAGTCGAGTGCCAGTCAGATGCAACGCATTAGTGGCATACGCGAAGCGCATGAATCATATGCCTGCCAGTGACAACGCCTCGCAGCGTAGTGTGTCGTCATGACCTGTTTCAAATGGGACGATTGCCATGGATATTTCCGTAATCGGTGTTCTTGATGATCAGGAGATCCTCCTCGATATCGCAGCGCTTGCGCTCAGCCAGCTTGACCATGCGGAATGCGACGTCGGCGCCTATCTGGCGCAGCTCGAAGCAATAGAGGACAGGGTTTGCCTGGAAGGCCGCGGCGCGACCCTGTCGAGCGAGCAAGCTATTGTGCTGGCAGAGGTTCTTCATGACGAACTGGGCTTTGCCGGTGATCAGGAAGGCTACGACGCGCCGGTCAACGCCGATTTTATCCGGGTTCTGGATCGCAGGCGCGGTCTGCCGATCAGTCTTGCCATCCTCTACGTCGCGATGGCCAGGCGGGCGGGGTGGGTCGCCCATGTTCTCAACGGACCGGGTCATGTCCTCGTACAGATCGGGGAGAAAAATCCCGTTGTCATCGACCCTTTCAATGGTGGGCGCCATGTTGGCGAGGACGAATTCACGACGCTCTATCATGGTCACCTTGTTGACGTAGATCCGGGTGGCGATCTGCTGCTTGTTCCGATGACCAATCAGCAGATTCTTGCGCGGCTACTGTTCAACCAGGCGGTCAGGGCTGAGAGCGAAAACGATGCCCAGCGCGCAATCGTGCTGCATGACCGGATTACCCGGATCGCGCCCCGGATGCTCGATTCCTGGCATCATCTGGCTCGCCTGCAGATCTCCACGAACGATAGCCAAGGCGCACGCGCAACTCTCCTGGCGATAGCGGAACTGACTGGAGACAGGCACGCGCGCGATCAGGTCATGGCGGTATTCAGGTCACTCGGCCCCGCACGATGAGCAATGGGACAGGCCATGTTCCGCTATCAGGTCGACGCCGCCTTGATCAGGAGCTCGAGATCGGCCTCATCGTGATAGATCGAGAACCCGATGCGGAGCAGGTCCCCTCGTGCGTCCACGTCAACGCCCTTCTCGGCGAGTTTGCTGCGCACATCTTCGGTATCGGTTCCGCGATAGGCAAGGAACCTGGAACCCGGTTCGGGGCCAAGCTGGCTGACCAGTTCCAAGCCGGGAAACTGCACGTCCTGCAAGAATCTGTCCTGCAGCGCATGCGCGTGCGCCGCCATCAGGGCCGTATCCAGTCCTTCCTTTTTCAGCATTCGCCGCACCGCGTTGAACCGATAAAGACCGCTTGGATCAAACGTGCTGCCGATGAAACGGCGAGCATCCTTGGGATACCATACTTCGCCAGGGAGTTGAGAGGCGTCTTCGCCAGTCTGGGCGAACCATCCGGTGATGCCGGGTTTCGGTGCGAACCCGGGCGGTGCGTGCAGGATGCCCACGCCCTCTCCGGCCATGGCATATTTGTATCCGCCGGCGATGTAGAAAGCGCGTTCGGCAATCCCGGACAGATCGGTCGGCAACGCCATGAAACCGTGATAGCCGTCAATCACAACCCATGGACCTTCCGGACACCCAAGCCGGGCGATGCTGCGCCAATCGGATTCCAGGCCGCTGTTGTAGAGGATCTGGCTGACATGGATCAGATCGAAGTCGCCTTTCGTGGCGATGCCCTCGATTTCCGCAGGCTTCGCGATCGTGAGCGTCACTTCTCCGGTTTCCTCCCATCGGCGCAACTGGCGCATGGCGCTGAGGAATTCGCTGTCGCTGGTGAGTACACGCACCGGACGGCGCGGCATGGCAGAGACGATCCTGACGAGGAAATCATGGGCGTTGCCCGCAAAGCTGATTGTTCCGGGATCGGGCAGGTTCAGTTCGTTCGCCACATGGCGCTGGGCTTCTTCCCATACTGGTCCAAGCACACGGTCCCATTTCCGTCCCGCCAGGGCGCTCGCGTCATGCCAGGCGGCTATTTGTGCTTCCAGCGTCACGTCAGGCCACAAATGGTGGCCATGTGCCATGAACGATACGCGCGGCGCCTGCGTGGCAAGCGATCGGGAAAACAGGTGCTTCCAGTTGCCGGTCGCGGGCATGGTCTTGATCCAGGATTGGTCCGCGTGCGCGGGGTGAATACATTTGCCGGGTGGGTGGGCAAACCGGTGTCGAATCGACGCGGGCAGGGCAAGGAATAGTCCCATGCGCAAGTTTACGGAAATCCTGGCAATCGCCGTTGGACGCAAAGGCAGCATAGCGGCGGTCGAGGTATCGATCCCGGCCCCGCTCTCGCCCGAGAATCTTTCCGCAGTACCGGGCGACCGGTGGCTGTCGCAGATGACGCAGAACATCTTTCGTGCCGGATTCAACCGGCAGGTCATCAACAGAAAGTGGCCCGCCTTCGAGGAAGCCTTCGCCGGTTTCGATCCCGAACGCTGTGCCAGGATGAGTGACGACTGGTTCGACGATCTGCTCAGGGATAAACGAATAGTGCGCAACGGCGCGCGCATTCAATCAGTCCGGCGCAACGCAGTCTTCGTGCTGGATACGATCAAACGTCACGGCAGTTTCGGCAGGTTTCTGGCCGGGCACGGTCCGCATCAGTTCGCACAATTGCTTGAGCATCTTCACGGCCACGGCGATCGGCTTGGCGACAAGACAGCGCAATACTTCCTGCGTGAAGCGGGCGTGGACAGCTATGTTCTGTCCGACGACGTTATCCTGCGCCTCTCGATCGAAGGCGTGGCTGACAAGGTGCCGACATCCACACGAGCCCGGCAGGCGATCCAGCAGGCTTTCGATGTCTGGCAATCCGAATCCGACCAGAGTCTTACCTACATCAGCAAAGTGCTGGCGATGAGCGTCGAAAGTCCGCGCGTATCGCGATTTTCCCGTTCCACGGCCTGAGATGACCCCGCAGAAGGAGACCTGCACTTGGACAACCGACCTCCGTTTCCGCCGTTCACTCGTGAAAGCGCAATATTGAAAGTCCGCCTCGCCGAGGATGGCTGGAACTCGCGCAATCCAGAGGCTGTTTCCAGAGCCTACACACCGGATACGAACTGGCGCAATCGTTCGACATTCATCAATGGGCGTGAAGAGGTGATCCGATTCCTGACGGAGAAATGGGCGAAGGAGCATGAATACCGGTTGGTGAAGGAACTTTGGGCCTTCACCGAGAACCGCATCGCCGTGCGCTATGCCTATGAATACCATGACGACAGCAGCCAATGGTACCGCGCTTATGGCAACGAAAACTGGGAGTTCGAGCCGGACGGTCTGATGAAGAAC